>JAIXZR010000042.1 GCA_027489455.1 Rubrivivax sp. | reverse complement strand
GTGTCGCGGCTGAACAGGCTCAGCTCCATGCCGGGCAGGCCCTGGGTGACGCCGTCGCACATAGCCGGCACCCCGCCCGCCACCTGCACCGTGGCGCCCAGGCGGCGCGCTTCGTCGCGGATCAGCGCAGGGTAGGTCTCGTACGGCTGGTGTGCCGAGAGCATGTCGTTGTAGGCCGTGACGATGCCGATGTGCGGCGCCTTTTCCTGCACGACGCGGAACTTGTCCTGCCCTGGCAGCGCGGCAAAGGCGTGGGCGACGTTGGCGCAGCCCATGCGGTCGCTGCCGGGCGGGCGCTGCGCCAGTCGCGCCACGCGCGCCAGGTAGGCGGTGCGCGTGCCGGCGCTGCGTTCACGGATGCGGGCGGTGACTTCGGCGATCACGGGTTTCATCGCGGTCCTTTTCCGGCGGTGGGCGGCGGGCTTTTCAGAGGGTTCGGGCACCGATCGGAAGCCGGGCACAGCCTGCTTGCCGAACGTGTAACTGGCAGCCTGATTATGGTGAAACCAAGTTACATGGTCAATTTTCCGCAAGGGCCGGGGGCGGTGCGTGGCATGCTGCGCGGCCATGGTGACAACACCCGGTGTGACCCCCGGCCTGGCGGACATCGACCCGCAGCTCGTCGTGAAGTGCCCTGCGCAGGCCCTGCAGCAGTTGCGCCAGCACCCGCTGTGGGCCGGCAGCCGCGAACGCTGGGTGTTCGGCTACGCGTCGCTGATCTGGCGCCCCGAGTTCGATGCCGCCGAGCACCGCCCCGCCCTCGTGCGCGGCTGGCATCGTGCGCTGCGCATGCGCTCGCGCGTCAACCGCGGCACGCCCCAGCAGCCGGGGCTGGTGTTCGCGCTGCTGCCGGGCGGCGCCTGCCGCGGCGTGGTCTACCGGCTGCGGCCCGAGCAGGCCGACAGCGAGATCGAACGCCTGTGGGCGCGCGAGATGCCCACTGGCGTGTACGACCCGCGCCTGCTGCCCTGCCGCACGCCGCAGGGCATGGTGACGGCGCTGGCCTTCACTCTCAGCCGGCGCAGCGAAAGCTGCCTGGCACGCCTGGCCGACGAGCAAATGCTGCACATCCTGCGCCATGCCCGCGGCCGCTACGGCAGCACGCTGGATTACCTGGCGCGCACCGCCCATGCCCTGCGCGAGCAGGGCCTGCGCGACCGCGAGATCGAACGCCTGATGCGGCTGGCGCAGCTGCATGGGCTGCTGGTCCGTCACGCCGGCTGAGGGGCTAGGGGCTAAGGGGCTAAGAGGCTAAGGGCCGGCGCCCCCAGGCGCGGGGTCAGGCGTCGGGCACGGGCCCCGCCGCCGGCACGCCGGACGCCGCGGCGGCAGCGTGCTGGCCGCCCAGGTCGCGCAGCGCCTGCAGATCGCTGCGGGTGTCGATGTCCAGCAGCACGCCGGGGTCGTCCACTTCCTCGCCGTGCGCGGGGTAGCGCAGCACCACACGGCGGGCGCCGTCGTCACCGGTCAGCATCACGAGCTCGGAATACAGCTCGGAGGAAAACGCTACCGGGTGCCCGCTGCGACCGCGGTGCTGGGCATAGGCCACCGGGTGGTGCTCCAGCGCGCGGGCCACGGCCAGCAGCGTGCCGGGGCGCACCAGCGGCATGTCGGCTGGCAGGATCAGCCAGCCCGGGGCACCCGATCGTTCGCCCACGCCGCAGGAAATGCTGTGGCCCATCCCGCGTGCCGCTTGCTCGTCGGTGACGACGATGATGTCGCGCCCGGCCATCTGGCGGCCGGCCACGGGCGCCAGCGCGGCCGTCGTCACCACCACCACGGGCAGCTGGCTGGCCACGGCGTTGCGCAGCGTGCTGCCCAGCACCGTGGACGCACCGAAGGACTGCAGCAGCTTGTGGGTGTCGCCCCCAAAGCGGCTGCCCTTGCCGGCGGCCAGGACGACGATGGTGGGACGAGCGCGCATTCGGGCGGGGGTGGAAGGCCTGAGGTCAGTGGCTGTTGCGGGCCCGGCGGGCCTGACCGCCACGCCACGGCGCGCCAAGGCTCGACGGAATGTAACGACATGTTTTGCTGCAGCGCAGCGAAACGGCCACAAGGATGCGGGGGAAGCCCCGCGGCAGCTACTGGGGCCATCACTTACGGCCTAGCCCCTACGGGCGCACCCGGGGCCCGGCAGCCCGGGCAGGCGCTTCCTATACTGGACTGATGACACAGCCCGACCACGACATCGCCGCCCTGCGCAAGAGCTACGAACGCGACGAACTCGACGAGACCGCCAGTGCTGCCGACCCGCTGCAGCAGTTCGCCACCTGGTTCGACCAGGCGCTGAAGGCCGGCTTGCCGGAACCCAACGCCATGACGCTGGCCACCGTAGGCGCAGACGGCCGGCCATCGACGCGCGTGGTGCTGATCAAGGGCTTCGATGCCCGCGGCCTGGTCTGGTACACCAACTACCACAGCCGCAAGGGGCGCGAGCTCGCTGGCCACCCCTGGGCGGCGCTGCAGTTCCACTGGTTGGAGCTGGAACGCGTGGTGCGCGTGGAAGGCCGGGTGGACAAGGTGGCCGACGAAGAATCCGACGCCTACTACGCCAGCCGCCCGCTCGATTCCCGCCTGGGGGCCTGGGCCAGCCCGCAGAGCGAAGTGATCGCCTCGCGCGGCGTGCTGGTGACGGCGGCGGCCCAAGCCGCGGCTCGCCATCTGCTGAACCCGCCACGCCCGCCGCACTGGGGCGGCTACCGGCTGCAACCGGATGGCTGGGAGTTCTGGCAGGGCCGCAAGAGCCGCCTGCACGACCGACTGCGCTACCGGCTGCAAGATGGCCAGTGGCTGCGCGAGCGGCTGGCGCCCTGAGCCCCGCAACGCCCGCCGGCGCGCCGGCTCGCCGGCAGGGGCCAAGCGCCACGCAAGGCATCAGAACCGCATTTGCACCCCCGCCGCCAACGCCCGCCCAGGCTGCGGCACCAGGCCGCGCAAGGTTTCGATGGTGCCGGCGTTGTAGGCCAGTTCATCGGTGACGTTGTTCAACTTCACGTACCAGTAGGCGCCCTGGGCCAGCACTGCCAGCGGCCCCCCGGCGGAAAGATCCAACTGAGTGCTGCTGGCGGTGGGCCGGTCCACCGCCGGCACGCGGCCCTGCCGGGCCGCGTGGCGCACGCTGATGCCGGCGCGCAGATGGCCCAGCGCAGCCTCCAGCCCGGCACGCAGGCGCAACGGCGCCAGCCGCGGCAGCGGCTCGCCGGTGCTCAGGTTGTCGCCGCGCACCAGATCGATGCCGCCCACCAGATCCAGCCGCCAGGGGCGATCGACCAGCCGCAGCCGGCCGTCGATCTCCAGCCCGCGCAGCCGGGCGCCCACGGCGCTGAAGGCGTACTCCGGCACGCTGCCGCTGGCTGCGCCGGCGATCCTTGCGACCAGTGCCCGGGCCGTGCCTTCGGGCGTGGCTTCTTCCTCTTCACCGATGTCGATGCTGCGGCCCGTGGCGTCGAGCGCGATGTAGCGCGAAAAGCGCGTCTGGAACAGGTTGACGCTGAAGACGTGAGCGTCCTGCTTCCACGCCAGGCCCGCTTCCAGATGCCTGCTGCGCTCGGTAGGCAAGGTGGGATCGCCACGCTCGTAGGCGGCCGTGGCGATGTGCAGCCCATTGGCATAGAGCTCGTAGTACGCCGGGGCACGTTCGGTGTGGCCGGCGCTGGCATGCAGCTGCCAGCCGCTGGCCAGCGGCAGGCTGGCCGCCAGCGACGCATTCTTGGGCGTGAAGCGGCGCTCGCTGGCGCTGCCGAAACGCGCCTCTTCAGTGTCTGGCGCATCGCCCAGCGATGCCACTCGGACCCGTTCGATGCGCGCCCCGGCCGTCAGTGCCACCGGGCCGGCCTGGAACTGCTCCAGCACGAAGAGCGCCTGGCTGCGCGTGCGCGTGCTGGGGACGAAGGCCTCGGCACCGAGGGCAGAGAAGTCCAGCCGTTCGACCTGCACGCCGAAAACGCCTTCCAGGCCGCCCAATGGCGCGTGCCGGAACTCCGCCCGCACTTCATCGCCCTTGCTCTTGAAGGTGGTGCCCACCTCGCTGCCCTCGAATTCGATGTGCTGGTAATCGGTGTGGCTGGCGCGCAGCGTGCCTTGCCGGATGAAGCCGCCCAGGCCGCGCAGTTCGCCAGCCAGCGTGACGCGGTCGCGCTCCATGCGGATCGTCACCTCCTCTTCCGATGTCACGCCATAGCGGTTGCGCAGCGTGTCCACCGAAAGCCCCAGGTAGCCCTGGCTGCCCACCCAGCTGGCGCCCAGCGCGCCGCCATGGCTGCGGCTGGCGGAGTTGCGCACGCGTTCGGCAGGGGCTAGCGCTTCGCCTTCGGCCACCGGCACATGGCGCGGCACGCGCAGGTCGTCGGTGTTGCGGCCATAGGCGTCGGCGTGCCAGGCCAGGGCGCCAACGCCACCGTCCAGCACCAGGCCGCCGCCGCGCTCGGACGCTGCGCCGCCCAGCCGCAGCTCGGCCCGGCCGCCCAGCGCAGAGGCCGGCGCCGCGCGAGGGATGCGGTTGTCGATGCTGTTGACGACGCCCCCGGTGGCATTGCCGCCATAGAGCAAGGCTGCCGGGCCGCGCAGCACTTCCAGGCGCTCGGCCACCAGCGGATCGGTGCCAACGGCATGGTCGAAGCTCAGGTTCGACGCGTCGCTGGAGACGCCGCCGTTGTCCAGCAGGCGGACGCGGTCGCCGTCCAGCCCGCGGATCACCGGCCGGCTTGCGTTGGGGCCGAAGTAGGTGCTCCCGACACCCGGCAGGCCGTCCAGTGTTTCGCCCAGCGTGCTGCCGCGGCGGAGCACCAGGCCATCGCCCGAGAGCACGCTGGCCGGCTGGGCCAGGTTGCTGCGACCCAGCGGGTTGCCGGTGATGACGACGGTGGGCGTCTGCTGAGCCTGCGCGCAAGCCGCGGCCAGGGCCAGCGCCAGCGCGGACAGGCGCATCGGGCGCTGCGGGCGGCGCCAGCCAATACTGGCAGGCCGACGGGGGCGGGGCGATGAGGGGATGGATCGAAGAGGGGACATCGGAATCGCTCGCAAATGGCTAGACGGCTGCGCGCCGAGGCGGGCGCTGCAGCCGAAACAGGGGTAGGGGTGGGTGCCGGCAGCCCGGCATCCCGAAGGGCAAGTGCAGCCGGCGCTGGCGCCGGCCGGTCAGCCCCGAGGCGGGGCGCGGGCCTGGTAGGCCGCCGGGGCAGGCAGCCCTGGGCGCAGCGCATCGGCCACGCGCAGGGCGCGGGCCGGCGCCAGCACCGGCAGCAAGCCGGCAGGGGCCGGCAGCAAGCCGACAGGGGCCAGCAGCTGGTCCAGCAGCCGGCACTCGGCGCTGCCGGGGGCATGACCATCCAGGCCGTGGATGACCTGGGGGCCGCCCACGCTGTGCTGGCCCGCGGCGGGATGGCAGGGTTCGCCGGCGCCGTGGCCATGGATCAGGGCGTGGGCCTGCGCCAGGGCACGCGCCTGGGGCTGGGCGTGGCCGTGCCCGGCCACCGACCCTGGGCCATGCGCCACGCCGTGCACCAGGCCCGCGGCCTGGGCCAGCACCAGCATCGCCGCCAGCAGCCAGGCCAGTGCTGGCCGGCGGGCCAGCGGGGCCGGGCGCCGCGGCCGGCTGCTCAAGCGCCTGCCCTCTGGCCGGCCGCCAAACCTGCGCCAGGCACCAGGTCGGCCGCGGGCACCGGTTTGGCATGCAGCACGCGCTGCGGGAACGGGATCTCCACCTGCTGCCGGTTCAAGAAACGCAAGATCGCCAGGTTCACGTCCGACCGCACGTTGCCCTGGCCGTTCTCGGGGTCGGCAATCCAGAAGCCGATCGTCAGCTCCAGGCCGTCGGCGGCGAAGTTCGTCAGCAGCACGGCCGGCGCCGGATCGGCCAGCACGCGGGGCACGGCCGCCACGGCGTCGCGCAGCTGCGGGATCAGCGCCTCGACATCGGTGCCGTAGCCCACCTGCACGACGCTGTTGAGCAGCAGGCGCGAATCCGCTAGCGACGCGTTCTCCACGCGCTGGGTGATCATCATTTCGTTGGGCACGATCGATTCACGCCCGTTGACGGCGCGGATGACGGTGAAGCGCGTGCTGATGTCGGTGATGCGGCCTTCGAAGTTGTCCACGCGGACGATGTCGCCGATGCGCATGCTGCGCTCGGCCAGGATGACGAAGCCGCTGACGTAGTTGGCCGCCAGCTTCTGCAGCCCCAGCCCGATGCCCACGCCCAGCGCGCCGCCCAGCACGCCCAGGGCGGTGAGATCGATGCCCGCGGCCGACAGCGCGAACATCAGCCCCACCAGCAACAGCAGCGCGCGCAGCGCGTTCGCGGCCATCTTGCGGATGCTGAGGTTGTCGGTGGCGCCCTGCAGCAGCCGCGCTTCCAGCGCCGATGACACCCACAGCGCGCCCATCAGCACGATGACGGCGGTGATCGCGCCTTCCAGCAGCTCGCGCACGGTGACGTAGGCGCCGCCGATCTTCCAGCGGATGGCGTCCAGCTCCTGCAGCACCAGCGGCAACACGCCCGTGATCCACAGCACGACGGCGACCCAGGCGATCCACGACACGCTGCGCTCGACGATGCGCATCACGCTGGAATCGGGGAACAGCTTGTGCAGCACCCGCACCACCAGCCGGATGACGGCCAGCGAGGTGAGGATGGGCAGCACCACACGGAACACCGTGATCGGCACTTCCAGCGGTGGCAGCGTCAGCAGCCAGCGCGCCAGCAGCGCCAGCAGCAGCGCCAGCACCGGGAACAGCACGCCGCCGATCACGCCTTCGCCGAACCAGATCGATCCGGGCTGCGGCTCGCGCCCGCGGATCAGCCGCACCACGCCCCAGGCCAGGCCCAGGCAGGCCAGCAGCACGCAGGCTTCCAGCAGCGCTGCCGGCCGCAGCAGGGCCTGGCCGAAGCGCAGCAGTTCTTCCAGCAGCATCAGGCGACGTCAGCCAGCACGCGCAGGTGCGCCGCCACGCTGCGCGCCAGCGCGCCCAGGTGGTAGCCGCCTTCCAGGCAGCTGACGATGCGGCCCTGGCTGTGGCGCGCCGCCAGGGCCACCAGGCGCTGGGTGATCCATTCGTAGTCGGCCTCGACCAGCCCCATCTGGCCCAGCTCGTCTTCGCGGTGGGCGTCGAAGCCGGCGCTGATGAAGATCATCTCGGGCTGGAAGTCTTCCAGCGCGGGCATCCACATCGCGTCGATGGTCTCGCGCACCGCGGCGCCGCGGGTGTAGGGCGCCACCGGCACGTTGACCATGTTCGTGCCCTTGGGCACGGCGCCGCTGTAGGGGTACAGCGGGTGCTGGAAGAAGCTGCACATCAGCACGCGCTCGTCGCCGGCGATGATGTCTTCGGTGCCGTTGCCGTGGTGCACGTCGAAATCGATGATCGCCACGCGCTGCAGGCCGTGCAC
This sequence comes from Rubrivivax sp., assembly GCA_027489455.1. Taxonomy (GTDB): domain Bacteria; phylum Pseudomonadota; class Gammaproteobacteria; order Burkholderiales; family Burkholderiaceae_C; genus Rubrivivax. Next base: position 12,888 of record JAIXZR010000042.1, on the reverse strand, counting down.
ATCGAGCGCATGGCGCGCCGCGATGGCCACGTTGTTGAAGAAGCAGAAGCCCATCGTCTGGTCCCGCGTGGCGTGGTGGCCCGGCGGGCGCACGGCGCAGAAGGCGTTGCGGGCGCGGCCGGCCAGCACGTCGTCGGTGGCCGCCACCGCGGCACCGGCGGCGTGCAGCGCGGCTTCATAGGTCTGCGGGCAGGCGATGGTGTCGGGGTCCAAGGCGCGGGCCTCGCCGCCGTCGCGCACGCGCTGCAGCGTGTCGCTGATTTCAGCCACGTAGCCCGCGGTGTGGGCGCGGCCGATCTGCTGCGCCGTGGCGGCCGGCGCTTCGCGGTAGTCCAGCGCCACGTCCAGGCCGGTGGCCAGCAGGTGGTCCGTGATGGCGTCCAGCCGCTGCGGGCATTCCGGATGGCCGGCGCCCATGTCGTGCAAACGGCAGGCGGGATGACTGTAGAAGGCGGTGCTCATCAGGGCTCATCAGCCGATAAGGGGCAGATCAATTCGAGTATGGTCCCGCGCATGGACACCCGCCTTGCGCGCCAGCTCTCGAAGCTGGTCGATCAGATTAGCACGATCGTCGTGGGCAAACGCCCCCAGGTCGAGGACTGCATGGCCTGCCTGCTGGCCGGCGGCCACCTGTTGATCGAAGACGTTCCCGGGGTCGGCAAGACGACGCTGGCGCACACCCTGGCGTTGAGCCTGGGCCTGCGCTTTTCACGCGTGCAGTTCACGGCCGACCTGATGCCCAGCGATCTGATCGGCGTCAGCGTCTTCGAACGCGCCGCCGACAAGTTCGTCTTCCACCCGGGCCCGGTGTTCAGCCAGGTGCTGCTGGCCGACGAGATCAACCGCGCCGGGCCCAAGACCCAGAGCGCCCTGCTCGAGGCGATGGAAGAGCAGCAGGTGTCGGTGGAAAACGAGACGCGCCCGCTGCCGCACCCCTTCTTCGTCATCGCCACGCAGAACCCGAGCGACCAGCTGGGCACCTACCCGCTGCCGGAGAGCCAGCTCGACCGCTTCCTGCTGCGCATCACCCTGGGCTACCCCGACCGCGCATCAGAGCGCCTGCTGCTGTCCGGTGGCGACCGCCGCCACGCCGCGATGCAGCTGCAGCCGGTGATGCGCCCCGGCGAACTGGAGGCCGCGCAGGCCGCGGTGCTGGAGATCCGCGCCAGCGATCCGCTGCTGGACTACCTGCAGGCGCTGATCGCCGCCACGCGCAGCGGCAGCTGGTTCACCGAAGGCCTCTCGCCACGCGCCGGCATTGCCGTGCTGCGTGCCGCCAAGGCCCGCGCGCTGCTGGCCGGGCGCGACTACGTGGCGCCCGACGACGTGCAGGCCATCCTGCCGCAGGCCATCGCCCACCGGCTCACGCCCGTGCCCGGCAGCGGGCGCGGCGCGGTCGAGCAGGTGGCGGCGATGGTGCAGGCCACGCCCATCCCCTGACCCCCGTGGCCGTGCCCAGACCCCTGCAGGTGCCAGCGTGAGCGCCCAGGCCACGGCCGCCGGGCCGACGGCTGCGGCGCCGGCGGCCAGCCCGCCCGGCGCTGGCACGGGCGGGCCCCGCGGCCGCTTGCAGGCCTGGCTGCAGGCGCGACTGCCCGTCACCGACACCCAGCCGCTGACGCAGCGCAACGTCTACATCCTGCCCACGCGGGCCGGGCTGGCCTACGCCACCACGCTGGTGGTGATGCTGCTGGCGTCCATCAACTACCAGCTGAACCTGGGCTACGCGCTGACCTTCCTGCTGGCGGGCTCGGGCATCGTGTCGATGCACATGACGCACAACACGCTGCGCGGGCTGACGCTGCACCTGCGCCCGCCGCGCCCCGGCTTTGCCGGCGACGCCGTGGCGCTGGAAGTGCTGCTCACCAACCCCGGGCGCACCCGCCATGGCCTGGGCCTGCGGCTGCAGCACGCGCCGCCGGCCAGCAACGTGTGGTGCGATGTGCCGGGCCAGGGGCAGCAGCTGGCGCACCTGTCGATGGTGCCGGCGCAGCGCGGCTGGCACGCCGTGCCCACGGTGGTGGTGGAGTCGGTGTTCCCGTTCGGGCTGTTCCGTGCCTGGTCGGTCTGGCGCCCGGCGGCGCGCGTGCTGGCCTGGCCGCGGCCGGAGACCCCACCCCCGCCCCTGCCCAGCCTGGCAGGCAGCGGCACCGACGACCATGCCGCCCGGCGCGGCGAAGGCGGCGAACTCGACGGCGTGCGCCCCTGGCGACGTGGCGACACGATGCGCCAGGTGGTCTGGAAGAAGGTGGCCCGCAGTGGCGAGCTCGTGAGCCGCGAAACCTGCCAGGCGCCATCGCGCGAGCTGTGGCTGGCCTGGGCCGAGACCCACGCCGCCGGCACCGAGGCGCGGCTGTCGCGCCTGGCGGCCTGGGTGCTGGCGGCCGACCAGGCCGGCCTGGCCTGCGGCCTGGCGCTGCCCGGCCAGGAACTGCCCCCCGGCCAGGGCGACGCCCACCGCCGCCAGGCGCTGGATCTGCTCGCCGGCTTCGGCCTGCCCGCGTCATGACGGCGCTGGCCCTGGGCCGCCTGCGGCAGCTGCCGCGCGAAACGCGCGACACGCTGTTCCTGATCGCCGTCATCGCCGGCACCGTGCTGCCGCACCTTCTGCGCCTGCCGGCCTGGTGCGGCGTGATGGCGGGCGCGGTGCTGCTGTGGCGCGCACGGCTGGCCTGGACGGGCGCCCGGCTGCCCAGCCGCTGGGTGGTGAGCGGCCTGCTCGTGCTGGCCACGGGCCTGACGCTGTGGGGCGAACGCGCCCTGCTGGGCAAGGAAGCCGGCGTCACCATGCTGGTGGTGCTGCTCACGCTCAAGACGCTGGAACTGCGCGCCCGGCGCGACGCGCTGGTGGTGTTCTTTCTCGGCTTCTTCCTGGTGCTGACGCACTTCCTGGTGTCGCAGAGCCTGGCCACGGGTTTGTGGATGCTGCTGGCCGTCTGGGGACTGCTGACGGCCCTGGTGCTGTCGCACATGCCGGTGGGGCGCCCGCCCTTGCTGGCAGCTGGCGCCGTGGCGGCGCGCGCTGCGCTGCTGGGCCTGCCGCTGATGGCGCTGCTGTTCGTGCTCTTTCCGCGCGTGGGCCCGCTGTGGGGCCTGCCGCAGGACGCCGTGGGCCGCACCGGGCTGTCCGGCAGCCTGCGCCTGGGCGGTGTGGCCGAGATCGCCAACGACGACAGCATCGCGCTGCGCGTGCGCTTCCCCGGCGCGGTGCCGCGGCCGGACCAGATGTACTTCCGCGGGCCGGTGCTTTCCAGCTTCGACGGCCGCGAATGGACGCGCCTGGTGCCCACCTTCCCGGCGGCGCTGCGGCCGCGCGCCGAAGTCGAGCTCATCGGCCAGCCGCTGCGCTACGAGATCACCATCGAACCCAGCCGGCTGCCCCTGCTGCCGCTGCTGGAGCTGACGCCCGACCGCGCCGATGCTGCGCCGCAGGTGCCCGGCTGGCTGCTGACGCTGCGGCCGGACGTGCAGTGGCAGGTGGACCGCCCTGTCACGGACCGGCTGCGCATCAGCGCCAGCGCCTGGCCCCAGCACCGCCACGGCCCGCGCCAGGACGTGGTGGGCCTGCGCGACCTGGTGCAGCTGCCGCCGGGCTTCAACCCCCGCACACTGCAGTGGGCCGCCGACCTGCGTGCCCAGCCCGGCATGCTGGAAGCCGATCCCCGCACCCTGGCCCAGGCCCTGCTGCGCCACCTGCGCCAGGGTGGCTACAGCTACACGCTGGAGCCCGGCACCTACGGCCGTGACGCGGTGGACGAGTTCTGGTTCGACCGCAAGCTGGGCTTTTGCGAACACTTTGCCGCGGCCTTCGTCGTCGTGATGCGGGCGCTGGACGTGCCGGCACGCATCGTCACCGGCTACCAGGGCACCGATCCCGAGCCGCAGGATGGCTACTGGATCGTGCGCCAGAGCAACGCCCACGCCTGGGCCGAGTACTGGCAACCCGGCGAAGGCTGGGTCCGCGTGGACCCCACCGCCGCGGTGGCGCCCGAACGCGTGGCCCGCGGCCGCAGCCTGCAGCCCCCGCCCAGCCTGGTGGGCGGTGCGATGCGCACGATCAACCCCGAGCTCGCTGCACAGCTGCGGGCGCAGTGGGAAGCCATCAACAACCGCTGGAACCAGTGGGTGCTGAACTACTCCCGCCAGCAGCAGTTCAACCTGCTGGAACGCCTGGGCGTGCAGCGCCCCGACTGGCAGGACCTGGCCACCACCCTGATCGCCCTGCTGTGCGCCGCCAGCCTGGCCGGCGCCGGCTGGGCCTGGTGGGACCGCCGCCGGCAAGACCCCTGGCAGCGCCTGCAGCAGCGCGTGCAGGCCCGGCTGCAGGCGCTGGGCGTGGACGTGCAGCCCCACCACGCCCCGCGCGAACGCGCGGCGCGGCTGCGCCGGCTGGGGCCGGCCTTCGAGCCCGCCGCGGCCGAGCTGGACGCACTGGACCGCCTGCGCTACGCCAGCAGCGGCCCGCGCTGGCAGGGCCACCGCCGCTGGTGGCAGCAGTTCCGGCAGGCACTGGCCCAGGCCCGGCCAGAGCGGAATGGGTGAAGGACTGAAAAAGCCCCACCCGCGAGCGTGACGCAAGGCGCGGTGCACGGCCACCGCCCCTGGCCCGGCCCGCACGCGGGCTCAAGCGCGCGCGCGATGCGCCGAAGTCCCCGCCATGAGCCCGCCCGTGCGCGTGGCGCTGATCGGCTTCACGCCGTTCGAGCGCGAACACATCGAACCCGCCCTGCGTGCCCCGCGCCGGCGTCGGCCAGCCTATGCCGTGCGCATCGACGAGCTGGCCAGCTGCAACCTGGCGATCGTCGACGCCGACCAGGACAACGCCGTGCAGATGGTGCTGCAGCAGCAGCGCATGGCCAGCGCGGTGATGGTAGGCAGCACGCCACGCCCCGGCGCGGCGGCCCAGCTGCCGCGGCCGATCCAGCTGCCCGATCTGCTGACGACGCTGGACGCACTGGTGGCCGCGGCGCCGCCGATGTCGGCCGAAGTGCGCAAGGTGCACGAGACCCTGGCCCGGCTGCTGGGGCGCGGCGATGGCGACCTGCCGCCGCCCGCCGCCGACCCGGCCCCGCCCGCAGCCGCCGAGGCCGCCGCAGCCGGCTGGCCCATCATCGCCGGCCCGCAGGCCACGCCCCGGCGCGGCCGCGCCCTGCTGGTGGACGGGCACGACACCCGCCTGCACTTCCTGTCTGGCGTGCTGCCGCCGCTGGGCCTGGCGCTGGACCGCGTGGCCAGCGGCAGCGAAGCGCTGCAGCGCCTGCAGCAGGAGGCCTACGACTACGTCTTCCTGGCTGCCGGCAGCGCCGCCCAGCCCGACCCCGCCGACGACGGCATGGACGGCTTCCACACCTGCCGGCTGCTGCAAAGGCTGCCGCCATCGCAGCCGGTGGGGCCACCGCCCACCCTGGTGCTGCTGCTGGCCGATGACAGCGCCGTCGGCCGCCTGCGCGCCGAACGCGCCGGCGCCGACGCCTGGCTGGCCCACCCTTGGGCCGCCGAAGCGCTGCTGAAGATCATCGACGAACGCCAGCGCTGGGTGGAACAGACCCCCCAGCGCGGCTGACCCGCCACCGGCGGCCGCCAGCCCCGGCCCGTGCGGGTGCCGCCGACGCCGAGGCGGCAGCGGCTGTCGATAATGGCCACATGCCCCTGATCCCCCTGCGCCGCCAGCTGCTGGCGGCCCTGGCCGGGCTGGCCCTGCCGGCCGCCGCCCCGGCCCGGCCTGAAGCCGCCAGCCCCCGCCCCACGAAGGTCGCCCGGCCTGCCCAGGCCGCCGCCAGCGCGGCCGCCTACGCCGGTCACCCCGAAGCCATGGCCTTTGCCGACGCCGTGGCCGCCGCCCACGGGCTGGACGCCGCCCGCGTGCGCGCCCAGCTGGGCCAGGCCCGCCGCCAGGACAGCGTGCGGCGGCTGGTGATGCCCCCGCCGGCTGGCGTGGCCAAGAACTGGGCGGCCTACCGCGCCCGCTTCATCGACACCCAGCGCGTGCAGGCCGGCCTGGCCTTCTGGCGCGCGCAGGAGCGCTGGCTGGCCCTGGCCGAAGAACGCTGGGGCGTGCCGCCGGCCATCGTGGTGGCCATCGTCGGCGTAGAGACCTTCTACGGCCGCGTGATGGGCAACTTCCGCGTCATCGACGCGCTGGCCACGCTGGCCTTCGATTTCCCGCCCGGCCGGCGCGACCGCAGCGCGTTCTTCCGCAGCGAGCTGGAAGAACTCTTCGTGCTGGCCCAGCGCGAAGGCAGCGATCCATTGGCCGTGAAGGGCAGCTACGCCGGGGCCATGGGCCTGCCGCAGTTCATGCCCAGCAGCGTCAACCGCTACGCCGTGGATTTCGACGGCGACGGCCACATCGACCTGCACGCCAACCCGGCCGACGTGGTGGGCAGCGTGGCGCACTACCTGGCCGCCTTCGGCTGGCAGCGCGGCATGCCCACGCACTACGGCGTGGCCGTGCCAGTGGACAGCCGCGACCGCGCCGTGCTGCTGGGGCCCGACATCCTGCCCAGCTTCACGGCCGCGGACTTTGCCGAGCGCGGTGCCCAGCTGGACGCCGCGGGCCAGGCCCACACCGGGCCGCTGGCCCTGGTGGAACTGCAGAACGGCGACCTGGCGCCCAGCTACGTGGCGGGCACCCAGAACTTCTACGTCATCACGCGCTACAACTGGAGCAGCTACTACGCGATGGCGGTGATCGATCTGGCGGCAGCCCTGCAGCGCGGGCGCTGAGCACCGCCGCCGCAGGCAGCGCGGCGGCCGGGGTGTATGGTCGGGCGATGATCGATACCCTTTTGCTGGCCACCGCGCGCATCGCCACCTTCGAGATCGACCGCGGGCTGACGAACGCCAGCGGCTTCTTCTTCCAGCGCGACGAGCGGCTGTTCCTCGTCACCAGCCGCCATGTGCTGATCGACGAGCCCAGCCAGCACCACCCGAACCGGATCGAGATCGAGCTGCACACCGACGCCGCCAACCTGGGCCAGAGCACGGGGCTGTCGATGCTGCTGTTTCTGGACGGCCAGGCGCAGTGGCGCCAGGGCCGGGACGCCAGCGGCGACATCGACGTGGCGGTGATCGAGATCGACCGCAGCGCCCTGCCCGCCGGCACGCTGCTGCACGCCTTCACGCCACAGCACCTGCCCGCACCAGGCACCGCGCCTGATGCCGCGGGCGGCATCCCGGTGGGCAGCCGGCTGCTGGTGGTGGGTTTCCCGCTGGGCTTCCACGACACGCTGCACCACCTGCCCGTGGTGCGCCAGGCCGTGCTGGCCACGGCCTGGGGGCTGCGCTTCCAGGGCGAGGGCTACTTCCTCACCGACGCCCGCACCCACCGCGGCACCAGCGGCGCCCCGGTGGTGATGCCCGACCCCGCCGCGAAAGGTCTGCAAGACAGTCCGTTGCCGTGGAAGCTGCTGGGCGTGCATTCGGGCCGGCTGGACATCAGCACCCGCGACAAGGTGCTGGATGAATCGCTGGGGCTGAACATGGCCTGGTACGCGGACATCCTGATGACGCTGACCGCGCCCGACGAGCCGCAGCCCGCCGCCACCGCGCCCAAGATGGCGGCCTGAACCGGCCGGCCCGACCGCCCTGCCCTCAACCCGGGATCGGCACCAGGAAGTCGCGGCTGATGCCCACGCCCAGATCGCCCACGCGGTCGAGGAACTGCGTCAGGTAGGCGTGCAGCCCGGTGGCCAGGATCTCGTCGATGCGGCCGTACTTCAGATCACTGCGCAGGCGGCCGGCGCGGCGCAAGGTCTCGGCGCTCTGCTCGTTGGCCACCTGCTCCAGGTTGAGCACGACCTCGTTCATGCAGGCGGCCAGTGAACGCGGCATGTCCGGGCGCAGGATCAGCAACTCGGCCACGCGCTCGGGGCGGATGACGTTGCGGTAGACCTTGCGGTAGACCTCGAAGCCGCTGACGCTGCGCAGGATGGCGCTCCAGTGATAGAAGTCGACTTCCTGGCTTTCCTTGACGTTGCCGGCGCCGAAGTAGTCGCCCGTCAGCGCATGGAACTTCACGTCCAGCAGCCGCGCGGTGTTGTCGGCCCGTTCCAGGAAGGTGCCGATGCGCAGGAAGTGCAGCGAGTCGTCCATCAGCATCGTGCCGACCGTGACGCCGCGGCTCTGGTGCGAACGCACCTTCACCCATTCGAAGAAGGCGCTGGGGTCGCGCTCGAAGGCCTGTTCTTTCAGCGCGCGGTTGAACTCCAGCCAGGTCTGGTTCTGCGTTTCCCAGACCTCGGTAGTGAGCGCCCCGCGCACGGCGCGCGCGTTCTCACGTGCGGCGCGCAGGCAGGCCAGGATGCTGCTGGGGTTGTCGGCATCGCGCACCATGAATTCCATGACGTTGCGCGCGGTGACTTCCTTGTACTTCTGCGAGAACGACCAGGTCAGCTCGCTGATCGACAGCAGCCCTTGCCAGCCCTGCTCGGCCTTGTCGGCCGATTGCGGCAGCAGTGCGGTCTGGTAGTTGACGTCCAGCATGCGCGCGGTGTTTTCGGCCCGCTCCATGTAGCGGGCCATCCAGAACAGGTGGTCGGCGGTTCTTGACAGCATGCGCGTTCCCCTGTTCAGGCTTCCAGAACCCAGGTGTCCTTGGTGCCGCCGCCTTGCGACGAATTCACCACCAGCGACCCTTCCTTCAGCGCCACGCGCGTCAGCCCGCCGGGCACGGTCTGCACGCCCTTGCCGGAAGACAGCACGTAGGGCCGCAGATCGATGTGGCGCGGCGCAATGCCGGCTTCCACGAACGTGGGGCAGGTGGACAAGGACAGCGTGGGCTGGGCGATGTAGTTCGTCGGGTTGCCCTTCACCACGGCGCTGAATTCGGCGATCTCGGCCTTCGTCGCGGCCGGGCCCACCAGCATGCCGTAGCCGCCAGCGCCGTGCACTTCCTTCACCACCAGTTCGTGCATGTGGTCCAGCACGTACTGCAGGTCGTCCTTTTCGCGGCACAGATAGGTGGGAACGTTGTGCAGGATGGGCTTTTCGCCCAGGTAGAACTCGATCATCTTCGGCACGTAGGGGTAGATGCTCTTGTCGTCGGCGATGCCGGTGCCGATCGCATTGCTCAGCGTGATGTTGCCGGCGCGGTAGACGTCCAGCAGCCCGGCGCAGCCCAGCGTGCTGTCGGGGCGGAAGGCCTGCGGATCGAGGAAGTCGTCGTCCACGCGGCGGTAGATCACGTCCACCCGGCGCGGGCCCTGCGTGGTGCGCATGTAGACGAAGCCTTCGCGCACGAAGAGATCCTGCCCCTCCACCAGCTCCACGCCCATCTGCTGCGCCAGGAAGGCGTGCTCGAAGTAGGCGCTGTTGTACATGCCGGGCGTGAGCACCACGACGGTGGGCTCGTTCACGCCGGCCGGGGCCACGGCACGCAGGGTTTCGAGCAGCAGATCCGGGTAGTGCTGCACCGGGGCGACGCGGTGCATGCTGAAGAGATCCGGGAACAGCCGCATCATCATCTTGCGGTTTTCCAGCATGTAGCTCACGCCGCTGGGCACGCGCAGGTTGTCTTCCAGCACGTAGTAGTTGCCGCTGCCGTCGGGGTTGCCGGCGCGCACGATGTCGATGCCGCTGGTGTGCGAGTAGACGTCGCCGGGCACATTGACGCCCGCCATCTCGGGCCGGTACTGCGCGTTCTTCAGCACCTGCTCGGCCGGCACGATGCCGGCCTTGAGGATCTCCTGCCCGTGATAGACGTCGTGGATGAAGCGGTTGAGCGCATTCACGCGCTGGCGCAGGCCGGCTTCCATGTCCACCCATTCCTGCCGGGGGATGACGCGCGGGATCAGGTCGAAGGGGATCAGGCGTTCGGTACCGGCGCCGTCCTCGTCCTTCGCGCCGTAGACGGCGAAGGTGATGCCCACGCGGCGGAAGATCATCTCCGCTTCTTCGCGCCGGGCATGCATGCTGGCCTCGGGTTGCCGGGCCAGCCACTGCTGGTAGGTCTTGTAGTGGTCGCGCACCTGCTGGTGCGCGCCGTTCATCTCGTCGAAGCTCGACTTCATGATGGTTCCGCTCTCCTGGTCTTGGCCGGGCCTGCGCCTCAGGGCGCCCCGGTTGCCGCCCGGCCCGGCACGGCTGGACCTGGTTGATCGACTGTAGCAACAAGCAAGCCCGCCGCCGGCCGGCCGCGCGTGGTGACGCCCACCGTCAGCGTGTGCCGGCCACCGCCGCGGATCACGCCCCGCAGCGGCGTGACGTCGCCGAAATCCCGGCCCACCGCCAGGCAGACGTGGCTGGTGCCGGGCACGAGGTCGTTGGTCGGATCCAGCGCCAGCCAGCCGCCGCCCGCGCCGGCCGGCGGCACGCCGGGCGTGCCCGGGCACCACACCTGCACCCAGGCGTGGCTGGCATCGGCGCCCACCAGCGCTTCGCCGCTGCCAGCCGCACGCGTGAGCAGGTAGCCGCTGACATATCGCGCCGGCAGGCCCAGCATGCGCAGGCAGCCCGTCATGAGGTGCGCGAAATCCTGGCACACGCCGCGCCGCTGGGCGAAGGCGCGCGCCAGCGGCGTCTCGATCTCGGTGCTGCGGCTTTCGTACTTGAAGTCCTGGAAGATGCGGTGCATCAGCGCCAGCGCCGCTGCCGCCACCGGGCGCCCTGGCGGGAATGAAGGCAGTGCGTACTCGCGCAACTCGGCCAGACGCGGGACGAACGGTGATGGCATGGCGTACTCCACCGCCGGCTGCAACGGCGCCTGCGCCACGTAGCGCAGGCTGGCGGCCAACACGTCCCAGGGCGGCGAGGCCTCGGGCTGCAGGCCGGCATGGCGGGCGGCCACGCGCACGCGGCTGGTGGCACGCACGCAGAGCTGGTCATGCGGGCGCGCCAGGCTGAAATGGCACTGCGCGTTGCCGGCCTCGTCGATGCTCTCCACAGGCTGGTCGGGCTGGGGGGTGATGGCCAGCGAGAAATCCAGCAACTGCTGGTAGTCGTCCTGCAGCGGCTTGAGGTGCGCCAGGTGCTGGGCCTGCGACACCGGGCTGGCGTAGGCGTAGCGCGTCTCGTGCACCACGTCCAGGTCCATCGCGCCGGCGAGTGCTTCGCCCGGAGTGGCAGGCTCGCTCATCACACGCGCTGGTCCAGGCCCTGGGCGAGCGTGAAGTAGCGGCTGGCGATGTCGTCGGCCAGCGTCATGGCAGCGGCCGACAGCCGCTCGGCCAGGCCATCCAGCAGCAGCGGCAGCTGTTCGTCGCCCACGCCGCGCAAAGCCTCCAGCGTCAGCCCCGTGCCTTCGGCCGGCAGCCGGGCCAGCAGCGGCGCCAGGCTGGCGGCATCCCCGGGCAGCTTGCCAAGCTCGGTGCGCAGACGCCGCACCACGCCGGCCAGCGAGCGAGGATTGGCGCTGTCCAACACCAGCAGGTCGGTCAGCGCCAGCAGGTCTTCGTGGCGCTGGTAGCGGGCGCGGAAGGTGATGACGCTGTCGAACAGCTCCAGCAGCAGATCGATGCCCGCCGCGCTGCCCAGTGCGCCGGTCTTGAGGAAGGGACGCATGCGGGCCGTCAGCCCGATCAGCCGCTCCAGCAGCCGGCCGACGGTGAGCAGCCGCCAGCCGTGATCGCGCGTCATGCGGTCGGTCTGCGCGCCGGTGACGGCGGCCAGCCGCAGGGCCAGCCGGTCCAGCGCGGGCAGCACCTGCGGCAGCGTGGGCAGCTCGTCTTCCGGGGTTTCCAGCGCCAGGCGGAAGCCTTCGCCCATCTCGCGGATCAGCGTCCAGTGCTCGGTGGACAGGCGTTCGCGCAGCGCCTGCGAGGCCCGCTCCAGCGCCGCCAGGTTGAAGCCGATGCTGGCGGTGCCGCGCCGGCCCTCGCTGTCGCTCAGCGCCTGCAGCAGCGCGCGCTCGAAGTAATGCGGCGCCCGGTCCAGGGCAGGCACGCCCGGCGGCACCAGCCCGCTGCCGATGGCCAGCGCCGAGAGCGACTGCAGCATCGCCGGCGTGGCGTCGCCGTCGGCATCGATCAGCATCAACGTGGCGCGCACCAGCTGCACGGCCTGCTCGGTGCGCTCGGTGTAGCGGCCCAGCCAGAACAGGTTCTCGCCCGTGCGGCTGCTCACCGGGCGGCGGCGGCCGGCGATGTCCTCCACCTGCAGGCGCTGCGGCAGCATGCTGAAGGTGTCCACCGGGCCGTCGGTCAGCACCCAGGTGTCCAGGCTGCTGCCGCCGCGCTGCATGCTGACGCTGCTGTCCTCGCGCTGGGCCACGCGCGTCATGCCGCCGGGCAGCACGTGCCAGCGGCCGCCACCGTCGGCGATGGCATAGATGCGCACCATGGCCGGGCGCGTGGCCACGCCATTGGCGCCCCAGATCGGGGCGCGTGAGAAGCGCAGCCGGGCCTGCACTGTCCAGGCGTCGGGGTCGCCCTCGATCGCCGCCAGGCGCTCCAGGCGAGAAAGATCGTGCACCTGCGACGTGCGGCCTTGGCGCGGGAAGGTGCTGCGCAGGAACTTGCCGTCCAGATCGCCCTGCACCGCGCGCAGGGCGCTGGCTTCGCCGCACCACCAGGTGGGCAGGGCCGGCAGCAGCAACCTGTCCTGCCCCAGCCGGCGTGCGATGCCGGGCAGGAAGCCCTGCACCGCCGGGCTTTCCAGGAAGGCGCTGCCCAGCGCATTGGCCATCACCACGCTGCCGGCCCGCGCGGCCTGCAGCAGGCCGGGCACGCCCAGGGCGCTGTCGGGGCGCAGTTCCAGCGGATCGCAGTAGTCGTCGTCCAGCCGGCGCAGCACGCCATGCACGCGCTCCAGGCCTTCGACGGTCTTCAGGTAAAGCCGGTCCTGGCGCACCGTGAGATCGCCGCCTTCCACCAGCGGCAGGCCCAGGTAGCGCGCCAGGTAGGCGTGCTCGAAGTAGGTCTCGCTGTAGCGGCCGGGGGTCAACAGCACCAG
>JAIXZR010000148.1 GCA_027489455.1 Rubrivivax sp. | reverse complement strand
GTCGGCGCGCGCCTTGTAGGCCTCGACGTCGGCCGGCAGCCACCAGTCGCGCAGGTTGCCCTGGGCGTCGAACTGGCGGCCACGGTCGTCGAAGTGGTGCGTGATCTCGTGCCCGATCACCATGCCGATCGCGCCGTAGTTGCTGGCGTCGTCGGCCTTCTCGTCGAAGAACGGCGGCTGCAGGATGCCGGCCGGGAAGACGATCTGGTTGCCGCTGGCGGCGAAGGCATTGACGATGTGCGGGCTGGTGTTCCAGCGCGTGCGGTCCACCGGGCGCTTCAGGTCGGGCAGGCGGTCGGCGGTGGCCCAGGCGTTCACCTTCAGCAGGTTGCCCATGTAGTCGTCGGGCGCCAGCACCAGGCCGTCGTAGGTGCGCCAGCGTTCCGGTGCGCCGATCTTGGCCGTCATCGCTTCCAGCTTGCCCAGCGCCACCTTCTGCGTGGCCGGGCTCATCCAGGGCGAGGCCTGGATGCGCTGGCGCATGCCGGCGCGGATGTCGTCGACCATCTGCAGTGCGCGGGCCTGCGCCTGCGGGCTGAAGGCCTTGGCCGTGAACAGCTCGCCCAGCGTCTGGCCCAGCGGATAGCCGCCGGTGCGGCCGCCGATCTGGATGATCACGTCCTCCACGCGCGGTGGCGGTGTCTTCAGCCCGCGCTGCGCGCCCTGCGTGTAGTCGAAGTGCGATTGCGCCAGCCGCTTCGGGCCATGCGGGGCCACTTCCTCCAGCAGGCGCACGCGCAGGTAGTCGCGCCAGTCGTCCATCGACGCCGTCTGCACGAGCTGCGCCATCGCCTGCGCAAAGCCGGGCTGGCCCAGGACGATGGGCGTCTTGCCGTCGGCGATGCCGGCGTCGCCGGTGTAGGTGGCGAGGTAGCTGCGCCAGTCCATCCCGGGTGCCAGGGTCTGCAGGCTGGCCACGGTGACGGGGTTGTAGTTGGCGTTCGGATCGCGGCGCTGGATGCGATCGGTGGTGGCGGCGGCGAGCCTGGCCTCGAAGGCCATCAGGCGATCGACGGTGGCTTCGGCGTTCGCCTCGGTGGCCGCGCCCGCGGCCTGCAGCAGGGTGGCGGCGTGGCGGCGGTAGGCCGCCAGCACGCGTTGGCTGGTGGCGTCGGTCTTGGTGTAGTCGTCGCGGTCGGGCAGGCCCAGGCCGGACTGGAACATCCCCAGCACATGGCGTGTGGCGTCTTTGGCATCGATGCCCACGAACAGCGCCATGGGCGCGGCCACCTGCAGCCGCGCCAGATCGGCCAGCAGCACGGGCAGTTGATCGCGCTGCACCGCGGCGATGCGGTCCAGCATCGGCTGCACGGCCTTCAGGCCCTGGCGTTCGATGGCCGCTTCGTCCATGCCGCTGCGGTAGTAGGCCGACAGCAGCTTCAGGCCCGGCGTGGTGGCGCGGGCGGGGTCGGCCGCCAGCTCACGCAGGGCGGCCTCCAGCAGCTGGTCGTTGGCGCGGGCCAGGGTGTCGAAGCTGCCGATGCGGGCGCGGTCGGGGGGCAGCTCCGTGGCGGCTTTCCAGCGGCCGTTGACGTACTCGTCGAAGTCGTTGCAGGCCGTGGCCTGCGCGGCGGCGGGCCCGGCCGCGGCCAGGGCGGCCAGCATCAACAGGGCCGCCAGGGGGCGGGGCCGGGGTGTCGTCGTGGGCTTGGGCATGAGGTGTCTCGCGCAGCGTCAAGGCCGCAAGGCTAACGCCACTGGCCTGGGCGTGCGCTATCGTTCCCGCGCATGGCCGATCTCAGCTTCTACTGGCACGACTACGAGACCTTCGGCGTCGTGCCCCGCCGCGACCGCCCGGTGCAGTTTGCCGGCGTGCGCACCGACGCCGATCTGAACGAGATTGGCGAGCCGCAGATGTTCTTCTGCCGCCCGGCGCCCGACGTGCTGCCCGAGCCCGAAGCCGTGCTGGTGACGGGCATCCTGCCGCAGCAGGCGCTGCAGCAGGGCCTGCCCGAGCATGAGTTCGCCGCCCGCATCGAAGCCGAGCTGGCGCGCGACGGCACCGTGGGCGTGGGCTACAACAGCATCCGCTTCGACGACGAGGTCACGCGCTTCCTGTTCTGGCGCAACCTGATCGACCCCTATGCGCGCGAATGGCAGAACGGCTGTGGCCGCTGGGACCTGCTGGACGTGGTGCGCGCCACCTGGGCGCTGCGGCCTGACGGCATCACCTGGCCGCTGCACACCGACGGCCCGATGCAGGGCAAGCCCAGCTTCAAGCTCGAGCACCTGACGCGCGCCAACGGCCTGGCGCACGAGGCCGCGCACGACGCGCTGTCCGACGTGCGTGCCACCATCGCCGTGGCCCGGCTGATCAAGCAGCAGCAGCCGCGGCTGTGGGATTTCTGCCTGAAGCTGCGCAAGAAGGACGCCGTGCTGGCCGAGATCGGCAGCGGCCAGCCCTTCGTGCACCTATCGGGCATGTACCCGGTGGAGCGCGGCTGCCTGGCGATCGTCTGGCCGCTGGCCCCGCACCCCACCAACAAGAACGAGGTCATCGTCTGGGACTTGTCGCAGGACCCACGGGTGCTGGACGGGCTGGACGCCGAGACCGTGCGCCGGCGCCTGTACACGCGCCAGGAAGAGCTGCCGGCGGGCGAGCAGCGGCTGCCGATCAAGACCATCCACATCAACAAGTCGCCGGTGGTGATCGGCAAGCTGCGCACGGTGGAGCCCGTGGCCGGGCGCTGGGGGCTGGACATCGCGCTGGCGCTGCAGCACGCCCAGCACGCCGCGGCCCTGGGCCGCAGCCTGGACGCGCTGTGGCCGGCGGTGTTTGCCCGCCCCGAGGCCCCCGCGCCGCTGGACGCCGACGAAGACCTGTACGGCGGCTTCGTGGGCAACGAAGACCGGCGCGCGCTGCAACGCCTGCGCGAGCTCACGCCCGCCGCGCTGGCCGCGCGGCGGCCGGCGTTCGACGACGCGCGGCTGGCTGAGCTGCTGTTCCGCTACCGCGCGCGCAACTTCCCCGAGACGCTGGACGATGCCGAGCGCGAGCGTTGGCAGCAGCACCGTGCCGACCGGCTGCTGCACGGCCAGGGTGGCGCGCTGACGCTGGCGCGCTACTTCGAGCGCATCGATGCACTGGCCGAAGCCGCCATCGAGCGCGACGACGAACGTGCCCAGGCGCTGCTGGAAGCGCTGGTGGACTACGGCGAGAGCATCGCCCCCGAAGACGGCTGATCAGCGCGGCTGCGAGGCGGCGGCCGGCGCCGGGCCGCTGGCGGCCTCTGGCGGCGCGGGCGCTGCATCGGCCGCTGGCACCGGCAGCCGTGGGATGAAGCCGCCGGCCGCGAACTCTTCGTAGCGCCAGTCGCCGTCCACCGCCACCAGGCCCGGCGCGGGCTCGGGGGCGGGCTGCACCAGCAGGCCGCGCAGCACCGGCGCCAGGGCGTCGATCCAGATCGGCAGTGCCAGGCCGCCGCCGCTTTCGCGCTCGCCCAGGCTTCGCGGGTCGTCGTAGCCCATCCAGGCCACAGCCACCACGCCGGCGCCATGGGCGGCGTTGGCGCTGGTGGGGCGGAAGCCGGCGAACCAGGCGTCGACGGCGTCGTTGGTGGTGCCGGTCTTGCCGTAGACGTCGCGCCGCTTCAGCGTGGCCTGGGCGCGGGCCCCGGTGCCGCGCAGCGTCACGTCGTTGAGCAGCGAGTTCACCAGCGCCACGTTGCGCGCCGGCACCACGCGCGTGGCCTCGTCCAGCGGCGGCGGGGGTGGGGCTTCGAAGAGCACCTGGCCTTGCGCGTCGGTGATGCGCTCGATCAGCACCGGCTCCACCCGGTGCCCGCCGTTGGCCAGCACCGCATAGGCCTGCGCCAGCTGCAGCGGCGTGGTGCTGCCGGCGCCCAGGGCGAAGGTCAGGTTGTCGGGCTGCCGGGCCGGATCGAAGCCGAAGCGCGCCACGCCCTCGCGCGCCGTCGGCAGGCCCAACTGCTGCAGCAGCCGGATGCTGACGAGGTTCTTCGACTTCACCATCGCCTCGCGCACCGTGATCTCGCCGTCGAACTGGCCGTCGCTGTTCTGCGGGTTCCAGCCGCTGGTGTCGCCTTCGGCCGGCACGTAAGGCGCGTCCAGCACCAGCGTGGCCGGCATCACGCCGTGCTCGAAGGCCGTGGCGTAGAGGAAGGGCTTGAAGGCTGAACCCGGCTGTCGCCAGGCGCTGGTGACGCGGTTGAACTGCTGGCGCCCGAAGTCGAAGCCGCCCACCAGGGCCTGGATGCGGCCAGTGGCCGGATCCATGGCCACATAGGCGGCCTCGGCCTGCGGCCACTGCACCAGCCGCCAGGCCATGGCCGGTGCCTGGCCCGCCCGGCGCGGGGTGGGCAGCTGCTGCAGCCGCACGATCGCGCCGCGCCGCACGGCCAGCGCCGCCGGGGCGCCGGGCGCCAGGGCGGCGGCCAGGCCGCGCGGGGCCTCGGCCTTCAGCGCCGCGCCGGTGAGCGTGACGATCTCGCCGCTGGCCAGCTGGGCCTGCACTTCGTCTGCGCGCGCGGCCAGCACGATGGCTGCGCGCAGGTCGTCGTCGTCGCGCACGTCGCGCAGCGCCAGCGCGGCTGCGCGCTCGGATTGCGCGGCGTCGGCACCGGGCGGGGGCAGGGGCTCGAAGTCTTCCGGCCCGCGCCAGGGCTGCTTGCGCTCATGCGCCAGCACGGTGGCGCGCAGCGCGGCCTGGGCGGCCCGCTGGTCGGCCGCGCGCAGCGTGGTGACGACGCGGATGCCTTCGGTATAGGCCTGTTCGCCCAGACGCTCGACCACCGCGCGGCGGGCCATCTCGGCCGCGTGCTGGGCCGGCAGGTCGGCCTGGCTGGGCCGGCGGAAGACCAGGGTTTCGGCCAGGGCCGCGTCGGCCTGCGCCTGCGTGATCGTGCCGGCCACGACCATGCGCGACAGCACCCAGCGCTGGCGCTTGATGGCCCGCGCCGGGCTGGCCACGGGGTTGGCGTGGATGGGGTTCTGCGGCAGGCCGGCCAGCAGCGCGTTTTCGGCCAGGCTCAGCGCGGCCAGCGGCTTGCCGAAGTACGTCTGCGCCGCAGCGCCGAAGCCATAGGCGCGCTGGCCCAGGTAGATCTGGTTCAGGTAGAGCTCGAAGATCTGGTCCTTGCTCAGCTCGCGCTCCAGCTGCAGGGCCAGCAGTGCTTCCTTGATCTTGCGTTCGGCCGTGCGCCGCGTGCTCAGGAAGAAGGTGCGCGCCACCTGCTGGGTGATGGTGGACGCGCCCTGCGGCACGCCGCCGCTGAGGTTGGCCACCACCGCGCGCGCCAGCCCGCGCAGGCTGATGCCGCCGTGCTCGTAGAACTGCCGGTCTTCGGTGGCCAGCACGGCCTGGCGCAGTGCCAGCGGCATCTGCGCGATGGGCACGAAGATGCGCCGCTCGCTGCCGTACTGCGCGATCTCCACGCCGTCGGCCGTCAGCACCTGCAGGTGCTGCTGCGGGCGGTAGCGCGTGGCCTTGTCCAGCGGCGGCAGATCCTGCGCGTGCCACAGCGCCAGCGCACCCAGCACCAGCGCGCCGAGGACCAGCAGCGCCACCCCGGCCAGCAGCAGGCTGCCCAGGATGACGAAACCGCGGGGCTGCGCCGGCCGCGGCACAGGCAGCTGCTTCAGGGCTGCAGCTCGTACAGGGCCGAGCCGTCGCCGTTGTCGCGCACCAGCTTCACCTGCGGCACCTGGGCCAGGTGGGCGCGGCCAGCCGCGGCGGACAGGAAGCGCAGCTTCACGCCCGGCACGGGCAGCAGACGCCAGTTGTTGTCGGCCGCGGGCTGCACGGTGCCGGCGGCGGCCAGGTACTGCAGCACGGCTTCGCGGTTCTCGTCCGGCGCGGCCAGGATGATGTTGCTGCCGTCCAGGCCCGGGAAGTTGCCGCCGCCAGAAGCGCGGTAGTTGTTGGTGACGACGGCAAAGCTGTCGCCGTCGGCCACGGGGCGGCCCCGGTGCTGCAGGTCACGGATGCGGCGCGATTGCGGCGCCACCAGCTTGCCGCTGCGGTCGTAGCGCGCGGGCTGGGTCACGTCGATGCGGTAGCTCAGCCCGTCCAGGGTGTCGAAGTTGAAGCTCGGGAAGCCGGTGTTCAGCAGATCCTGCTCGGGCGGGCCCTGGGGGTCGATGCGGTTGAAGGCGCCAGCGGCGAACTCCAGCCACTCGCGCACCTGCGCGCCGCTGAGCTTCACCACCTGCAGGGTGTTGGGGAAGATGTAGAGATCGGCCACGTTGCGCACCGCCACCGGGCCGGCGGGGATGTCGGTGTAGGCCGCCCAGCCCTGGCGCCCGCCGGTCTTGAAGGGCGCTGCGGCCGACAGTAGCGGCAGATCCTGGTGGGGCGTGCCGGCGAGGGCGCGGCGCGCATAGGCCAGTTGCGCCTGCGAGACCAGCTGCACCGAGGGATCGTCGACGACTTGGGCGAAGTAGCTGTGGATCGGCGTGGCCGTGCGCGCCACCGGGCTGCGCACGTAGGCGAGCGTGGCCTCGTGCTCGGGGGCGATCAGGCGCAGCATCTCAGGGTCGGCCGCCACGCGCGGGCTGCGCGTTTCGCGGTCGAAGATCGGGCGCAGCTCGGCGCGCGATTGCGCCACCTTCCAGCGCCCGCCTTCCTGGCGCATCAGCAGGTCGATCACGCCCAGGTGGTCGCCCCAGCGCCCGGCCATCACGGCCGGCACGCCGTTGATGGTGCCGCGCGCCAGATCCACCTTCGGGTGGGCGTTGAAGAAGCGGCCCGGGAATTCGCCGTGCGAATGCCCGAACAGGATCGCATCCACGCCCGGCAGCTCGGCCAGGCGGGCGACGGCGTTCTCGGCGAAGCGTCCGGTCTCGCCGCGCTCGAAGCCCGAATGCGCCAGCACCACGACCAGGTCGGCGCCTTCGTTCTTGATGCGCGGGATGAAGCGCTGCGCGGTCTCCACGATGTCCAGCGCCTGCACCTTGCCCTGCAGGTGCTGGCGGTCCCACAGCATCACCTGCGGCGGCGCCAGGCCCAGCACGCCGATCTTCAGCGTCACCGGTTTGCCGGCCTCGTCGTTGAACTTGCGTTCCAGGATCACGAAGGGCGTGTAGGCCTGCTTCATGGTCTCGGGCCGGCCGCTGCCGTCGTCGACGACGATGTTGGCGTTGACGTTCGGGAAGCCGGCCGTTTCCAGCGCCCGGGCCAGGAAGGGCAGGCCGTAGTTGAACTCGTGGTTGCCGATGTTCGCGGCATCGAAGCCCAGGGCCTGCATCAGGCGGTGCGCGGGGTGCTGCTGGCCCGGCGCGAGCGGCCGCACCTTGGCCACCCAGTCGCCCAGGGGAGAGCCCTGCAGCAGGTCGCCGTTGTCGAACAGCAGGGTGTTGGGGTTTTCAGCCCGCGCCTGGCGGATCAGGGTGGCGGTCTTGACCAGGCCGTACTCGTCGGTGGGCTTGTCCTGGTAGTAGTCGTAGTTCATCAGGTGGACGTGGATGTCCGTCGTCTCCAGGATGCGCACCCGCAGGTCGGCGTTCGCTGCCGCAGCGGCGCCGGCTGCGCCTGTGCCGGCCAGGATGCCCGCTGCCATTGGCGCACCAGCGCCCGCCATGGCTGCGCGCTGGGCTTCGTGCACGCAGTCGTCCACCAGCCGGCGGCCGGCGGCCACGTCCATCAGCATCGATTTGTTCGCGATCTGCAGCATCAGCGTGCGGCCGCGCACGTCTTCCAGCCGCAGCGCGCCGGTGCTGGACAGCACCGGCTTCATCGTCCACGTCTGCTTGCCCAGCTGCACGTCGACATAGCCTTCGTTGCGCTGGTTCAGCGTCACCATCACCTTCTGGCCGAAATCACAGTCGTAGGGGCCGAAGTGCGTGAGCGCGGCCGCAGCGATCTGCTCACCCGTGGCCGCGGGCAGAGGCGGTGGCGGCGGCGGCACAGCGGGCCGCGCCGGCACTGCCGCACGCGTCGTGCCGCGCGGCGCCGGGTTGGCGGCCGGCCGAGGGGTGGCCGGGGTGGCGGCGGCTGGTTTCTTGGGGGCGGCCGTGGCCTGGGCCAGGGCGGCAGGGGTGCCAGCGGCGGCCATGACCGCGGCGGCGATCAGGCCCAGGGTGGCAGTAAGGCAGCGCATGGGGGGCGGTCTCCGGAGGCTGCGCCGCGGGGACAGGACGCACCCCCTGGGCCAGCGCAGGCCGGCCGGCAGTATGCCCGTGCAGGGTGGCAGGGCGGGCGGCCCAGGGTGTGACGAAGCGTCACCGGGTGCGCGACGTGGTCGCGCCCCGCGTCAGCCGAACCAGGCGGCGCGCACCTCGGCGGGCAGCTGCGGCCCGCCCTGGAACGAGGTGCGCTCGGCGCGCTCCAGCAGCTGCCACCAGTAGCGGTAGCTGGCCCGGTCCTGCAGGCGCCCGCCATGGTCCACGGGCGCCCAGTGCGCCGCCTGCGCGGCCTGCAGGATGGCGATCGCGTCGTCAACTTCGTCCACCGTGGGGGCGAAGGCTTCGACGATCGTGCGGATCTGCGCCGGGTGGATGCTCCACATGCGTGTGTAGCCCAGCATGCGGCTGGCCATCTCGGCGGCGGCCTGCAGTGCTTCGGTGTCCTTGAATTCCGTGAAGATGCAGTGCGAAGGCGTCTTGCCGGCCGTGTGGCAGGCGGCGGCGATCTCCAGCTTGGCGCGCACGATCAGCGGGTGGTCGAACTGGCCTTCGGCACCCATCGCGCTGGCCGGGATCGCCCCGCGATGCACGGAGACGAAATCCATCAGCCCGAACGACAGCGATTCGACGCGCGGATGCTCGGCGATGGCGAAGACCTCGCGCAGCGCGCCGTGGGTTTCGATCAGCGTGTGCAGCGGGATGCGCGCCGCGCCCAGCGCGTCCAGCGTCTGCGCGGCGCGTTCGACATCGGCCAGCCCGCGTGGCTTGGGCACCATCAGGTAGGCCGGCGCCCGGGCGGCCCGCAGCACGATGCCGGCGACATCGGCAAAGTGGCGGTGCGACAGCGGCAGCAGCCGCACGCCCACCCGGCCGTAGCGGTTGTCCGGACTGTCGAGCATCTCGCGGATCAGGTGCGCCTGCTCGATCTCGCGGCCCACCGGGGCGCCGTCCTCGTTGTCCAGCGTGATGTCGAAGACCGGGCCCAGCTCGGCCTGCAGCTGCAGGCTCTTGCGCATGCGCGCTTCGACGCCGGCGTAGTGATCGCAGACCGGCAGGGCGGTGGCGGCGGGCTCGCCCGGGTCGAACAGGGCTTCGCGGGGGGAATGGGGTGACATGGCAGCTGCAGCAGGGGCAGTAACAAAAAAAAGCCGGCCCAGTGTAGGCCGGCCTTCCTGCGCCGTGGGGTGGCGGGTGCTTTGCCGCCGTGGCGTTACAGGAGGTGCTTCACGCCGTCCTGTTCGCCCGTCAGCTCGGCCAGCGTCTTGTCGATGCAGCCCTGGCTGAAGGCGTCGATCGGCAGGCCCTCGACGATCTTGTACTGGCCGCCTTCGCAGGTGACGGGGTAGCCGAACATCACGTCCTTCGGGATGCCGTACTCGCCGTTGCTGGGAACGCCCATCGTCACCCATTCGCCGCCGGTGCCCAGGGGCCAGTCGCCCATGTGGTCGAGGGCGGCTTTGGCGGCCGAGGCCGCCGAGGACACGCCGCGCGCGGCGATGATGGCGGCACCCCGCTTGCCCACCGTGGGCAGGAAGGTCTCGGCGTTCCAGACGTGGTCGTTGATCATGTCCTTCACGCTGGCGCCATCGATGGTGGCGAAGCGGTAGTCGGCGTACATCGTGGGGCTGTGGTTGCCCCAGACAGCCAGCTTTTTGATCGAGGCCACCGGCTTGCCGGTCTTGGCGGCGATCTGGCTCAGCGCGCGGTTGTGGTCCAGGCGCAGCATGGCGGTGAAGTTCTCGCGCGGCAGGTCGGGCGCGCTCTTCATCGCGATGTAGGCGTTGGTGTTGGCCGGGTTGCCCACCACCAGCACCTTCACGTTGCGGCTGGCGCTGGCGTTCAGCGCCTTGCCCTGGGCGGTGAAGATCTGCGCGTTGGCCGCCAGCAGGTCGGCGCGCTCCATGCCCGGGCCGCGCGGGCGGGCGCCCACGAGCAGGGCGTAGTCGGTGTCCTTGAAGGCGGCCACCGGGTCGCTGTGGGCTTCCATGCCGGCCAGCAGCGGGAAGGCGCAATCCTCCAGTTCCATCATCACGCCCTTGAGGCCC
>JAIXZR010000040.1 GCA_027489455.1 Rubrivivax sp. | reverse complement strand
GGCCTCGGATGCCGGCCCTGGATACTGGGACACCGCGTCTGACACGGTGACCCTACTCAGTCCGTCAATCAGCTCGATTGCTTCGTCGTCGGGCTTGCGCGCGGCGGTCAGTTCCCGAACGGTGGTCGCAGTTTTTCCCAAACCAAGGCCAAGGAACTCTAGGAGGGCGCGACAATGAACAATTGCAGACTCGATTGCTCCGCTGGTGAATCCAGTGGCCCTGCCTTCGATGACTTGGGTCTCCCCAAAGTAGATCTTCATCTGCGGCGCTTCATCCCAAGTGGCTGTATGTCGAAGCGCCAAGTGCCCAATCGCGATTGCGCGCATTCGGTATTCAAGCAGCGCCAGGAGGTCAGCTGATGGTGGCATGTGGGCGGTTTCAAGCTTGAAGCGCAACACCCTGCACTTGGTGGAGCTTGAGGTCAGCGAACACCTCAGCAGGTGTTCGATACCCAAGGATTCTGCGAGGTCGATTATTGAGTGAAGCTTCGATCGACGCCAGGGCCTGGTGGCTGTGAATACTGAGGTCGGTGCCCTTCGGAAGGTATTCGCGCACCAGGCCATTGGCGTTCTCGTTGGACCCGCGCTGCCAGGGCGAATGGGCGTCACAGAAGAAGACGTCGATGTGCAGGCGCTTGGCCAGGGTCTGGTGCATCGCCATCTCGGTGCCCTGGTCGTAGGTCAGGGTGCGGCGCAGTGACTCTGGCACCGTGCGCAGACGACGGGTGAAGCCATCCAGCACCGACACGGCATCGGCGCCGTCGAGCTTGGCCAGCATCAGGTAGCGACTGGTGCGCTCGACCAGGGTGCCGACAGCGGAGCGGTTGTAGGCGCCTTTGATGAGATCACCTTCCCAGTGGCCAGGCACGATGCGCGCGCACACCTCAGCGGGGCGCAGCGAGATGTTGGTCATGTCCTGCACGCCAGTGAAGCGCGAGGAGCCGCGAGCTCGGGGAAGCCGTCCTCCCTGGCTGCGCCTCAGCAGCGAGACCAGCTCGGTACGCAACGCGCCCCGGGGCATGGCGTGGATGGCGCAGTAGATGGTCTCGTGCGACACGTACAAAGGACAAGACGGCTGACCAGTGGAAGACACCTTGAGTCTGCCTGCGATCTGCTGAGGCGACCAGCCGGTGCGCAGGCCGGCCAGGACATGCGTCCACGCGGGCGAACTCACGTCCGAGCCAAGCTTGCGGCGCACCAACCCCGCCGCCGCACGCCCGACCTTGCGCGCTCGCTGACCCCTGACTGCAAGATACCAACCATCTCCGCTGGCTCCTGCCCGGTCGATCTCGCGGGAGATAGTCGACGGGCTCACCTGCAAGTGCCGCGCGATGTGGCGCATCGAACTGTCATCAGCGCGCATGGACTGGATAGTGAGGCGACTGTCTTCGGTAAGGTGGGAAAAACTGCTTGTCATGAGCGCAACCATATCTGTGTTGAATATGTGTTGCGCTTCGAACTTGAGCCGGCCGTGACGCCTAACGTTCGAGCTAAGCGGGCGACGACGGCAGGACGCGAGGCCCGGGCTGGTGACAATGTACCGCGTACCACCAGCCCGGGCCTGGCGGCCTGCCGTGGGCGCTCCGCTTGAGCGAGGGGTTAGGCATCACTGCGCAGGCAGCACGATCTGGCGAAGCGGGGAGGCCAGTACGATGAGAGCTGCGACATTGACAAGTACGGTTGCCCAGAAGAGCTGGCGGAACGGCTGCTTTGCACTCTTGTGCCGAAGAAGCTGTTGCGCAACAAGCGCTCCCGGCCAGCCTCCGGCCAGGGCCAAGATGTGCAAAGTCTTCTCCGGTGTTCGCCATCCACCATTGCTGGCGGCGGATTTGTCCAGTGCGTAGGCCAAGAACGTGATGACGCTAAGCCCAGCGTAGAGGCCTGCTACCGATAGCGGGACTTTCCAAAGCACTGCGAGGACCGTGTAGATCGCGACGAAAGCAGGGATGGCGAAGAGGGATGCAGTGCCCCACTGAGCACGGCCTGCCCGCTCGGATTGTCTCGCTGGGCGCTTCAATTGCAGAAGCTGGACGTTCTTTGCGCGCTTACCTTTTGGTCCAAGTTCAACCTCGAAGGTGATTGATTGGCCGAGCTTCGGGCGGTCGGGGCCTCGAGGCCAAGCGGAAACGTGTACGAAGATTGGTTCGCCACCTTGGCTGGACTCAATGCGTCCAAAGCCGCGTTCATCGTTCCACGACGTGAGGGTGCCTTCAAAGCGCATGGAGGAACGAGTATGTCCTGTGATGCCTAACGTTCGAGGTAAGCGGGCGACGACGGCAGGCCACCAGGCCCGGGCTGGCGACAATTTACAGCGTCCCGACAGCCCGGGCCTGGTGGCCTGCCGTTGGCGCTCCGCTTGACCGAGGGGTTAGGCCGCAGTAGGGGACGCTGCCCTACTGAGATGCCAGACCAAGAGCGGAATGAAACATAGCGCAAGCAAGCCGTAGGCAAGGTAGTTGCCTGTTCGTGGATCGAAGTCTGGCCAGATCTTTGCCCAAGTCTTTCGCATGAGCAACCGCCCAACTGCAATATCAAAGCTGGCCATAAAGGCAGCTAGGCCGACCCCCAACGCGAAGTGGCCCAATGGCGAATTCAGTCCAATGCTCGGGACGAGAAGCCAACAGATGAAGAAGGCAAGCAAGGTTCCAGTAACGGCGCTGAGCTTGATGGCCCTCTCCTTGCCGATCCGAGGCGTGACAACAGTTGTT
>JAIXZR010000149.1 GCA_027489455.1 Rubrivivax sp. | reverse complement strand
GGCGACCGCGAGATCGAACAGATCACCGACCGCGGCACCGCCAGCGAGCGTGCGGCCCTGTTCTGGCGCTGGACCATGGGCTTCAACGCCACGATGGAATCGGTGCACCGCTGGGCCTGGTGGTTTGCCGTGCTTTGCCCCCTGGCGGGCGGCATTGGCATCCTGCTCACCGGCACCGTGGTGGACAACTGGTACCTCTGGGCCGTGAAGCATGGCGTCGCGCCGCCGTACCCTGCCGTCTACCCGCCCGTGGTGGATCCGGCCACGCTGATCCAGGGAGCCAAGTGACATGAGCCGAACGAGCCGATTTACCCGATACGCCACAGCGGCACTGGCCGGCGCGCTGCTGTTGCTGGCCGGCTGCGAGCGCCCCCCCGTCGACCCGGTGCAGCGCGGTTACCGCGGCACGGGCATGGAGGTGGTCTACAACCCCCGCGCCGTCGAGCTGCAGGTGCCCCTGAACCAGCCGCCCGCGCCCCCCGGCCCGCCGGGGCCCAACGAGGGCCCGAAGGCGTCGCAGGTCTACCAGAACGTCAAGGTGCTGGGTGATCTGAGCGTGGCCAACTTCAACCGCCACATGGCCAGCATCACGGCCTGGGTGTCGCCGCAGGAAGGCTGCGCTTATTGCCACAACGTGCAGAACTTCGCCGACGACGGCAAGTACACGAAGGTGGTGGCGCGTCGCATGATCCAGATGACGCAGAAGGTGAATGCCGACTGGAAGCCGCACGTGGCGGCCACGGGCGTCACCTGCTACACCTGCCACCGCGGCAACCCGGTGCCGGCGCAGATCTGGTTCAAGGCCGAAGGCCAGGACAAGAAGGCCAACTTCATCGGCAACCTGAACGGGCAGAACACGCCTGCGCGCACGGTGGCCATGAGCTCGCTGCCCAACGATCCCTTCACGCCCTACCTGCTGAACGACCTGCCCATCCGCGTCAACGGCAACACCGCGCTGCCCACCGGCAACCGCAGCAGCATCCAGCAGGCCGAGCACACCTTCGGGCTGATGACGCACTTCAGCAAATCGCTGGGCGTCAACTGCACCTACTGCCACAACACGCGGCAGATCGGCGGCGAATGGAACGGCAACCCGCCGCAGCTGGTGACGGCCTGGCATGGCATCCGCATGGTGCGAGACATCAACAACGGCTACATCGTCGGCCTGACCGACGTCTTCCCGGCCAACCGCAAGGGCCCCACCGGAGACGTCGCCAAGGTCAACTGCGCCAGCTGCCACCAGGGCGCCTACAAGCCGCTGTACGGCGCGCAGATGGCCAAGGACTTCCCGGAACTGCTGAGCTACGCCAAGCCTGCCGACGGCCTGCCGCCGCCGGTGTCCGAGGCCCAGCGGTCGGTGCTGTTCTTCAACGTCGGCTCCGCCACGCTGGAAGGCGAGCAGGCCAAGGGCCTGGTGCAGCTGATCGCCACGCTGGCTGCCCAGCCCGCGGCCAAGGTGACGATCTCGGGCTACCACTCGGCCGCTGGCGACCTGGCCATGAACCAGGAGCTGGCCAAGAACCGCGCCCTGGGCGTGCGTGATGCGCTCGTGGCCGGCGGCGTGGCTGCCAGCCGCGTGGTGCTGGACAAGCCGCTGCAGACCGAAGCCAACATCAGCGGTGAAGACCCGGTGGCGCGGCGCGTCGAGGCGACGATCAAGTAACTCAGCCCTTGCGGGCAGGTGGTTGTTCCATGGCCTACCGCAACGTTCATCCGGCCGGTGCCCTGCCCGGGGCGCCGGCCATCACCGGCCCGGCTTCCGCAGCCGCCCCGGCCACCGTCAGCCAGGGCCCGCAGCTGGGCGACGAGGTGGTGGTCGTGGTGCTGGCCGACGTGTCGCCCGCCTGGCGGCTGTGGGGCTGGTGGCGCATCATGCGCGGCGGCCAGAGCTTTCGTGGCGTGCCCGGCCTGCGCTTTGCGAAGGCTTTGGGCAGCGGCTTCGACGGTGGCTTCGGCGTGCGGCCCAGCCGGTCGCGCCAGGGCGTGTTTGCCGTTTTCGACAGCGAGGCCGCGGCCGACCGCTTCATCACCCAATCGCCCACGCTGGCCGCCTTCCGTGCGCGTTCGGCCGAGCTGTGCGTGGCCAAGCTGCGGGCCTGGTCCAGCCGAGGGGCCTGGAGCGGGCAGCCCCTGCACCCCAGCGCCCCCGTGCCAGGGGCCGCAGCCGGTGGTGAACCCGTGGCCGCCCTGACGCGCGCTTCCATCCACCCGCGGCGCGCGCTGGCCTTCTGGCGCCGGGCGCTGCCGGCCGAAGCCGGGCTGGCCCATGCTCCGGGCTGCCTGCTGGCCGTGGGGCTGGGTGAAGCGCCCCTGATGCGACAGGCCACCTTCAGCGTCTGGGAAAGCGTGGCCGCGATGGACGCCTATGCGCGCAGCGGCGCGCATCTGGAAGCCATCCGCGCTTCCTACCGCGAAGGCTATTTTTCAGAGACGATGTTCGCTCGCTTCGTGCCGCTGGCCGTGCAGGGGCGCTGGCTGGGCACCGTCTATGGCGACTAGCGCGCTGCCTTCGGATCACCGCGTCATCGTCGTCGGCGCCGGCATCGCCGGGCTGGTGAGCGCGCTGCTGCTGGCCTGCCGGGGCCTGCCGGTGACGCTCGTCGACGCCGCGCCCACGCCTGGCGGAAAAATGCGCCAGGTGCAGGTGGACGGCGTGGGCATCGATGCCGGCCCCACGGTCTTCACGATGCGCTGGGTGTTCGACCAGATCCTGGCCGAAGCCGGTGCCGATCTCGATGCGCTGCTGCAGCTGCGGCCGCTGTCGGTGCTGGCGCGGCACGCCTGGCGCGGGCAGGCGCAGACGCTGGATCTGTTTGCCGATCGGCAGCAGTCGGCCGACGCCATCGCGCAGTTCAGCAGCCCCGCCGAGGCGCGGCGCTTCCTGGCCTTCTGCGCCCAGGCCCAGCGCGTCTACAGCACGCTGGAAGGGCCCTACATCCGCAGCGAACGGCCATCGCTGTTCAGCCTGGCGGGCGATCTCGGCCCGCGCGGCCTGGCGGTGCTGGCCGGCCTGGGGCCGTTTGCCAGCCTGTGGCGGTCGCTGGGCCGGCATTTCCACGATGCGCGGCTGCAGCAGCTCTTCGGCCGCTACGCCACCTACTGCGGCGCCAGCCCCTGGGCGGCGCCGGCCACGCTGATGCTGGTGGCGCAGGTCGAGCTCGATGGCGTCTGGGCCGTGGACGGCGGCATGCACGCCGTGGCGCGTGCGCTGTCGCAGCTGGCCCAGCGCCGCGGCGTGCAGCTGCAGTATGGCCAGCCGGTGCAGGAAATCATGCTGCGCCAGGGCCGCGTCTGCGGCGTGCGCCTGGCCAGCGGCCAGGCCCTGGCGGCCGATTCAGTGGTCTTCAACGGCGACAGCCATGCGCTGGCCAGCGGCCTGCTGGGCGGCGCGGTGCAGCCGGCCGTCACGCCCACCGCGCGGGGTGATCGGTCGCTGTCGGCCGTCACCTGGGCGCTGCACGCGCGCAGCAGCGGATTCCCGCTGGTGCGGCACAACGTCTTCTTCGACGCCGATTACCGCAGCGAATTCGACGACATCTTTGCGCAGCGGCGCCTGCCGCGGCAGGGCACGGTGTACGTCTGCGCGCAGGACCGCGACGACGCCGCGCAGGCCACCGGCGGCGCCGGCCAGCCCGAGCGCCTGCTGTGCCTGGTGAACGCGCCAGCCGACGGCGACCAGGCCGCCGGCAGCGGCCTGCGCAGCTTCGACCCCGAGGAGACCGACCCATGCGAACAACGGAGCCTGGCCTTGCTGCGCCAGTGCGGCTTGACCCTGCAATGGCAGCCGCATCAGCAACTGCGCACGACGCCGCAGGACTTCCATCGCCTGTTCCCGGCCACGGGTGGGGCGCTGTACGGGCGGGCGACGCACGGCTGGATGTCGTCGTTCAGCCGCCCCTCGGCCGCCAGCAGCATCCCGGGGCTGTACCTGGCGGGGGGCAGCGTGCACCCGGGCCCGGGCGTGCCGATGGCGGCGATGTCGGGGCGACTGGCGGCCGCGACGCTGCTGGCGCACCTCGATTCGACCAGCCGGTCGCGCCGGGTGCATATCTCTGGTGGTATCTCGACGCCCTCAGCGACGACGGCCAGCACGGCCTGACGATCATCGCCTTCGTCGGCAGCGTCTTTTCCAGCTACTACGCCTGGGCGCAGCGGCGCCAGGCCCGCGGCGGGCCACCGGCGGTGGCCGACGATTTCTGCTGCATCAACGTGGCGCTGTACGGCCGCGGCAACCGCCGCTGGACGATGACGGAACGTGGCCAGCGCCACGTGCAGCGCACGGCCAGCAGTTTCACGGTCGGCCCCAGCAGCCTGCGCTGGGACGGCCAGAGCCTGCTCTTCGACCTGCACGAAATGGGCGTGCCGCTGCCGCAGCGCGTGGACGGCACGGTGCGCGTGTGGCCCAAGGCGCTGAGCAACTTCAACGCCCCGCTGGACGCCGCCGGCCGCCACCGCTGGGGCCCCATCGCCCCGTGTTCCCGCGTCGAAGTGAAGCTGGACCGCCCGGGCGTGAGCTGGCAGGGCGATGGCTACCTGGACAGCAACGAAGGCGACGAGCCCATCGACCGGCCGTTCCGTGAATGGGACTGGTCGCGCGGCCTGCTGGCCGACGGCAGCACGGCCGTGATCTACGACGTGCGCAGCAAGCAGGGCCCGGACCGTGTCATCACCCAGCGCTTCCACCCCGACGGCCGCAGCGAGGCCTTCGACCCGCCGCCGCGCCAGACGCTGCCGCGCACGGCCTGGCGGATCGGGCGCACCATGCGCAGCGATACCGGCCACCCGGTGCGCGTGCAGGAAACGCTGGAGGACACGCCCTTCTACGTGCGCTCGGTACTGCAGTCCGGCCTGTTCGGGCAGACCGTGACTTCGGTGCACGAGACGCTGAACGTGCCGCGCCTGGTGTCGCTGCCGGTGCGGCTGATGCTGCCCTGGCGCATGCCGCGCCGGCCCTGAGCGACGCCAGTCCGGCAACGCATCCACCGCGGCCGGCCCGCCCTGGCGCAAGGCGCGGGGCCGGGCGGGGTGTCAGTGCAGCTTGTCCTTGGGCGGACGCGGCTTGAAGGCGTCGGGCCGGTAGACGTTGCCCTGGCGCTCGACGCCGCTATCGGCACGCGCCTGGCGGCGCACGCGGTCGATCACGTCCTGCGCTTCGATCTCGGCTTCACGCTGGGCTTCGGCGGGGGACAGGCGCGGCGCGTTGGCCGCGCGCGCGTCGCTGCGC
The DNA here is from genome assembly GCA_027489455.1 of Rubrivivax sp. Classification (GTDB taxonomy): domain Bacteria; phylum Pseudomonadota; class Gammaproteobacteria; order Burkholderiales; family Burkholderiaceae_C; genus Rubrivivax. Next base: position 8,554 of record JAIXZR010000149.1, on the reverse strand, counting down.
CGGGCGACCTTGGGCACGCCCTGGCGCCGGCGCCGCTGCAGGGCCTGGCGCAGGCCGTGCCACAGCCGCAGGGCCTGGCCGTCGATGCGCGCCCGCCGCGCTGGCGGCAGGAACATGCGCACCAGCAAGGCCACGCACACGGTGGCGCCCAGGCTTGCGATGACGGTTTCCAGCATGGCGGGCATCGTAGCCGGGTGCGGCCTGTTCAGCGCGGTTCTGCCGGTGCTTCGGCGGCTGGCGTGCCGGATTGCGCACTCGTTGCCGCTGGGGGCGGCGCGGCAGGGGGTGCGGCAGCGATCGCCTCGGCTGCCTGCTGCGCCGCGCGCCGGGCCACGGTCTCGCGCCGGTCCCGCGCCACCGACCGCAGCTGCCACCACGCGAACGCCAGCACCCCGCCGAACACGAGCACGAGCTCGATCAGGATGACTGGCAGGTTCCCGCCCATGGGCCCCGGCGGCGGGGCTGTCAGCCCGTCACGCTGCGCGCTTCCTGGCGCGCGATGGCTTCGCGCTCATGCAGCGCGATCACCCAGCCCAGGCGTTCGCCCACCGGCCGGCGCGGCGCGCCGCGTGGGGTCTGCGGGGCGGGCCTGGCCAGCGGCTGGCGGGCAGCGTCGACGAGGAACTGCACCTCCGGCAACACCGGCAGATCGGCCCCCGCATGGCCGGCCGACAGCACCGCGGCGCTGGCGGCGCGCGCCATCAGCGCCAGCTTGCGCTGCTTGCTGACGACGGTGCGGCGGGTGATGGAATCCAGCCCTTCACGGCGCAGCTGTTCGCCGATCTCGGCGTACACCAGCCGCGCGGCGCGGATCGCCGGCCGGCAATCGCGCGGCAGCTCGGCGATGCCGTGCTCCGAGCGCTCGTACAGCGTGTCGGCCACCTGCAGCAGCCTGTCCACGACCTGGGCGATGGCCGGGTTGAAGTGCGGCGCGGCCAGCCAGGCCTCGACATCGATACCGGCTTCGCGCAGCCACTGGCGCGGCAGGTACAGGCGGCCGGCGCGGGCGTCTTCGCCCACGTCGCGCGCGATGTTCGTCAGCTGCATGGCCACGCCCAGGTCGCAGGCGCGCGCCAGGGCGGTGGCACTGCCGGCGCCCATCACCAGCGACATCATGGCGCCCACCGTGGCGGCCACCCGTGCGGCGTAGGCCTGCACGTCGGACAGCGTCTCGCAGCGGCGCTGCTGGGTGTCCCACAGGAAGCCTTCCAGCAGCGCGTCGGGCAGGGCGCGCGGGATTGCATGCCGGTGCACCACGCCGGCCAGCGCCAGATCGGCATCGATAGCGCGCGGGCGGCCGTCGTAGATGGCGTCCAGGCGCTGGTGCAGATCAGCCATCGCGGCCAGGGGCTGGTCGCCCAGGTCGATGGCATCGTCGGCCAGGCGGCAAAAGGCATACAGCGCGGTGGCCGGCCCGCGCACGCGCGCCGGCAGCAGCAGCGATGCGGCGAAGAAAGACTTGGAGCCGCCGCGCATCAGCACGCGCAGCCGGTCCAGCGAAGGCACGGCCTGGGCGGCCAGGGCCGCCGTCGGGGGCGGCAGGGGCCGCTGGATCGGGGTGCTGTGGCTCATGAGCATGGCAGGGTGGCCGAGGGGTATCGGCATCAGCGGGCGGGAACCAGGGGCGTGTCGACCGGCACGTCGGCCAGGCGGCAGGCTGGGGCGGGGCCGGCAGGTGCGCCGGGGGCAGCGCCAGGGGCGGCGCCATGGCTGCGCATGGCCCAGCGCCACAGGGCCGAGCCGGGCAGGGGCAGCACCAGCAGCAGGTGCTCGAGCACCGCCATCGCCAGCAGGGTGCCGACGAGCGTGGTGCCGATCACCGCCACCGGGCCGGCATCGGGCAGCCGGGCACCCATCACCAGCACCGTGAACCAGGCCAGCCCGCCGATCACGGACCAGGGCAGCAAGGCGTTGCAGCGCCGACGGCGGAAGAAGCTACCCATGTAGGCCAGGTGGGCAGGCAGGAATTCCAGGCTCAGGTTGCGCACGCCCAGGAAGAGATTGAGCTTGGCGCTGATGCGCATCACCCACAGCACGGTGAAGGTCAGCGTGCCCACCTGATTGGGCTGGCCCCAGGTGATGGCCACGATCACGGCACCCACGGCCAGGATGGCCAGCTCGTGCCACAGGATGGCGGCCACCGCGGCCTGGAAACGCGGCCAGCCCGTGACGCTGGCCGGCAGCGGCCTGCGCCGCGGGCCGGTGATCCATCCAGTGAGGAAGCTCAGCTCATGCCAGCCCCACACCAGCAGCGCGCAGGTGAATGCGCAGTAGGCGCCGGCCAGTGTGGTCTGGCTGGCGGTGTGCGCCAGGCCCACCAGCGCCGCGGCGCCCAGTGCACTGGACAGCAACAGGCTCCAGCGGAAGGTGGTGCGCGGCAGGTTGTCCAGCAGCAGCACGAGGCCGGTGCAGAACCACCACATGAAGATGGCAAAGCCGACGGCGATCCAGGGACTGCTCATCACCGCTTGTCCTTTGCGTGCCCGTGTCTCACCAAGCGGGCGCCACGCGCACCTGCGCCGGCAGGTCATGCCGGTGCACAGGCATCAGGAACAGCCGGCCGAAGGTCAGCGCGGCCTGCGCCGCCAGGCCGGCCTGGGCCAGCTTGCCCATGACACCGCCGCGGGCCTTGGCCGCGTCGATGCGCATCTGCAGCTGGAACAGCCGGTCCAGCCCTGCGCGGAAGGCGGGGTTGTCGGTGTCCAGCGAGATCGGGAACACCTGCTTGCTGATCTCGGTGGTGATGCGGAAGACCTCGTAGTCGTACGTGGTCGGGTCCAGGCCCATCGCGGCCTTGAGCATCGGGCGGGTGTGGTCGCGCACGTACATCGTGGCGTACACGGCCAGCAGGAAGAAGCGCACCCACAGCAGGTTGGCACCGCGCAGCAGGTGGGGCTGGGCGCGCATCATCAGCGCGAAGCTTTCGCCGTGGCGGAATTCGTCGTTGCACCAGCGCTCGAACCAGCGAAAGATCGGGTGGAAGCGCTTCTCGGGGTGGCGTTCGAGCTGCCGGAAGATGGTGATGTAGCGCGCGTAGCCGATCTTTTCCGACAGGTAGGTGGCGTAGAAGATGTACTTGGGCTTGAAGTAGGTGTACTTCTTCGTGCGCTTGAGATCGCCCAGGTCCAGCCCGATGCCGAAGTCCTTCAGGCTCTGGTTGATGAAGCCGGCGTGGCGCGATTCGTCGCGCGCCATGTAGCGCATCAGGGCCTTGATGTCGGGGTTGGTGATGTTCTTCTGGATCTCGTTGTAGAGGATGCAGCCGCTGAACTCACTGGTCACGCTGCTGATCAGGAACTCCAGGAACTCCTGGCGCAGTTCGGGGCTGACCTTGCTGAAGACCTCTTCCACTTCCTTGGCGAACTCGGGCGTGCGCTGGAAGTGATCGTGGTTGTTGTCGCCTTCGTACTCGGCCATCATGGCGTCCCAGTCGGCGCGCACGGGCTCGACGTTCAGGGCATCCATGGCCGCGAAGTCGGTGGTGTAGAAGCGCGGCGTCAGCATCGTCTCGGTCTTGGCCTTGCGGGCCGCGTCTTCGGACGATTGGATGGTGTCGAAGGTGGCTGTGCTCATGGCGGGTTCCTACTGCTGAAGTGAAGGGGCCGTGTCGCGCTGCAACCAGCGGCGATAGACGGCCGAATTGGTGGGGCCGAAGGATTCGAGATCCAGGCGTTCGCCGGTGGCCGGGTCCAGCAAGGTCAGGCGGCCGTCGGTGCGCGCGATCAGCTCGAACGCCGGGCCGGAGCCGATGCCGCGCAGCTTGCGTTCACGCACCAGCGCACGCAGCGATCCGCGCAGGAAGCCGGCCTCGCCGGACACGCTGTCGATGCGCTCGCCGCTGCGCGCGTCCAGCACCGTCACGCTGCCGGCCGGGCCGTCTTCGAAACGCAGGCTGCGTTGCGCGGCCGTCGGTGCATCGGCCGCACGGATCGGGGTGCCGGAAAGCCGGACTGCAGCCACCCCCAGCAGGGTGACGATCAGCAGCAGGCCCAGGGCCAGCACCGCCTGGCGCGGCACCGTCTCGCTGGCCTTGTTCATCAGGGCGGGCATGGTGCTGCCCCGCTCAGGCGGCTTGCGGGATGGCCTGCGGTGCGGCGGCAGGCTGCGCGCTGCGCGCCTCGGCCCGCACCGGGCTGGGCGCGTCGGCGGCCTGCTGGTAGGCCTGCCAGGCCGCTGCCAGGGTCTGGCCGACGGCGGCGGCGTTCTTCAGGCCGCGCAGCATGGGTTGCGGCCGCGTCACCTGCCAGGGGCGGGCATGTGGCCAGAGCTGCAGGATGGCGATCTGCTCGCCCTTCCGCAGCGTGATGGGGATGTCGCCATGGCCGTCCTTGCCGCGCAGCATCAGCCCGGCGGATTCGATGCGCCTGAAGGGCAGGTTGTAGGCCACCGTCAGCACGATGCCGATGCGCATGATCACGCGCTTGTCGGTGATGCTGTAGACCGTGGTGCGTGCGGCCAGCCTGGCCAGCACCAGCATCACCCCCACGGCCACGCCGCCCATCGGCGCCAGCCAGGCCCAGCCTTTCAGCACGTCCAGCAGGTTGCCGCCGTCGGCCAGCACGAAGCCGGCGCGCAGCAGCAAGATGGCGCCGAAGTACAGCGCCAGCTTGCGCGCATGGAAGACTTCCAGCGCCATCGCCCGGGCATCGGGCGAGCCCTGCCACAGCAGCTTTTCGCCGGCGGGCAGCACTTCGGGCAGCCCGTACTGCGGTTCGAACTCGTGCTCGTGGCCCAGGCTGTGGCGGTGGGCAGGGCGCGGGCCCGTGCGGGGGGTGTGGACGGCTTTCATGCGGTACTCCTTGATAAGCGCGCGTGGTACGGCTGGCGGGGGTTCAGATCAGCGGCTCGGCCCGCGACGGGTCGGCATACAGGGTGCCGGCGCCGTAGTACGCCATCACCTTCTCTTCTTCGAGGAAGGTGATCTGGTCGTCGCGCTTGAGACCCGGCACCTGGGCGAACTGGTGGCCCATGATCGAGCGCACCTGCACCACGTCGGCCTTGATACGCGCGAAGTTGATCGGCAGCATCACGCTGCGCGAGCCGTCGGGCAGCTTCACTTCGAGGTAGCGGAACTGGTGTTCGCTGTGGTCGATCCACAGATCGCTGACCGTGCCGCCCACCACACCGTCGCCACCCACCACCGGCACGCCGCGCGGGTCGCCGTTGTTGGGGTGGACGGCGAAATCAGGCGAATACCGCAGGGGCTGCAGCCGCGGGTGACCGTGGCTGGTCATGTCCGGCACGTCCGCCCGGTCGGCCCAGGATCCCGGGCCCACGCCGTCGAGCATGGGGTTGGCGTTGATCGGCTGCATGGGCGCGCCGATCCAGCCGTGCGCCGGCTCGGCCATCAGCTTCTGCGGGCTGACCTTGTCGTTGGGCACCGAGAACTCGCTGCCGTCGGGCAGCAGGTAGGTCTTGGGCTGAGGCTTCGGCCAGCCGGTGATGAGCCCGCGGCCCGATTCGGTTTCCATCGGGTAGCCCTCGCGGTGGCCTTCGCGTACGAGGTAATAGATGATCCCGAAAAAGAAGATCCAGAACGCGTACAGCACGAGCTGCGCGACGTCGACGTATTGGGTGATGGCACCAGTGCCCATGAGAGTCTCCTTCGGGAAAACGGCTTAGCCGGGAAGTTCGGCCAGGCCAAAACGGGGTGCCTGGGTGGCGGCACCGCGGGCCGGCGACGAGCGCCGGACCAGCGGACCGATGGCCACCAAGGCCGCAAACAACATCAGCATTTCCAGGTGGTACACGGTGCCGTAGCCCGTGACCGGTGATTGCAGGACGGTGCCAAGCGCACCGCTGGTGGCCAGGTGGCCCACCCCATCGCGCAGCGCACCGCCGGCCAGCACGGCAAAGCCGGCAGCACTGGCCTGCACGGCGCCCCAGGCGCCCAGCGCCAGGCCCACGTGCTGCTTGCCTTCCATTGCCATGGCCGAAGTGAGCGTGCCCACCGCGAACAGCCCGGCGCCGAAGCCGATGAAGAAGGTGCCGGCGCGGAACATCCAGGCCGCGTCCAGCGGCGCGGCAAAGATGACGGCAGAAAACGCCGGCAGGCCGACGACGGCGCCCATGGCTGCAACGCGGATCGGATCGCTGCCGCGCATCAGCAGCCGGGCGGCCAGGGCGAAGGCCAGCAGCGAGCCCGTGGCCATGATGGCGGTGAGCGCGCTGGTGGCGCTGACGCTGAGCTTGAGGATCTCGCCGCCGTAGGGTTCCAGCACGATGTCCTGCATGTTGAAGGCCGCCGTGCCCAGGCCGGTGGCCCACAGGAAGCGGCGCGCTCCGGGCTGGGCGATGAAGAGCCGCCACTGCGGCAGGAAGGCCGGGGCCGGATCGGCCTTGCGGCGGCGCTGCGGGTTGCGCGGCTCCTGCTTCCAGGCGGCCAGCAGGTTGAGCAGCACCGTCAGCGCCGCGGCGCCCTGCACCACCTGCACCAGCTTCTTGTCGGTGAAGTCGGTCAGCAGCGTGGCCGTGATGAAGCCACCGCCCACCATGCCCAGCAGCAGCATCACGTACATCAGCGCGACCACGCGCGGGCGCGTCTGCTCGCTGGAAAGATCGGTGGCCAGGGCCAGGCCGGCAGTCTGCGTGGTCTGCAAGCCTGCGCCCACCAGCAGGAAGGCCAGGCCCGCCGCCAGATGCCCCAACCAGGCCATGCCGAGCTGGCCTTCGCCCGTCAGCACCAGCAGCGCGAAGGGCATGATCGCCAGCCCGCCGAACTGCAGCAGCGTGCCCATCCAGAGATACGGCACGCGCCGCCAGCCCAGCACCGACGCATGGTGGTCGCTGCGAAACCCGATCACGGCGCGGAAGGGCGCCGACAGCAGCGGCAGCGCCACCATCAGCGCCACCAGCCAGGCCGCCATGTGGAGCTCGACGATCATCACGCGGTTGAGCGTGCCCACCATCAGCGCCATCGCCACGCCCACCGAGACCTGGAACAGGCTCAGCCGCAGCAGCCGGCCCAGCGGCAGGTCGGCGCTCGCGGCGTCGGCAAAGGGCAGCAGGCGCGGCACCAGGCGGCGCGCCCAGGCATCGGCCGCATCGCGCAGGCCGCTGGGCAGCAGGGCCGCCAGGCTGGTGCGGGTGCGGGCCTGGGCCTTCACGGGCGCTTCCATTCGATGGCCTGCGACTTGTAGAAGCCGCCGGTGATGAGCTCGAAGCGCCCGGTCTGCCAATGTGCCAGGGCCGGCGTTTCTTCCATCAGCGCCTGCAGCGTTTCCGGCGCCACGGGCTCGATGGCGGGCGAGCGGTCGCCGCGCGGGAACAGCCGGCCGGCGCCCAGCATCAGCATCGTCGCGGGGGTGCGCGGTGCGGCGGTGAAGACGATGGAATGGCTGGTGCGTGCGGCCAGCCGGGCCAGTGCCGCCACGATGTCGTGCGCGCGGTAGTGGATCAGCGAATCCATCGCCACGACGTGGTCGAACTCGCCCAGCATCGGATCCAGCATGTCGCCACTGCGGAAATCGATGCTGCCCAGGCCCAGGCTTTCCGGCAGGCGTTCGCGCGCCAGGCCCACCAGCGTGGGCGACAGGTCGATCGCCACCACGTCGGCGCCGCGGCGCGCGGCTTCCACGGCCAGGGCCCCGGTGCCGCAGCCGGCATCCAGGATGCGGCGGCCGCGCAGATCTTGCGGCAGCCACGACAGCAGCGTGCCGCGCATGCGGTCACGCCCGGCGCGCACCGTGGCGCGCACGCGGCCCACCGGCGCGTTGGACGTCAACCGGGCCCAGGCCTGCGCGGCGGTGCGGTCGAAATACTTCTCGAGCTCGCCGCGGCGGCTGGTGTAGGTTGGGTTGTTCATGCGTGCCCCCGGCTCAATCGAAGCCCAGCAGGTCGAAGATGTCGCGGTCCTTCATGGGCACGGCGCTCATCGGTTCCGACCCCAGCCACAGGGCGGCGGCCAGGCGCATGTATTCCTTCTTCACCGCCTCGAGCTCGGGCGAGGTCTCCATCTCGAACAGCGTGCTCTTCTTCAGCCGGCTGCGGCGGATGACGTCCAGGTCGGGGAAGTGCGCCGCCAGCTTCAGGCCAATCTGCGCGTTGTACTTGTCGATCTGATCGGTCTCGCGGCTGCGGTTGGCAATCACACCACCCAGCCGGACGTTGTAGTTCTTCGCTTTCGCGCCGATGGCCTGCACGATGCGGTTCATCGCGAAGATCGAGTCGAAGTCGTTGGCCGTGACGATCAGCGCGCGGTCGGCGTGCTGCAGGGGGGCGGCAAAGCCGCCACAGACGACGTCGCCCAGCACGTCGAAGATCACCACGTCGGTGTCTTCCAGCAGGTGGTGTTCCTTCAGCAGCTTCACGGTCTGGCCGACCACGTAGCCGCCGCAGCCGGTGCCGGCCGGCGGGCCGCCGGCTTCCACGCACATCACGCCGTTGTAGCCCGGGAAGACGAAGTCCTCGACGCGCAGTTCCTCGGGGTGGAAGTCCACCGTCTCGAGCACGTCGATGACGGTGGGCAGCATCTTCTTGGTCAGGGTGAAGGTCGAGTCGTGCTTGGGGTCACACCCGATCTGCAGCACGCGCTTGCCCATGTGCGAGAAAGCCG
>JAIXZR010000274.1 GCA_027489455.1 Rubrivivax sp. | reverse complement strand
GTCTGCCCGCCCTGGTTGAACCAGGCGATGCCCAGCACCACCGTCAGGCCGGCGGCCGTCATCGTGATGGCCATGCCCAGCACGACCTGGTCGCCGCGGTGGCTGACGCAGGCATAGCCATGCAGCATCGACAGCGCCACCCCCACGGCCAGCGCCGCGGCCAGGGCCAGCAGCACCGACCCTGAGACCACGCCCACGCTGGCGGCAGCAAAAGCCGTCATCAGCATCTTGCCTTCCAGGCCCAGGTCGATGACGCCGGCGCGTTCGCACAGCACGCCGGCCAGCGCACACAGGATCAGCGGCACGCTCACGCGCAGCGTGCTGGCCACCAGGGTGCCGATGAACACTTCATCCACCGCTTGATCCCGCCTTTGCTGCGTTCCCGGCCCGCACCGCTGATTCCACCGCGCGCCAGATACGCGCCAAGCCCGGCGCCGCCACCTGCGCCATGGCGCCGGCAAACAGCACGATCAGGCCCTGCAGCATGAACACCATGTCGCGCGAAAAGCCGTTGATCTCGAAGGCCAGCTCGGCCCCGCCCTGGTACAGCGCACCGAACAGGATGGACGCCAGCACGATGCCCAGCGGGTGGTTGCGCCCGATCAGGCTGACGGCGATGCCGGCAAAGCCCGCGCCGGCCACGAAGTCCGGCAGTAAGCGGCCATGCACGCCGGCGATCTCGTTCACACCCACCAGGCCGGCCAGCGCACCCGAAGCGGCCATCGCCACCACGGTCAGCCGCTTGGGCTGCAAGCCGGCGTACAGCGCCGCGTCGGGCGCAAAGCCGACCGCGCGCAGCGCGTAGCCGGGTCGCGTCTTCCACAGCGCCAGCCACACCAGCACGGCGGCGGCGGCGGCCAGCAGCACGGACAGGTTCAGCGGCGTGCTGGGCCATTCGATGCCCAGCCAGGCCAGGGCCTGGTGTACGCCCGGCAGGCGCGCGCTGTCGGCGAAGGGGCGGCTTTCCGGCGTCATGTTGCCGGGCTCCTTCAGCGTGTTCACGAGCAGGTAGCTCAAGATGGCCGCGGCGATGAAGTTGAACATGATCGTCGTGATGACGATGTGGCTGCCGCGCCAGGCCTGCAGCGCGCCGGGCACCGCCGCCCAGACCATGCCGAACACGGCCGCGGCCAGCACCATCAGCGGCAGCATCAGCCAGGCCGGCAGCGCGTGCGAGAAGGCCAGCGCCACCACACCCGCGCCCAGCCCACCCATGATGGCCTGGCCTTCGGCACCGATGTTGAAGAGGCCCCCGTGATAGGCCACGGCCACCGCCAGCCCGGTGAAGACGAAGGTAGTGGCGTAGTACAGCGTGTAGCTGATGCCGGCCTGCGAGCCGAAGGCGCCCTTGATCAGCAGCCCCAGCACCTGCAGCGGATCGAAGCCCACCAGCAGCACCACGCCCGCGGCCACCAGCAGCGCAAAGGCCAGGTTGACGGCGGGCAGCACCGCCACGTCCAGCCAGCGCGGCAGTTCGACCGGTTGGCTCATGTTGCCGCCTGGGCGGGTTCTGCGGCGCCGGCACCGCCCATCAGGCGGCCCAGCGCGCTTTCGCTGCATTGCTCGATGGGCAGCTCACCGGTCACGCGGCCGGCGTTCATCACGATCACGCGGTCAGCCAGGGCCAGGATCTCGTCGAGCTCGCTGCTCACCACCAGCACCGCCCCGCCTGCATCGCGCATGGCGCGCAGGCGGCCGTGGATGAACTCGATCGCGCCGATGTCCACGCCGCGCGTGGGCTGGCCCACCAGCAGCACCTGGGGTGCGTGGCCGGTGGCAAAGGCTTCGCGCGCCAGCACCAGCTTCTGCTGGTTGCCGCCGCTGAACTTGCTGCTGCGCAGGGCCGGGTTGCGCGGGCGCACGTCGTAACGTTCCATCATCTCGGCACAGTCCTGCCGCATCACGCGCTGCCGCAACCAGCCCAGGAGCTTGCCGCCGTAGCGCGGGCGGTCCTGGTAGCCCAGTGCTGCCGACTCCCACGCATCGAAGGGCAGCACCAGGCCGCGGCGGTGGCGGTCTTCGGGCACATGGGCGATGCGCAAGTCGCGTGCCTGCCGGGTGCTGATCCAGCGCGGCGCCGCAAAGCGCTGGCCGGCCACCTGCAAGTCGCCCCGCGTGGGCGCGCGCAGGCCCGAGAGCACATCCAGCAGCTCGCTCTGCCCGTTGCCGGAGACGCCAGCGATGCCGACGATCTCGCCCGCCCGCAACTGCAGCGAGACCTCCGCCAGCCGGGCCACGCCAAGTTCATCCGTCACGCCCAGGCCGCTGGCCTGCAGCAGCACCTCGCCCGGCGCGGGCTGGGCGGCCTGGGCCGCTGCGCTGCGGTCCAGGTTCACGCGCCGGCCCACCATGGCTTCGGCCAGGCCGTCGATGCTGGTGTCGGCGATGGCCGTGTCCAGCACAACCCGGCCGCCGCGCATCACGGTGACGGCATCGCACAGGGCCATGATTTCCTTGAGCTTGTGCGTGATCAGCAGGATCGTGGTGCCGCGCGCACGCAGCTGGCGCAAGGTGACGAACAGCGCCTCGGTCTCCTGCGGCGTGAGCACCGCCGTGGGCTCGTCCAGGATCAGGATGCGCGCGCCGCGGTACAGCGCCTTGAGGATCTCCAGCCGCTGGCGCTCGCCCACCGGCAGGTCGTGCACGAGGGCGTCGAGGTCGACGCGCAGGCCGGTGTCGCGCATCAACGCATCCAGCCCTGCGCGCACCTGGGCGCGCGCGGCCGATAGGCGCCAGCCGGGCTCGGCACCGAGCATCACGTTGTCCAGCGCACTGAGCGTGTCCACCAGCATGAAGTGCTGATGCACCATGCCGATGCCCAGCGCGATGGCCTCGCGCGAACCCGGGATGCGCGCGGGCCGGCCTTCGATCTCGATCTCGCCGCTGTCGGCCTGGTAGAAGCCGTAGAGGATCGACATCAGCGTGCTCTTGCCCGCACCGTTCTCGCCCACGATGCCGTGCACGGTGCCGGAACGCACCGTCAGGTTCACCTGGTTGTTGGCGTGCACCGCGCCGAAGCGCTTGTCGATGCCGCGCATCCGTACCGCGGGCGCGGCGGCCGGCAGCATCATTTGCAGGCGCTGGCCGCCATGTAGTCGATGACCTTGATCTTGCCGCTGATGATGTCGGCGCGCGCCGCGTCCACGGCTTTCTTCATCTCGGGCGTCACCAGCTTGGCGTTGTTGGCGTCGATGGCCACGTCCACGCCGCCTTCCTTCAGGCCCAGGGACGTGACGCCGGGCGTCACGCCCTTGAAGGCGTTGTACACAGCCACGTCCACACGCTTGACCATGCTGGTGAGCATGGTGCCGGGCTGCACGTGGTTCTGGTTGCTGTCCACGCCGATGGCCAGCTTGCCGTTGTCCTTGGCCGCCTGGTAGACGCCCAGGCCAGTGCCGCCGGCGGCGGCGAAGATCACGTCCACGCCGGAAGCAAACTGCGCCTTGGCCAGCTCGGCGCCGCGCGCCGGGTCGTTCCAGGCTGTGGGTTGCGTTCCGGTCATGTTGCCGCTGACGGTGATCTTCGGGTTGGCGTATTTCGCGCCCTGCTCGAAGCCGCACTGGAAGCGGCGGATCAGCGGGATGTCCATGCCACCGACGAAGCCCACCTTGCCGGTCTTGCTGGCCATCGCCGCCATCACACCGACCAGGAAGCTGCCTTCGTGTTCCTTGAAGGTGATGCTCTGCGCGTTGGGCAGGTTGACCACGGCGTCGATGATGGCGAACTGCAGTTTCGGAAAATCCTTGGCCACGCGTTCCATCGTGCTGCCCATGGAAAAGCCGATCGCCACGATGGGCGTGGCCCCGCGCTGGGCCATGCGGCGCTTGGCCTGCTCGCGCTGCGTGGGGTTGCTGATCTCGAATTCCAGGTACGGCTTGCCGGTTTCCTTCTTCCAGCGCTCGGCGCCGTCGAAGCCGGCCTGGTTGAAGCTCTTGTCGAACTTGCCGCCCATGTCGTAGATCACCGCGGGCTGCGCGCGGGCAGCGCCGCTGGCCAGCAGGGCGGCCAGGGCCAGCGCTGCGGCGGGCAGCAGGGCGGCTTTGGACGGGGTCGGGATGGGCGGATGGGGGGCGGGGCTCATGGCGGCGGCGTCTCGTTCCTGCAAGGCAGCACGACCGCCGGACGGCGGTCACAAAATCGCCGCAGGATAGCAAGACTGGGATGGCCCGGGCCTGCAGCCCCAACCCCCCACTCACGCGCTGCGGCTGCAGACGCGCGGCCCGCCCCGCTGCAGCACAAGACGCGGCCGTCCGTGTTCGATTTCGCGCCCGCGGCGCGGGGCGGCGGCGCATGGACGGCGCGCGAACGAGACAATTCGGGTTGTTGATTCAGGGCGCACATCGGTGCGGTGGATCGGAGATTCAGGAACGAGGGCGGTTCGCCAGAGCCGGTCGTCCCCAGCGCAGCGGCGGCTTGCTCCAAGCGCCACTTCCCATCCCCGTTGACCCCGGGCCTCAGGCCCGCCGTGAACCATGAAAGCACCCTCTTTCATCCGCCACGCCATGGCCGTGGTGTGCGTCTGGGCCCTGGGCCTGCCTATGTCTTCTGCCTGGGCACAGCAGGACAAGCTGGCGACGGACCTGATGGATGCCTTGCGCCCCAGCAGCCAGCAGGCGCCCGCCCCCATGGCCCGATCGGCGATACGGGCCCCCTTGCCCGAATGGGCCCGCGATGTCGATGGCGAGCGCCGTCTCAGGGTGCTGATCGTGAGCAACACCTCTGACGACGTGATGCTGCATTCCTTGCGCAAGGCGGTGGTGAACGCAGGCGGCTCGGTGCACTATCGCTACAGCGTGATCCCGGCCCTGGCAGCGATGTTGCCGGCCCAGGCCATCCTGCAGCTGGCTGGCCGCAGCGACGTGGAATCCATTTCCCCCGACCGGCTGGTGTCGCAATCGGCCAGCACCCTGGAATTGGTGACGGGGACCAACGCGGTGCGCAACACCGGCCGCGTGAGCTTTGGCAGCAGCGACGGCCCCACCGGCCGTGGCGTCGGCATCGCCATCCTCGATTCCGGCATCGACCGTTCGCACCGCAACCTGCGCGGCGCGGACAACCAGTCCCGGGTTCGCCGCGCGCTGGACTTCACCCGCATCCGCGAGGCCATGACGCGCGATGGCGAAGACTGGACCAGCCGGATCGACATCTCCAGCCGCTACACGCTGGGCAGCACGGAGATGAACCGCCTGCTGGGTGAGATCGACACCCGCAAACGGGCGCGCGTGGATGCCTACGGCCACGGCACGCACGTGGCGGCGATCGCGGCAGGCAACGGCGCCTACCGCGCCCGGCTGGACAGCACGGGCGTGGCCCCGCAGGCCGTGCTGTACGACATCCGCGTGCTCGACGACAAGGGCCTGGGGCACACGTCCGGCGTGCTGGCGGGCATCGACTGGGTGGTCATGAACGCCCGGGAAGAAGGCATCCGGGTCATGAACCTGAGCCTGGCGGCCGACGCCTCTGAAAGCTGGCGTACCGACCCGCTGGCCCGCGCCGTGCGCAACGCCAGCGCCTGGGGTATCGCCAGCGTGGTGGCAGCCGGCAACTTCGGCGTCCGTCAGCAGGGCGGTGTGGCGCGGAAGCTGTATGGCTCGATCGGGTCCCCGGGCCACGAGCCGGCGGCCATCACCGTGGGCTCGGTCAACACCCGCCAGCCTGACGTGAACGGCGACAACGTCATCAATGGCTTCAGTTCGCGCGGGCCCACGCGGGGCGCCTACATGGAAGATGGCCAGCGACGCCGCGACAACGTCATCAAGCCCGACCTGGTGGCGCCTGGCAACGCCATGGTGGCCGCCCTGGCCGAGGACGACCAGGCGCTGACATCCGTGCGCACCATGAACCAGCTGGCCGTGCGTTACCCGCAGCTGCGGGTGCGCGAAGCCACAGAGCGCGGCGAAGCGCTGATGCGCCTGTCGGGCACGTCGGTGGCCGCACCGGCCGTGGCCGGCGCCCTGGCCCTGATGTACGAAGTCAACCCCGGGCTCACGCCACCGCTGGCCAAGGCGATCCTGCAGTACACGTCCGTGGCCCTGCCCACGGTGAATGGCGTCGCACCCAACATCCTTGAACAGGGCAGCGGGGCGCTGAACGTCGAGGGCGCCGTGCGTCTGGCGCGCGCCCTGCGCACCGACAGCAACACCCCGGGCCGGGTGCATTACCTGGCCATCCGCGCCGGCGACCCGCTGCTGCGGGCCAACACCGCCATGCCCAGCCCGCACACGCGCATCAACGGCCAGGTGCTGCCTTGGAGCCAGCTGATCTTTGCCGGCGAGAACCGCATCTTCAGCGGCGAGCAGCTCTTCACGCAGTGGCAGGACATCTACAACCCGCGCATTCACTGGCATGGCAACACGGTGTCGCGCACGATCGTGAGCTTCCAGGACGGGCGATCGTCTTCGGGCATCCCGCGCGGCTTCAAGAATGCCAGCTTCGAAGGCATCCGCTCCAACGTGGTGCTGGTCGGCCCGGGTGTGCAGTCGCTGGGCGCGCTGACGGGGGTCAGCTCGGCCCACGGCGCAACGGGCCTGTTCACACCCACCATCCAGCTGTCGGCCTGGGCCCGCGCGGGCAGTGGCCGGCGCCTGGGCAGCACGGGGCTGGTGATGGCCGAAGGTCTGGTGATGGCCGAGGGCCTGGTGATGGCCGAAGGCCTGGTGATGGCTGAAGGCTTGGTGATGGCTGAAGGCCTGGTGATGGCCGAGGGCCTGGTGATGGCCGAAGGCCTGGTGATGGCCGAGAGCCTGGCGCCGGGCAGCGCGGCCCCGCCGCGCATCGTCGGCGAGCCCTGACCCCGGCCGCCGGGCAGGCAGGCCCACGCGGTGGGCGGGGCAGCAAGGCTAGGATGGCGCATGCCCTCCAGCCCCAGCCCCCCTTCGCGCACCCGGGCCCTGCCCAAGGTGCTGCTGCACGAACACCTGGACGGCGGCCTGCGCGTGCCCACCCTGCTGCAGCTGCTGCAGGCGCGCGGCCTGCCGCTGCCGGCCGCCGCCGGCCAGACCGCCGAAAGCCTGGCCGCGTGGTTCGACGCCAACGCGCACGCCGGCAGCCTGGAAAAGTACCTCGAAGGCTTTGGCCTGACGGTGGCTGCCATGGCCAGCCTGCCGGCGCTGGAACGCGTGGCCTTCGAAGCCGCCGAAGACGCGTTGGCCGAGGGCGCGGTGCTGGCGGAATTCCGCATCGCCCCGCTGCTGTTCGAGCCCCACGGCCTGCCCGCCGAAGCCGCCGTCGAAGCCATGCTGGCCGGCCTGGCGCGCAGCCCCTTGCCACTGGGCCGGCGCAGCGGGCTGATCATCTGCGCCATGCGCCACCTGCCGCCGGCGGAAACCGAACGTGCCGCCACGTTGGCGCTGCGCTACGCCGGCCAGGGCGTGGTGGGCTTCGACCTGGCGGGCCCGGAGTTCGGCTACCCGGCCAGCGACCACGCCAGCGCACTGCAACGCGTGCGCGATGGCGGCCTGGCGCTGACGCTGCACGCCGGCGAAGCCGACGCCGCCCCGCGCGTGCTGGAAGCCGCGCGCCTGGGTGCCACCCGCGTGGGCCATGGCGTGCGCCTGGCGGACGCCATCGGCACCGCCGACCAGGCCCTGGTGGACGAGGCCATCGCCCGCGGCCTGCACCTGGAGGTCTGCCCCACCAGCAACGTGCACACCGGCGCAGCGGCCTCGATCGCCGAGCACCCGATCACGCGGCTGTGGCAGGCCGGCGTGAGCCTGAGCTACCACACCGACAACCGGCTGATGAGCTGCCTGTCGCAGACCGACGAGGCCGCCGCGCTGCTGGCACACACGCCGCTGCGCGAGGCCGATCTGGTGCAGATGGCGCTGCAGGCCGCGGCGCACAGCTTCCTGCCCGCGGCCGAGCGCGCGGCCGCGGTGGCGGAGATCAGCCGCCGGGCAGCGGCGCTGGGTGTGCCGGGCTGAAGTGGCTCAGGCCGGCTCGGCCGCCACCGGCGCGTGCCGGCGCGCCCAGCGCGCCGCGAAGGCAGGCAGCTCGGCCGCCGGCACCGGCCGGCTCATGTGGTAGCCCTGCGCCTCGTCGCACTGCAGCTCGCGCAGCCGGTCCATGATGGCCTGCGTCTCCACGCCTTCGGCCACCACGCTCAGGCCCAGGTTGTGCGCCAGGTCGATGGTGCTGCGCACGATCTTGGCGTCCTGCGCATCGTCGGCCATGGCCATGACGAAGCTCTTGTCGATCTTCAGTTCGTCCACCGGCAGCTTCTTCAGGTAGGCCAGGCTGGAATAGCCGGTGCCGAAGTCGTCGATCGACAGCTTGAAGCCGGCGGCGCTGAGCGCCTTGAGCATCGCCAGCGCACGCTGGGGCTCGTCCATGATGGCGCTCTCGGTGATCTCCAGGCAGAAGGCCTGGGCCGGTACGCCATGGCGGCGCAGCCGGCTTTCCAGCTTGGCCAGCAGCTCCTGGTCCAGCAGGTCGCGGGTGGACAGGTTCACGCTCACGCGCTGCAGGCCCAGGCCGCGCAACAGCGGCCACTGGCGCGCGGTTTCCTCGAACACCCACAGCGTGAGCTGGCGCACGAAGCCGGTCTGCTCGGCAAACGGGATGAACTGCATCGGCGGCACCAGCCCGCGCTGCGGGTGCTGCCAGCGCACCAGGGCCTCGGCGCCCAGCATGCGGCCGCTGGCCAGCGCGATCTTGGGCTGCAGGAACAGGCGCAGCTGCTGCTGCTCCACCGCCTGGCGCAGCTCGCTCAGCAGCGACAGCGTCTGCGCGCTGCCGGCGTCGATGCCGGGGTGGTAGACCAGGGCCGACGCGGTCTTGCTCTTGGCGCTGTACATCGCCACCTCGGCGCGGCTGAGCAGCGCGTCGACTTCGCCGGCATGGTCCGGAAAGCAGGCCACGCCGAAGCCGGCGGCCAGATCCACCGTGTGGTCTTCCAGCGTGATGGGCTGCTCGAAGGCGCCGGCGATGCGCTCGGCCACCGCCAGCGCCTGCGCCGCGGTGCTGCCCGGCAGCAGCAGCGCGAATTCATCGCCCGAGAAGCGCGCCACGAGATCGCCTTCGCGCACCGCCTGTTGCGCCAGGCGCTGCGCCACGGCCTGCAGCAGCCGGTCGCCGAAGGCGTAGCCCAGCACGTCGTTGACGTGCTTGAAGCGGTCCAGGTCCAGCATCACCACGGCCACGGGCGCCGGGGCGGCGCCAGCCGTGGCCTGGGCCTGGGCCGCGGCGATGGCGGCGACCACGGCATCGCGGAACTGCGCCCGGTTGGGCAGGCCGGTCAGGCGGTCCCAGTAGGCCAGCTGTCGGATCTCGCTCTGATGCTCGGCCAGGTTGCCGCGCATCTGGTCGAAAGCGCGGGCCAGGTCGCCCACTTCGTCGGCGCGCTCGGTGCCGTGGATGGCACGGGCGTAGTCGCCGCGGCCCAGGTGCTGGCTGGCCCTGACCAGGCTGCCGATGGGGGTGGTGATCTTGCGCGCCGTGATCACGCTGCCGAAGGCGAAGACCAGCACGCCGGCCAGCGTGATGCCGGCCAGCACCAGGCGCAGCTGGCCGTAGGCGCCCACGGCTTCGTCGATGGACCGCATCAGCACCACCTCGGCGCCGGCCTGGGCCGCGGGGTCGGCCGCCGCCACCAGCGGCACCCGGCGCACCAGCAGGGTCTCGGCGCCCACGCGCGCGGTGCTGCCGGGCTGCAGCAGGGCCGCGGCGTCCTGCCCGGCGCCGGCGGTGGCAGCCATCAGGCGCGGCGCAGCGCCCGGGGCCGCGGGGCGCGACACCAGCGCCACCTGCAGGCCCGACAGCGCCTGCATGTCGTCGACCATCGCCTGGTCGACCGGAAAGCCCATCACCACCCAGCCCATCAGCACCGGCGCGCGCACGGGCACGGCGACGAACTGCACCGGCCGGCCCTGGACTTCGCCGACCTTGCGGTCGCCCTGGCCCGTGGCCAGCTGGCGCGCCACGCGCGCGATCACCTCGGGCTCGCCCAGGCCGCCGTCGCTGTCGTGCAGCGCGCGCACGCTGCCGCCCACGTCCACCCAGGCGGTGATGCCAGCGCCGATGCGTTCGCCCAGGTTTTCCAGCGCCGATGCCAGCGTCTCGGCGTCGCCGCCCGGGGCCACCGCGGTGCGAAAGCCGAAATCGGCCGCCAGCACGCGCGCGCCCTGCACCAGGGCCGTGCTCTTCTGGTCCAGCAGGCGCAGCCAGATGCGTTCGCCGATCACCAGCTCGGCCGCCAGCGCCTGGCGCGCGTTGCGGTCGACGCTGATGTTGGTGGCGACGAAGCCCGCCGCCTGCACCAGCAGCAGCAAGGCCAGCGAGACGCCGACGATGCGGCTGGACAGCCGCCGCGTCAGCAGCGCGCCCCAGGCGCCCAGGCCACGCGCGGCGGGCGGCGACGGCGTCACGGGCACCTCACCGCCCGCCGCCCGTGACCGGCAGCACGACGGTGGCGGCAGCGCGTTCGCCGCTGACCTGCAGTGCCAGGTCCAGCGCGGCCGCGCCCGGCGGCAGCTGGGGATGCCAAGCCTTCAGCCGGTAGCTGCCGGGGGGAACGTTGTCGATGCGCACGCGGCCGTCGGCGCCGGCCACGCCGTGGTGCGGCGTGTCCACCACCACCACCCAGGCCACCATGTTGTCGTGGATGTTGCAGCCCAGCACGGCCACGCCGGCGCGGTCGAAGACCACCGGGTTGGCCGGCACGCCGCTGTAGAGCTTGATGTCGAAGGGCTTGGCCTGCGACAGCGAATAGACGTGATGCCGCACCCGGTCGCGGTTGGGGAAGCTGACGGCCGTGCCCGTGGGCACCACCACCACGCGCGGGGCAAAGCGCTTGTCGGCCTGCTCGACTTCCACCCCCACGAGCGGCCTGCTGGCTGCGCGCGCGGCGGCGGACTCCAGATAGGCCACCGCTTCCAGCAGCGGCTTGCCGTCGCTGCCGTTGAGCTGCACGTCCACGGTGGCGGCAGCGGCCGGTGCCGCCCCCAGCAGCCCGCTGGCGGCCAGCAGCAGCGCAGCCACAGGCCAGGCGTGCAGGGATGGCGGCGGACAGGCGGGTGGCATGGCAGGCAGGAAGCGGGTGGGGCCGGCGCGCCTGGGGCTGCGCCATGCGTCGTTTTCGGCCTGCCGGCCGCGTGCTTGAGGCGGCGCTGGCTCAGCGCGTGCCGGCCGGGCGGGGTGCCGGGCTGGCCATCGGCCCCGCTGCACCGGGCGTGTTGGGCCCGGCCAGCGGCGTCACCAGCACGTGCAGCAGCGCGGCCGTCTCGGCATCGGGCTGGCCGCTGTAGTTGGCCTGGCGGTAGCGCATCTGGAACGTCGCCGTCACGTTCTTCAGCTCTTCGTCGAAGCCGCCACTGGCATTGAGCTCGTAGCCATGCTGCGTGAAGCTGCGGCGCCACCAGGCGGCGTCGGGCGGCGCGGCTTCGAACACCGCGCGCTGCGCGGCCACGCGGGCCGCATCGGGCCAGGGCGGGGTGATGCCCAGGTCGGCCAGCAGCTTCCAGGGGAAGGTGGGGCCCGGGTCCTGCTTGGTCTGGGGCTGGATCTCGTTGTGGCCCAGGATGCGGTCGGGCCGGATCTGGTGCCGCGCGACGATGTCCTTCACCAGCGGGATCAGCGCGTCGATCTGCGATTTGGGGAAGGGCAGGTATTCGCGCTCGCCGTTCGGGCCGATCTTCGCGCCCGGGTGCACGATCTCGATGCCGATGCTGCTGGCGTTGAGCATGCGGTTGCCCTGCCAGCTGCTGCGCCCGGCATGCCAGGCACGGCGGTATTCGTCGACCAGGCGCATGATGCGCGGCGAGGCTTCGTCGCTGATGAGGTAGTGCGACGAGACCTGCTGCTCGGTGAGCACGCGGATCGATTCCGGCAGGTCCAGCACGGTGTAGTGCAGGATCAGGAACATCACCCGGCTGTCCTGCCCACGTGCCGTCCGCGAGATATCGATCGGCACCCCGCCCGGCGTGGTGTACGGCACGTTGACGGGTGCCCCGCCGGCAGCCGGGGTGGGCGGCGCGGTGGCCCCTGGCGCGCCGGGTGCGGCCGCCGGCGGCACGCTCGCGCAGCCGCCCAGCACGGCCGCCAGCACCAGCAACGCGGCCCAGCGGGCCAGGACGGGCAGGCGCAGCCGTGCGCCAGCGTGCAAGGGGTGTGCAGGTTTCATGGGGCGGATTGTGTCGCCGCCAGCCGCGCCGCGGCCTGCTCGGCCGGCGGGCCGGCGGGCTGCAGCACCGTACCCGGCGGCAGCGCCGCGGCAAAGCTGTCGCCCAGCGCCGGGTGCAGCAGCCAGGCACGGCCGGCCCGGGCCAGCGGCTGCCCGGCAGGGCCGCAGCGCTGCTGCAGGCGCAGCGCCAGCGCGGCCAGTTCACGCCCGGCCTGCTGCAGCAGGGCCAGCGCGGTGGCGTCGCCGGCATCGGCCGCGGCGGCCACGGCCAGGGCCAGGCGGCCGATCTCGCCGCGCGCCGCACCCGGGCGGCCGGCACTGCCGTACAGCCAGGCGCGGGTGGCCGCCCAGTCGCTGCCGCCCAGCTGGGCCAACAGCTGGCGGCCCAGCGCGGTGTGGGTGGCCGCACCGGGCTGGGCGTCTTCCAGCCGCCACAGCGCGCGCAGTGCGCGGGTGGCGATCCAGACGCCACCGCCGGCATCGTCGATCAGCAGGCCGCGGCCACCGGCGCGCAGCAGCTGGCCTTGCGCGTCCAGGTGCGCCGCGATCGACCCGGTGCCGGCGATCACGACGATGCCGGCCCCCGGCGCAAACGCCGAGCGGCAGGCGAGCTCGATGTCGCTCATCAGCTGCACCGCCTGCGGCCGCAGCGCCAGGGGCGCGGCCAGCAGCGCACGCAGCTCGGCCGCGTCGGCGTCGGCAAAGCCGGTGAAGCCGGCCACCACCCGCGCCAGCGCGGCCCCCGGCGCCGGCCAGGCCGCCGCGCTGGCCGCCACCTGCTGGGCCAACGCGGCCAGCTGGGCCTGCAGCGCAGCGCGGCCGGCGGCGTCGGCCAGCATCAGGCCGCTCAGGCCCCCCACCTGGCCGCTGGCCAGCACCTGCCCGTCGGCCGCCGCCAGCGCCCAGCGCGTGGCCGTGCCGCCGGCATCCAGGCCCAGGCCCAGGGCCGGGCCCGCGGGCACAGGGGCGGGCGGCGGGGGCGAGCCGGGGTGGGGGCCGGGGTGGGGGCTCATGCGCGGCAGCATAGCCCCGGCCGCACAATGGCTCGATGTCACACCCCTGGCCTGCGCTCAGGCGCATCCCCTGGCACACCCGCCGCCCCACCCGCCATGTCAGCGCCGGCCTTGTCGCCGTGGCGGCCACCCTGCTGACGGGCTGCGCCCAGCTGCCCGGCGGCCCCCCGGCCGCCCGGCCGCTGCCCGACGAGACGCTGCCCACGCCGGTGGCGGAAGCCCTGGCGCAAGCGCGGCTGCCCGCCCAGGCCCTGGGTGTGGCGGCGCTGCCGCTGGGCTTCGATGCCCAGCCCTGGCAGCACCGCGGCCAGGTGCCGATGCAGCCCGGCTCGGCGATGAAGCTCGTCACCAGCATCGTGGCGCTGGACCGCCTGGGCGGCGCCCATGCCGGCCGCACCCGGCTGCTGACGGCTGCACCGGTGCAGGCCGGCGTACTGCGCGGCGACCTGGTGCTGCAGGGCGGGGCCGACCCGGAATTCGGCCAGGCCACGCTGTGGCTGATGCTGCGCGAACTGCGCGACCAGGGCATCACGCGCATCGAAGGCGACGTGCTCCTGGACCGCCACCGCTGGCGCCCGGCGCGGCTGGACATCGGCGTGCCGCCCTTCGACGAGCGCCCCGAAAGCTGGTGGAACGTGATCCCCGATGCCCTGGCCTTCGACCTGGGCCTGCAGACCCTGGACATCGCCGCCGACGCCCAGGCCGTGCGCGCACGCATCCGGCCGGCGCTGCAGGGCCTGGTGGTGGACGCCAGCCGGCTGCAGCTGGACGACCGGCGCTGCAGCGACTGGTCCGCCGGCTGGGTGACGCCGCTGCGCGAGACCCCGCCCGAAGGCGGCGCACGGCTGGTGCTGCAGGGCAGCTTCCCGCGCGGCTGCGCACGGCTGGAAGACCTGCAGGCGGCCGATCGCGACCGCGTCATCGCGCTGGCTTTCGCGCAGACCTGGCGCGAGCTGGGCGGCCAGTGGGCGGGCACGGTGCGCGAGGCCCCGCTGCCAGCGCCCGCCCTGCCGCCCGCGGTCACGCCTGCCGCCCCGCCGCTGCGGCTGCTGGCCGAACACCGCGCCCGCCCCTGGGGCGAAGTGCTGCGCACCCTGAACAAGACCAGCGACAACACGCTGGCGCGCATGCTGTTCCTGGAACTCGGCGTGCCGGCGATGGCCGCGCAGCCGCAGGCCAGCACGCTGGACCTGGCGCGCCAGGCCGTGCAGGGCTGGGTGGCGGCCCAGGGCATTGCCGCGCCGGGGCTGGTGGTGGACAACGGATCGGGCCTTTCGCGCAGCGAACGCATCAGCCCGCAAGCGCTGGCGCAGATCGTGGCCTGGGCCTGGCGCAGCCGCCACGCCCCCGACCTGCTGATGAGCCTGCCGGTGGCCGGCGTCGACGGCACCCTGCGCAACCGCCTGGGCGCCAGCCCCGCCAGCGGCCAGGCGCGGCTGAAGACCGGCACCCTGCGCAACGTGCGCGCACTGGCCGGCGTGGCCTACGACGAGCGCGGCCGCCCCTGGGCGCTGGCCGCCATCGTCAACGCCGATGACGGCATCGACGCCGGCCGCGCCGTGCTGGACGTGCTGGTCGACCGCATCGCCCGCGGCGACCTGGGCCCGCGCTAGCAGCCTGCGCGGCAGCTCAGGGGGCGGCCAGCAGCCGCTCGGGCGACAGGTAGGCCAGGCGGTAGGTCTCGAAATCCACTGCCGGCGCGGCTTCCAGGGCCAGCCGCTCGGCCACCGAGGCGTGCGACATCGCCTCGAAGGCGGCCTGCTGCTCGGCCGTCCAGGGCAGGGCCAGCAGCTGGCTGCGCGTGGCGTCCGACTGGGCGCGGATGAAGCCGGTGTAGCTGCCGCCGAAATCCTGCGCCATCGCCGCCAGCACGCGCGCCGAGGGCAGGGTGTCCGGCGCGGCCAGGCCGGCGCGGGCGGCGGCCAGCGCTTCGCCGTAGGCGCTGCCGTGGTGGACGGCGTCCAGGGCTTCGGCGATGGGGGCGCAATCGGCCAGCAGCTCGGCCGCCCAGTCCACCAGCAGCACCGGGCGGCCATGGCGCTCCAGCGCCAGGCCGGGCTCGCGGCCGTGGCTGGCGGCGCGGTGCTGGTTGCGGCCCAGCTCGGCGATCTCGGCCGGCGTGTCGCGCGGGCTGTCGGCCAGCAGGCAGTGCAGCAGGAAGATGTCCAGGAAGCGGATGGTCTGCGCCTGGATGCC
>JAIXZR010000285.1 GCA_027489455.1 Rubrivivax sp. | reverse complement strand
GAGCGCATGACGCGGCGCTACACCAGCGAGATCGGCATCATCATCGGCCCGCAGCAGGACATCCCCGCGCCCGACGTGAACACCAACCCGCAGATCATGGCGTGGATGATGGACACGTATTCGATGAACACCGGCACCACGGCCACGGGTGTGGTGACCGGCAAGCCCATCCACCTGGGCGGCAGCCTGGGGCGTGTGAAAGCCACTGGCCGCGGTGTCTTCGTTACCGGGCGTGAAGCCGCGCGGCGCATCAACCTGGACCTGAACGGCGCACGCGTGGCCGTGCAGGGCTTCGGCAACGTGGGCTCGGCCGCGGCCGAGCTGTTCGTGCAGGCCGGGGCGAAGATCATCGCCGCGCAGGACCACACCGGCACGATCTTCAACGATCGCGGCTTCGACATGCTGGACCTGATGGCGCACGTGAAGGACACCGGCGGCGTCGGCGGCTTCAAGGGCGCCGAAAAGATGGGCAACGAGGAGTTCTGGGATGTGAAGTGCGACATCCTGATCCCCGCCGCGCTGGAAGGCCAGATCACCGCCGAGCGTGCCCGGCGCATCCAGGCGAAGCTGGTGCTGGAAGGCGCCAACGGCCCCACGGTGCCGAGCGCCGACGACATCCTGGCCGAGCGCGGCGTGCTGGTGGTGCCCGACGTCATCTGCAACGCCGGCGGCGTGACGGTGAGCTACTTCGAATGGGTGCAGGACTTCAGCAGCTTCTTCTGGACCGAAGACGAGATCAACGTGCGCCTGGACAAGATCATGATCGGCGCGCTGAAGAAGATCTGGGACACCGCCGACAAGCACCAGATCACGTTGCGCACCGCCACCTTCGCGGTGGCCTGCGAGCGCATCCTGACGGCGCGCGAAGAGCGCGGGCTCTACCCCTGATTCGGCGCAGGTTTCACAGCTTGTCGTCGCACACATGGCCGGCGACGGTGGGCACCAGCCGGCCGGCGTCGTCGGTGGTCAGGAACTGGCGGAAATCCATCGCGGCCATCCTCTCCGCGCGCTGGGCGCCCGGCAGGTCGTACTGCGAATAGGCGCAGAACACCAGCAGTTGCGCTGGCGCACGCGCGAAGGCCTGATCCAGCTGCGCGCCGAAGCCCAGCGGCCGCAGCACGGGCATCTGGTTGGGGTGCACCGGGCCGGTGACCCACGCGCAGCCGCCCGGCGGCATCGTGGCTGACCAGCCGGTGTCCAGCCGGATGAAGGGCCGGTCGCCGCTGGGCAGCGGCGTGGCCAGCGGCCCGCCACCGCGGCACACCAGGCGGTAGGGTTCCAGCACCAGGAAGTCCACGCGTACCGTCTGCCAGCGCCAAAGCGGCGTGCCCGCGGCGGGTGACTGCTGCGCCGCCGCGCGAAGGCCGCGCGGGCCTGAACTGACCACGTAGCCCCCGAAGGTGGCCTGGGCGATGTCGGCGCTGGCAAAGCGCAGGCCGGCGGCTTCCACCAGCGGCCGCGCGTAGGTGGGTGTCATGCCTTGCGGCACCGCGGGCGCGGGCACCCGTGCCCAGGCCAGAACGGCCGCTGCCAGCGGCAGCATGGCCAGGGCCGCGCCGCGCCAGGCCCAGGTGCTGGGCTTCACGGGCAGGGCGCGGGCGCTGCGCAGCCGCTTCACCAGCCGGGCGGTGTCGTCCTTCCAGGAAGCGCCGCGCAGGTCCATGGCGTTGCGCTCGGTCAGCGCGCGCACGTCTTCGGGCAGGCTGGCCGCCGCGGGCAGCGTCGCCCCTTTCACCAAAACCGGCACCACCAGCAGGCCCGGCCGGGCCAGGCAGGCGGCGGCTTCGGCGCGCACGATGTCGGCCTGGCCGCTGGCGGCGCGGTCCTGCAGGATGCCGGCCCAGCGCGGGCCGATCACGATCACCGCCGCCTGCACCTGGGCCAGGGCTTCGTCGATGCGGGCACGCCAGTCCTGGCCGGCCTCGATCGTGTCGTGGTCCAGGAACACATGCGGGGGCGATGTTTCCTGCAGCAGCCGGGTGTGCAGGGCCCGGGCCTCGCCTTCCGTGTCGTCGCGCCTGTAACAGATGAAGACGGCCATGGCATCACCCGCGGGGCCCATCGTTGCTGGTGCAGGGATGGTCGGGCGAGTGCCGGCCGCGGCTCATCCCCAAGGCTAGGGGCCTGGCAGCGCGGGCGGCCGCGACCGGTGGCCTTGTAAAGAAGTCCTGCCCGGCGCCGTCAGTCCGTACCGCACGCCGGAACAGGTAGCATCCTCGCCCTGCGCGGTGCGAACCGCCCGCCCCGGCCTTCTTCCCGGCGGCGACCTTGATTCGAGGATTGCTTGATGACTTCCGAACTGATTTCGCGCCGCAACGCCCTGCTGGGCTCGGTGGGTACCGTGGTGGCCGGTTCGCTGACGCTGGCGGGCTGCGGCGGCGGTGGCAGCGGCGGCGGCAATGGCAACACCCAGCTGCGGGCCTTGAACCTCACCAGCGACCTCACCAGCGTCGACCTGTTCACCGACGACACCTCGCAGTTCACCGGGCTCACGCAGGAAACCCTGGTCGCCTACAAGGGCGTGGAAGCCAAGGAGTACACGCTGCGCGTGCGCAAGACCGGCGACGGCACGGCGCTGCTGTCGGGCAGTTATTCGCTGGGCAAGGACCAGAACTACACGGCCGTGATCTGGGGCCGCGAGACCGCCTTGCGCCTGAACACGCTGCCCGAGAACGAGAACAACGACAACATCGGCTCCGGCAACAGCCGGGTGCGCACCTTCAACGCCACGACCGACACGGGCGCGGTGGACGTGTTCTTCACCTCGGCCACGGCCGAGCTGAGCGAGACCGCGGCCACGCAGACCGCGATCGGCTCGGGCACGCTGGCGGGCTTCCGCGAACTGTCGGCCGGCACTTACCGGCTGCGCGTGACGGGCGCGGGCGACCCCACCGATGTGCGGCTGGACGTGTCGGGCGTGGTGCTGGTCGCCAAGCAGCACTACAGCCTGGTGCTGACGGCTGGTGCCGGTGGCGTGCTGCTCAACGGCGTGCTGATCCAGCAGCAGAGCACGGCCACCGTGGCGCGCAACACCAAGGCGCGTGTGCGCCTGGTCGCAGGCGTGGACGCCGCGGGCGTGGTGGCGGTGTCGGTGCCCAGCAGCAGCACCCCCGCCAGCGGCGTGCTGGCCGCCGGCCAGCGCAGCCCCTCGCTGGGCCGCTACCAGCTGGTGGACGCCGGCGCACGCGCGGTACAGGTGCGCGTGAACGGCACCCTGGTGTCCAGCGACCCGTTGACCTTCGTCGCCGGGGCCGACTACACCCTGCTCGTCACCGGCACCGCCGCGGCCACCGTCACGCGGCTGATCACCGACGACAACCGCCTGCCGACGCTGACCAACCGCGTCAAGGTGCGCGCCATCCACGGTGCCAACGGCGTCGATCCGATCACGCTGTCCGCCGACTTCCTGGCCCTGGCCACGGACGTGCGCTTCGGCACGGGCTCGGCCTACGCCACCATCGCCAGCAATGCATCGGTGCGCATCGACGTCACGGCGCCTTCGGCCACCAGCCCGCTGTTCGAGCGCGACGCCGTAAACCTGCAAGCCCAGTCGGTCTACACCGTCTTCCTGCTGGGCGGCAACACGACGCTGCAGGGCGTGATCAACAAGGAACGTTGACGCAGCGCCCCCGGCCATGAACTGGAGCAACCAAAACTGGAACATGGGCCTGGGCGGCATGCAGCCCCCCGCGCCGGCACCGGCGCCGGCCGCCGCTGCCGAAGAAAGCTTCGTCTTCGACGTCAGCGAGGCCGACTTCGAATCGCAGGTGCTCGAACTGTCCATGCAGGTGCCCGTGCTGCTGGACTGCTGGGCGCCCTGGTGCGGGCCCTGCAAGAGCCTGGGCCCGGTGCTGGAGAAGCTGGCGCGCGACTACGGCGGCCGCTTCGTGCTGGCCAAGCTGAACACCGACGAGGCGCCGCAGATCAGCGCCGCGCTGCGCATCCGCAGCATCCCGCAGTGCTTCTTGTTCATCGGCGGGCGCCCAGCGGGGCAGTTCACCGGCGCGCTGCCGGAAGGCAAGCTGCGCGAATTCCTGGACAAGTACCTGGGCCCGCAGGTGGACCCGGTGCAGGCCCTGCGCGACGAAGCCGCCGCGCTGGAACCCGAAGCCGCCGAAGCCCTGCTGCGCCAGGCCCTGGGCGAGCTGCCGGGCCACGCCGACATCACCCTGGACCTGGCCGAGCGCCTGGTGGCCCGCGGCGCGCTGGACGATGCGCAGGCTTTGCTGGACGGCATCGCCACCGCCGAACGCACGGCGCGCCACGCGCCGCTGCAAAAGCGCATCGACCTGGCGCGCAACCGCCCGCAGGGCGACCCGGCGGCGCTGGAAGCCCGCATCGCTGCCAACCCGCGCGATTTCGAAGCCCGCTTCGCGCTGGGCGCGATCCGCGTCTACGAGGGCAACTTCCGCGCCGGCTTCGAGCAGTTGCTGGACGTGGTGCTGCGCGACAAGGCCGAAGGCAAGCCCGACCGCGAACGCGCGCGCAAGCAGCTGATCGAGTGGTTCGACGCCTGCCCCGATGCCGACGCCGTGAGCTGGGGCCGCCGCTACCTGGGCATGTACCTGAACTGACCGGCCCTCAGTCGACCCTTAACCGGCCCTCACCCCGGCATGGCGGCCTGCCGCGGTGGCAGCCCGCTCAGGGCATCGTCCGCGAAGGCCGCGCCGGCTTCGTCGTAGACATGGAAGACGGCGTCAGCGCCCAGCTCGCGCAGCCGCTCGACTTCTTCCGGATAGCTCACGATGGCGGCAATGCGCCCGGCGAAGGCGCGGTTCTTCAGCTGCTGCAGCGCGTAGAGGTTGCCGGCGTGCCCGGGCATCGCCAGCAGCACCAGCCGCACCGAATCGCTGATCACGAGCTTGTCCCAGAAGTCGGAATCGACGGCGTCGCCCTGGATCACCTGGCGACCAGCGGCCTGGTGCGCCAAGAGCTTGTCGGGGTTGTTGTCCACGCCCAGCACCTTCAGCCCGTGGCCTTGCGTCAGCCGCAGGTAGGCGCCGCTGCCGATCTGGCCCATGCCCAGCACCACGGCGTCGACCTGCTCGATGGCGATGGGCTGGTCGGCCGCCATCAGCGAGCGCGCCTCGAACCGCGACAGCGGCCCCTTCAGCCAGCCGTACAGGCGTTCGCTGGCCGCATTGAGCGGCGCCGCCAGCACGAAGCTGCCCGCCACGGCCAGCGAGATGACCACCAGCCACGCGTCGGACAACCACCCGGCGGTGGCCGCGATGGCGGCGACGATGAGACCGAATTCCGAATAGTTGGTGAGCGACAGCGTGCCCAGCACACCCGTGCGGGTGCGCAGCCGGAAGGGCATCAGCACCGCAAAGTACAGCGCGCTCTTCAGCGGCAGCACCAGCAGCAGCAGCAGGGCCATCACCACCATGCCCAGGTCGGGCAGGGCGCCCAGGCCGACGCTGAGGAAGAAGCCCACCAGGAACAGCTCCTTCAGGTGGAACAGCGACTTGGCCAGCCCGGCGGTGGACGGGTGCGACGCCAGCAGCATGCCGATGATCAGTGCGCCCAGGTCGCCCTTGACGCCCACGGCTTCGAACAGCGCATAGCCCACCACCAGTGAAAGGAAGGCGCCGTACAGGACCTGCAGATCGCCGTGGCCGACGCGGTCGAGCATCAGCTTCATCAGCTTGGCCGCCGGCCACAGCAGCACCAGGCACACGGCCCAGGGGCTGGGCAGGCTGCCGCTGGTGGCGCTGAGGAAGATCACCGCGAACACGTCCTGCATCACGAGGATGCCCACCGCGATGCGCCCGTACAGCGAGCCCAGCTCGCTGCGCTCTTCCAGCACCTTCACGGCGAACACCGTGCTGGAAAAGCTCAGCGCAAAGCCCAGCAGCACCATCGCCGTCCACCCCAGCCCGCTGGCCAGGGCCAGGCCCAGGGTCTTGAGCACGAACAGCAGGGCCGCGAACATCAGCGTCGAACTGATGATGTGCAGCGTGGCCGAGCCCCAGACCTCGCCGCGCATCAGCGTGCGGATGTCCAGCTTCAGGCCGATGGTGAACAGCAGCAGCGTGACGCCCAGGTTGGCGATCGTGTCCAGCGTGGCCGTGCGTTCGAAGCCCATCGCGTTGAGCACGAAGCCGGCAGCCAGAAAGCCGATCAGCGGCGGCAGCCGCACCATCTGCGCTGCAAAGCCGGCCGCAAAGGCCAGGGCGATCATCAGGGGTTCGAGCATGTCGTGGCAATCGGCAAGGGGCCAGGGCACGCCGGCAGACTGCCCGGCCTTCGGCGGTCAGGGCCATCCTGCGCCCGCCGCCGCGTCAGCACGAAGCATGCCGCGACGGTGGCGCTTCCGCCGCGGCCCCTGTGGGCTGCGGGCGACAGTTCAGGCCATCGGCTGCGCCAGCAGCTCGGCATTGCCCCCAGCGGCAGCGGTGTTGATGGTCACGGTCTGCTCGGCGCAGAAGCGGTACAGGTAGTGCGGCCCGCCGGCCTTGGGGCCGGTGCCGCTGAGGCCTTCGCCGCCGAAGGGCTGCACGCCGACCACGGCGCCGATCATGTTGCGGTTGACGTAGACGTTGCCGATGCGTGCGAGCTTGGCAATCCGTTCGGCGCGGCTGTCGATGCGTGTCTGAACGCCCAGCGTCAGGCCGTAGCCCAGGGCGTTGATCTGGCGCACCACGTCTTCCACCGTACCGCCCCAGCGCACCACGTGCAGCACGGGGCCAAAGATCTCTTCCTTCAGATCGGCGATGCGCGGCAGTTCGAAGGCCACGGGCGCCACCAGGTTGGGCAGGCTCGATGAGGTGACCGTCTCGCCCAGCAGCCTGGCGTTGCCGCGCAGGCGCTGGATGTGGGCCTGGATGCCGGCGTAGGCCTCGGCGTCGATGACGGGGCCGACGTCGGTGGCCAGCAGCGCCGGGTCGCCCACGCTCAGTTCGGCCAGCGCGCCGCGCAGCATCTCGATCACGCCGTCGGCGATGCCTTCGTGCACGCACAAGAGCCGCAGCGCGCTGCAGCGCTGGCCGGCGCTGCGGAAGGCGCTCTGCACCACCGCGTCCACCACCTGCTCGGGCAGGGCCGTGCTGTCCACCACCATCGCGTTCAGGCCGCCGGTCTCGGCGATCAGCGGCACGATGGGCCCGTCCTTCATCGCCAGCGTGCGGTTGATGATGCGTGCCACGGCGGTGCTGCCGGTGAAGCACACGCCGGCCGTGCGCGCGTCGGCCACCAGCGCGGCGCCCACGGTCTCGCCCAGGCCGTGGATGCAGGCCACCGCGTCTTGCGGCACGCCCACTTCGTGCAGCAGCGCGACGAAGCGGCGCGCTACCACGGGCGTCTGCTCGGCCGGCTTGGCTGCGACCGTGTTGCCCGCCACCAGGGCCGCCACCACCTGGCCGGCGAAGATGGCCAGCGGGAAGTTCCAGGGGCTGATGCAGACGAACACCCCGCGGCCGTGCAGGCGCAGCACATTGCTTTCGCCGGTGGGGCCGGGCAGCGGCTGGTCCATCAGGCGCGCTTCGGCCTGGTCGGCGTAGTAGCGGCAGAAGTCCACCGCCTCGCGCACTTCGGCGATGCAGTCGCCCATCGTCTTGTGCGCTTCCTTCACCAGCAGGGCGCAGAACTCGGGCAGGCGCGCGTCCAGCGCGTCGGCGGCCTTTCGCAGCAGCGCGGCGCGTTCGGCCAGTGGGCATTCGGCCCAGGCGTCGAAGCCGGCGTGCAGGCGGGCCATGGCGGCGCTGGCGTCAGCGGCGCTGGCCATCGGCACGGGTTCGATCTGCGCTGCGGCCAGCGCGGCTTCCAGCGGCGCCCGCATCGCCAGCACGGTGAGATCAGCGCCGGTGGAGTTGAGGCGTTGCGCGCCGTAGAGCTGCGGCGGCAGCGGCAGCGCCGGGTCGGTACTCGGCTGCAGGGGCGAAGCCAACAGCTGTTCGGCGCTGACGTGTTCATCGGCCAGCTGGTGCACGAAGGAAGAATTGGCGCCGTTTTCCAGCAGCCGGCGCACCAGGTAGGCCAGCAGGTCGCGGTGCTCCCCCACGGGGGCGTAGACGCGGCAGGGGATGCGGCCGTCCTTCAGCACTTCGCGGTACACGCCCTCGCCCATGCCGTGCAGGCGCTGCATCTCGAACGGCGCCTTGGCCTTCTCGGCCAACTGCACGATGGCGGCCACGGTGCCCGCGTTGTGGGTGGCGAACTGCGGGTAGATCACGGCCTGGTGCTCGATCAGCCGCGCCGCGCAGGCCAGGTAGCTCAGATCGGTATGGTGCTTGTGCGTGAACACCGGGTAGGCGGGCAGCCCGGCTTCCTGGGCGCGCTTGATCTCGCCGTCCCAGTAGGCGCCCTTGACCAGGCGCACCATGAACTTCAGGCCGTGGCGGCGGGCGATGGCGGCCACTTCGTCGATGACGCTGAGCGCCCGCGTCTGGTAGCTCTGCACCGCCAGGCCGAAGCCTTGCCACTGCGGGTGGCGCGCGGCGATGTCGGCGGCCAGGGCCTCGAAGACGTCCAGGGACAGTTCCAGCCGGTCGGTCTCTTCGGCGTCGATGGTGAGGTTGATGTTGGCGGCGGCGGCCAGGTCCACCAGGCCCTGAACGCGCGGCAACAGGGTGGCGAAGACGCGCTCGCGCTGGGCGTCTTCATAGCGGCTGAACAGGGCGCTGAGCTTGATGGAGATGCCGTCCGCCGCCATTGGCGACGACGCCTTGCCGGCGCCGGCAATGGCGTTGATGGCATGCCGGTAGCTGGCCAGGTAGCGTTCGGCATCGCGCTCGGTGCGCGCGCCTTCGCCCAGCATGTCGTAGCTGAAGCGCAGCTGGCTCAGGGCTTTCTTCTGCCCGGCAGCCTCGCCCATCGCTTCTTCGATGCTGCGCCCCAGCACGAACTGCCGGCCCAGCAGCTGGATGGCGCGCACGGTGGCCGCCACCACGGTGCGCGATCCCAGGCGCTGCAGCAGGCCGGGCGGGTTGTTGCTTTCCGGCAGGAAGCGCTTGCTCAGCGCGATGGCGCTGGCCGACAGGTTGGCCAGCATCTTGTGCGGGCTGCCTTCTGAAGCTTCGTCGAAATCTGCCCGGCCCAGCTGGTCGGCCGTCAGCGCGATGGCGGTTTCGGCGTCGGGCACGCGCAGCAGGGCTTCGGCCAGGCGCATCAGGGCCAGGCCTTCGGCGCTGCTGATGGGGTATTCGCGCAGCAGGCTTTCCATGGCCCAGAAGGGCGCGGGCTGGGCGCGCACGGCCTGCACCCAGGGGCGTGCGGATTCGATGACGGCTGGCCAGTCCAGCCGGCCCTGCAGCGCCGCCAGGCTTGCCGCCACGGCGTCGGGCTCGGGGCGGTAGGGGAAGGGCAGGCGGGCGCGGGGGGTGGGGGCGGTGAAGGCGGGCATGGTGGGCGTTCTCGGGCGGCAGTGGGGATCGGGCGGGGTGGTGCGGCGGGCCAGGCGGCATGTCGGGCGGGGGCCGGCAGCGTCTGGCAACGGGTGGCAGCTTAGGGGCCCTGCAACGGGATGGGCTTCGGTTTGGGCGGGGCTTCACCGAGAATCCTTCGGCGCGGCCGGCCTGCACACCAGGCGCCAGCGGGCGACAGACCCCCAGCGACCAGGGAGCACCAGCATGACCATCCCAGCCTTCAGGCGCCAGGCGTGCGCCTGGGTGATCGGGCCACTTCTTTCGGCTGGCGCGCTGGCCGCGCCGATCATCATCCTGCCGCCTTTGCCGGCCGCTTCGGCGGCGGTGCCCTCGGCCGCCAGCCAGGCGCTGAGCGAAGGCTACGCCGCCCTGCTGGCCAATGATCTGGCGGCCGCCGAAGCGGCCTTCACCCGGGCGAGCAAGGCCGAGCCGCAGCGTGCGTTGCCTTACCTGGGCCTGGCCGAAGTGGCGGCGCAGCGCGACAGGGCGCCGCAGGTCGAAGCCTTCCTGAAGCAGGCGCTGGCCGCCGAACCTGCCGGGCTGGAAAGCCAGCGCGCCTGGGGCCGGCACCTGGCGCGGGCGGGGCGCTTTGCCGATGCCGAGCGTGTCTTCAAGAAAGCGCTGGTGGCCCACCCGAAAGCGGCCGATCTGCAGGTGGACCTGGGCAACGCCTATCTGCTGGGGCTGAAGAACCCCAAGGCCGCCGAGCAGGCCTTCAGCGCGGCCACGCGCTCCGATCCCGCCCTGGTGGCCGCCTATCTGGGCTGGGGCCGGGCGCTGGCGGCGCAGCGCCGGCTGGACGAGGCCGCAGCGCAGTACACGCGGGCGGCGCAGCTGGCGCCCAAGGATCCGGTGCCGGTGCACACCCTGGCCCGCCTGCTGGCCGCGCGCGGGCAGGCCGACCAGGCACTGGCGGCGCTGGAACGTGCCATCGCCATCGACCCGGGTTTCCTGCCGGCCTACATCGACCGCGGCGACCTGTTTCTGGCGGGCAACGACATCGATCGGGCGATCGCCACCTACCGCGCCGGCACCCAGGCCGCCCGCAACCCGGCCACGGCGTATTTCCGCCTGGGCAAGGCGCTGGAAGCCAAGGGCCAGTGGGCTGAATCCGATGCCGCCTACCTGGCGGCGGTGAAGGACGACCCGAAGATGTTCGCGGCCTACAACAACCTGGCCTTCAACGCCGCCACGCGCAAGGAAAGGCTGGACGAAGCCCTGGTGTGGGCCCGCAAGGCGATCGAGCTGGCACCGACCAACGCCACGCTGTACGACACGCTGGGCTGGGTGCACCGGGCGCGGGGCGAACTCGACCCCGCCGCCAAGGCGATGGAAAAGGCCGTGGCCGCGCAGCCTGCGCTGGCCGGCGCGCAATACCGCCTGGGCCTGGTCTATGCCGACCAGGGCCGCAAGCGCGAGGCCATCGCCGCCTTTCGCGCGGCCTTGCAGGCCGATCCGAAGTTCCGCGGCGCCGACGATGCGCGGGCGCGGCTGAAGGCGCTGGGCGCAGCGGCGGGCTGAAGCCTGGCGTCAGCCGGCCAAGAAAAAGCGGCCCCGGGGGGCCGCTGGGTGCGAAGCCGGCGAGCGGCTGATCGTGGTCCGATTCAGGCCGCGCGGCGGCGGCGGGCGGCCACCATGCCGAACAGGCTGGCCGCCACCAGGGCCAGGGTGCCTGGCTCGGGGACAGTGCCGCCGTTGGGGCCGAAGCTGTCGACCTGCGTCGCCGTGATGCCGCCGTTGACCAGGGCGTAGGTGTTGAAGCTCTTGAAGCCTTCCGCCAGGCGGGTGTAGGTGACGTCGAAGGTGAAGGTGCGCTCCACCGAACGATCGAAGCTGCCGGTGGCCAAGGCGCCCGAGCAGGTGCCGGTGCTGGCGCTGACGCAGGTCGTGGTGACGTCGATCTGCGGCAGGCCGCCGTTCAGGTCGTCCACCGTCACCGAGTTGTACGTGCTGAAACCGGTGGTGATGCCCGAGATGATGCTGGCGGCAATCGACGCGGCAGTGTTGGTCGATGCGAAGTTCTGCGCGCCCGTCAGCGACAGGATGCTGGACGCGAAGGTGGGCGTCAGGCCGGTGTTGCCGTTGGCGGCGGTGAAATCGATGCCGATCACCTTGGCGTTGTCGACGCCCACGGCGGCTTGCGTGCTGGCCAGGGTGGCCGCGCCGTTCTTGAAGCCTGCATCGCCCAGCACGATGATGAAGCGGTTGGAGCCGGCCCGCCAGTTGGCCGTGGTGGCCGCGGTGATGCCGTCCCAGCCGAGCTCGGCAAAGTCGCCACCGCCCCCGGCCGAGAAGGCGTTGATGGCCGTCTGCGTGGTGGCGATGGTGGTGGTCAGCGCGGACGTGAGACCAGCGCCCGGATCGTTGTAGAACGCGGTGCCGCTGGAGACGTTGCCGAAGGTGCTGTTCAGCGTCGTCAGCAGGCTGGTGGCGGTGGCCTTGGCGGCATTGATGGACGGGCCCATGCTGCCGGTGGTGTCGAACACGAACATCACGTCCACCAAGGCTGAACTGGGCGGCGCCGCGGAGACGGTGACGGTCTTGCGCAACGTGACCGATTCGCCGACGCCGAGATCGGCGCTGAAGCTGGTCGGTGAGATGGTGTCGGCGATGGCCGGGCCGGCGAACAGCCCGACCAGACCCAAGCCGACCGCGGCAAACCGGCGCAAGGCCGGCAGGAACGCAGTGAACATGACGGTACTCCCCCTGTGTGGACGACAACCCCGGCCCGCCTATCGGGCTGGGTGCTGCGCCAGCGGGGCGGTCGTGCAAGCTCCGGGCCCGAGAAATGAGTGACAGGACGTAAGTGGCTGTCGGGTCACCACAATTGAGCAGTTAGGGGGGCACGCCTGACCTGCAGTTTTGGCCGCGCTGCGAGCAGGCGCGTCAAGAATCCCGACAACCGGCCCGCGCGTGTTGGGCATGCTTCAGAATCGCGCACCATGCGTGCAGAAGACGTGAGCCCGGTGCCGCTGCGAGGCGAAGGCAAGGTCGACAAGATCGACCTGCGCATCCTGCGCGTGCTGCAGGCCGACGGCCGCATCAGCAACCTGAAGCTGGCCGAGGAAGTGCACCTGTCGCCGACCGCGGTGCTGGAACGGGTGAAGCGCCTTACGCGCGAGGGCTACATCCTGGGCTACGAAGCGCGGCTGAACCCGGCCAAGCTGGGCGCGGGGCTGCTGGTGTTCGTCGAGATCCTGCTCGATCGCACGGTGCACGACGTGATGGACACCTTCAAGGCCGCCGTGCAGGTGCGCCCGGAGATCCTGGAAGCGCACCTGGTGGCGGGCGGCTTCGATTACCTGCTGAAGACGCGCGTGGCCGACATGGCGGCCTACCGCGAATTCATCGGCAGCGTGATCTGGACGCTGCCCGGCGTGCGCGAAACGCGCACCTACGCGGTGATGGAAGAGGTGAAGAACACCGCGCTGCTGCCCGTCTGAGCCGGGCCTGGCTTCAGGCCCCGTCGCGGAACGGCACTCCAGGCCGCGGGCATCGCGTGCCGGCGATGATGGGCCGGCGCGCGACGACAGCGGCTGCAGCAGCCCGCTTTCTTCCGCCTTCGGCAGGCGTCAGTGCAGCAGGGCGGCCGGGCGCGTCGTCGCCCCAAAGAGCGCGGTGTCGCCCGGGGGCGCCGCTGCCAGCAGCACGCTGTCCTGCAGCAGCTGCGTCACCGCCTCGGCCGGCATCGGCCGGCCCAGGTGGTAGCCCTGGCCCAGCTGGCAGCCCATCTCGCGCAGCTGCTCGGCCTGCTCGGCAGTTTCCACGCCTTCGGCGACGATGGTCTTGCCCAGCGACAGGCCCAGCAACGCGATCGCGCGGACCACGGCTGCTTCCTTGGTGTTGATGTTCAGGCGGTTGACGAAGCTGCGGTCGATCTTGAGCGTGTCGATGGGCAGGCTGGACAGGTGTGACAGCGACGAGTAGCCCGTGCCGAAATCGTCCACCGCCAGCGCCACCCCCAGGCGGCGCAGCTCGCCCAGCATCGGCAGCGCGGCTTCCAGGCGCGACATGAGGATGTTTTCCGTCAGCTCCACCGTCAGGTGCTGGGCGCGCAGCCCGCTTTCCACCAGCGCGCGCGTGACGCGGCCGACGAAGGCGCTGTGGGCGATGTCGTTGCCCGAGACGTTGACGCTCACCGTCAGGTGCTGCAGCGCCGGGTCCAGCGCCTGCCATTGCACCAGCTGGCGGCAGGCGCAGTTCATGACGAAGTCGCTGACGCGCTGGATGAGCCCGGCTTCCTCGGCGATCGGGATGAAGGCCGCCGGGCTGATCTCGCCGTCCTGCGCGTGGCGCCAGCGCGCCAGCGCCTCGAAGCCGCTGATGCGGCGGCTGTTCAGGTCGTACAGCGGCTGGTAAGCCACGGCGAGCTGGCCTTCGTCGATGGCGCGGCGCAGGTCGCCTTCCAGGCGCAGCCGGTTGGCGACTTCGATGTGCAGGCTGGCGTCGAACAGCGCGTAGCGCGCCTTGCCCGCGCCCTTGGCCTTGTACATCGCGGTGTCGGCGTCGCGCAGCACGTCTTCGGTGCAGCGGTGGCCGAAGCTGCTGAAAGTGATGCCGATGCTGGCGCTGCTGTTGATCGCCGTGTTGGCCACTTCGTAGGGCTGCTTCAGGGCTTCCAGCAGCCGGTCGGCCAGGCTCAGCGCGATGCGGTCGTTTTCCAGCCGCTGCAGCAGCACGGCAAACTCGTCGCCGCCCAGCCGCGCCACCACGTCCTGCGCGCGCATGCAGCCGGCGATCCGGCGCGAGACCTGCACCAGGAAATCGTCGCCGGCGCTGTGGCCCAGGCTGTCGTTGATGAGCTTGAAGCGGTCGAAGTCCAGGAACATCACCGCGAAGGCTTCCTTCGGGTCGTGCTCGGCGCGGTCGACGGCCTGGCCCAGCAGTTCGTGGAAGCGGCGCCGGTTGGGCAGGCCCGTCAGGCTGTCGTGGAAGGCGATGTGGTGCAGCCCGGCTTCGGCGGCGCGGCGCGCGCTCACGTCCTGGGTCTGCAGGATCAGGCAGGGCGCGACGGCATCGGGCTCGGTGAAGAAGGCCACATGGGCGGCCACCCAGACGTCGTGGCCATCGTGGTGCCGGCAGCGCATTTCCAGCGCGAAGCCTTCGAAGCCTTTGGCCCGCACCCCGGCCAGGGCCTGCAGCAGCGCCGGCCGGTCGTCGGCGTGCACGTGCTCGGCGAACAGATGGCCGGCCAGGGCGCGGTCGTCCTGGCCCAGCAGCTCGCGCAGCGCGTCGTTGGCCTGCAGCACCTCGCCGTCGAAGCCCAGCAGCGCCATGCCGATGCTGGCGTGCGTGAAGGCGCTGTGGAAGCGGCGTTCGCTGGCCTGCAGCTCGCGCACATGGCGGGCCGCCAGCTCGGCTTCGCGCTCGGCCGCTTCGGCGCTGGCGCGGCGTGCGGTCTCGGCCGCTTCCTGCTGGCGGAAGAAGTAGTGCAGCGTGGCCAGCAACATGGCCAGCAGCGGGATCGTGGCGGCCAGCACGTCCAGCCCGGTTTGCTCGTACGTCAGGAACAGCAGTACCGCCACGGTGCCACTGCCAGCGTAGACAACGCCCACCCAGCCAAAGATCGCGAACAGGTCGGCCGGCGTCCACCATTCGCCGCGCTTGAGGCGCGCCACGCCGGTGACGAGAAGGGTGTTGATGGCGAAGTAGCCCACGGCCAGCACCATCGTCAGCAACACCAGCAGGCCGGGATGATTGCCGCTGGCCACGCGCACCGCTTGCAGCGCGCTGCCGGCAGCCAGCATGGCCAGGGCGGATATCGCGGGGCTGGCCAGGCGGCTGGTCCAGCGCTTGGAAGCGCGCCATGAGCCCACCATCGCCTCGCCCGCTGCCGCCAGCAGCGCGGCCTGCGGCCCGAACATCAGCAGCAGCAGGAAGCAGAAGATCTCGCCTGCGGTGAAGGCGTTCTTCGAGTGCGCCACGCGCACCGGGAAGAAGCCGGCAGACATCGCGATCGCCATGCCTGCCACGACCAGGCTCACTGTGGCGGCCGATTGCCCCAGCAGCCACCACAGGGCGTGCAGCACCGCCAGACTGCCGGCAACGACCACCCCCCACCAGTACAGCGTGGCCGGGCGGTTGTAGTCGGGCATCAGCCCGGCGTGCAGCCGCTGCCACCAAGTCAGCCGGACGGCGGGCTGTTCAGGCGGGCGATTGGCGTTGCCGGGTGCGGCGGGTCCGCTTGGGTTCATCGGGGCTCCTGCCAAGGTTGTCGACCACCGTGCCGCCGGGCTTGAGACAAGCCGGCGGCACAAATCGGCAACCGCTCAGGGGCAGGCCGCGCCGGGCGCCCTGCCGGGCGCACCGGGCATCAGGGTTCTCCCCTCAGGCGCTGTTCGATGGCGGCGGCGCCGCTGCTGGACAGCGATTCCGCCATCACCAGACCTTCGGCCATCACCAGGCCCTCGGCCATCACCAGACCTTCGGCCATCACCAGGCCCTCGGCCATGACCAGGCCTTCGGCCATCACCAGACCTTCGGCCATGACCAGGCCATTGGCCAGTGCGATGCCGCTGTTCAGCCGCAGCCCGCTGCTGGCCCAGCTGGCCAGCTGCGAGGTGGTGCGGAACATGCCGCTGTTGCCTCTGGCCGAGCTGGGGCCTGCCAGCTCCACCAGCGAGAGCACGCCGCGGGTGACCAGCCCCTGGTTGCTGGCCGCTTGTTGCGTGACGCCGCGCGGGTAGACGTTGTCGTTGTTGGGCCACCAGCTCGTCGTCAACTGCCAGACCTGCCGATCCACCCACAGCACGCGCGGGTCATACCAGCCCTGCCAGCGCCGGAACAGCTCATCACCGGTGAGGACGCGGTTGCCGCCGGCAAACACCAACCGGCCCCAGGGGATGGTCTGGCCGTTGATCACCGATTGCTGCGTCGGCAGCTGAGCACCTTCCCACGGCAGCAGGGATTCGCCGGCGGCGTAGGTGTGGCCTTCGCGGATGCGCCAGCCCATGTCCATCCGCAGGGCCGACGCCAGGCGCAGCGCGCCTTCGATGTTCAGTGCGCCAGCGCCTTGCTCGACCAGCCGGGCACCCGGCAGCGGCTGCGCGGTGTACTGCAGGATGGCCTTGACCAGCGGCGGGGTCAGCCCGCCGTTGCGCTCCAGCAGCACGGCCGCCGCACCGGCCACCACAGGGGCCGCCACGGACGTGCCCGACATCTGCATCAACTGGCGACCGCTCGCTTGCGACGCGCCTGCGATGTTGGCCAGGTCGGTGTAGCGGCGGGCCATGGAGTTGCGCAGGCCGCCTGCGGCTGGCGTATCGGTGGCCATGGCAGCCACGATGCGGTTGCCGGGCGCCACCAGGTCGGGCTTGAGCAGGTTGTCGAACTGGTCACGGACGCCCTGGGCGTTCATGCGCGAGCCCCGGGTGGGCCCGCGCGAGCTGAAATTGGTCACCACGTCGTCGCCGCGGGCCGTGGTGCCCTTCACGTTGACGGCGCCCACGGTGATGACCGAGGGCTCGTGCCCCGGGGAGGTGATCGAGCCCCAGGTTCTGCGCCCCTGCGCATCCAGGCCGTAGTTGCCAGCTGCGACCACCACCACCAGGCCCTGGGCCACGGCGCTGCGCACGGCACGCGCCAGCGGGTCAGTGAGGTAGGACTCGCTGGCATCGGCGCCCAGGCTGAGGTTCAGCACGTGGATGTTGAACCGCCGGGCGTTGTAGATGACCCAGTCGATGCCCGCCAGCACGTCCGAGAGCTGGCCCACGCCGTTGCCGTTCAGCACGCGCACGTCGAAAAGGTTTGCGTTGGGCGCCATGCCCGTGGTGTTGGGCGACTGGAAGGACCC
The DNA here is from genome assembly GCA_027489455.1 of Rubrivivax sp. Taxonomy (GTDB): domain Bacteria; phylum Pseudomonadota; class Gammaproteobacteria; order Burkholderiales; family Burkholderiaceae_C; genus Rubrivivax. The sequence goes on along the minus strand of JAIXZR010000285.1, from coordinate 3,358 downwards.
GCGCCCGGCGGCCACCGCGGCGACGTGGGTGCCGTGGCCGTAAGGGTCCGGCTGCGCCGACCCGGTGTTGCGCACCGCGTTCATGTAGACCCAGGCCGAGGGGCTGGCCGGGTGCAGGGCATGCGAAACGTCGATCCCGGGGGTCCAGTCCGCACCGCCAAAGCGCAAGGCACTGGGAATACGCGTGAAGTCCGCTGCTTCCCTCACGCGGGATTGGCCATCATCACCCCGGAAGGCTTCGTGTTGCCAGGCGATGCCCGAATCGATGATCGCGATGCCGATGTTACGGCCCGTGCCGGTGCTCATCGTGCTGAAGGCCGTGGTGCCGGTGGGCCGCGTCTGACTGGCGCCGGTGGTGGCTTCCAGCATGCTGGCGCTGCGGGCCAGAACGCGGTCGGGCGAAATGCTCTGCACGTCAGACCGGGCGGCCAGGGTCCAGACTGCCGGGCCGGGCAGCATCACCGCCATGGCCTGCACGGACGTGTAGCGGTAGTAGATCGAGCCACCCGCCTGCAGCACGGCCTGGCGCAGCGCGTCCATCTCGGGGTCGCGGCTGTTGCTGATGATCAGCGCCTTGACGTGGCGCGTGCCATTGAGGCTGCGCACCCAGTTTTGCCCGGTGGTGCCGGACGTCGTGAGCACGGTGCGAAGGTCTGGCGCGATCTTCAGCGCAGCGCCTGTCGCCTGCTGGGCGAAGGCAGGTGTCGCCAGCAGCGCGGCAGCAAGCGTCAGCCAGCCTGGGGTCGTCAGGGTCAAACCGGCGCGGGGGCGCAAGCCGGCGCGCAGGGTCGCAAGGAAAGTGAACATGGGTGCAGTCCAGCAGGTTGAGTTCTGCGGCCCACCTCGTCGCAGCGTACGGGACCGTACAGCTGCGGGCCCAGGCGGGCGCGTCGACAAGCTGTCACGGCTGGCCGCAGGCCACCCCCGTGCTCGAAGTTCTCTGCACAATTGGCTTCACGCCACCCTTGCGCAACGGGCAGGAGTGTAGGCCGAGGGCCCGTGCCGGTAACGGGCTGTTTCTGCGCCGCAGGGCCCGATGGCCGAAAAAGGGCGGCAAACCGCGGCTGATTTAACGGACCGGCCCGGATCAGCCGCCTGCGTCGGCTGCCGCCGGACGCTGGCCAAAGACCGCCGTGCCGACACGCACGCAGGTCGCGCCTTCGGCCAGGGCGGCTTCCAGGTCGGTGCTCATGCCCATGGACAGCGTGTCCAGCGCCAGGCCCCGCGCCTGCATCGTGGCCATCAGCTCACGCAGGGCGCGGTGGGGGGCCTGCTGCACCGCCAGCGGCGCGCCGGGCTGCGGCTCGGGGATGGCCATGAGCCCGCGCAGGCGCACGCGCGCCGCCGGCAGCGCCGCCACGGCTTGCGCCAGTGCCAGGGCATCGGCCGGCAGCACGCCGCTCTTGCTGGGCTCGTGGCTGATGTTCACCTGCAGGCACAGGTTCAGCGGCGGCAGCTCGGGCGGGCGCTGTTCGGCCAGGCGCTGGGCGATCTTCAGCCGGTCCACGCTGTGCACCCAATCGAAGGCCGCGGCCACCGGGCGCGTCTTGTTGCTTTGCAGCGGGCCGATCAGGTGCCATTCGATGCCGGGGCGCAGATCGGCCAGCGCGTCGATCTTGTCCAGCGCTTCCTGCACGTAGTTCTCGCCGAATTCGCGCTGGCCCACGGCATGTGCGTCGCGCACCGCAGCGGCGGGGAAGGTCTTGCTGACGGCCAGCAATGTGACCTTGTTGGCATCACGGCCCGCGCTGGCGCAGGCCGCGGCGATGCGCCGCTTCACTTCTTGCAGGTTGCTTCCGATGCTGCCCATAATCATTCGGAGCTTAAACGCTGGCGTCCTGCTGGCTGCCCATCCCACCCATGGATATCACCCAGCTTCTGGCCTTCTCGGTCAAGAACAAGGCGTCAGACCTGCACCTGTCGGCCGGCCTGCCGCCGATGATCCGGGTGCACGGCGACGTGCGGCGCATCAACGTCGAATCGCTGGACCACAAGGCGGTCCACGACATGGTGTACGACATCATGAACGACGCCCAGCGCAAGCACTACGAAGACACGCTGGAGTGCGACTTCTCGTTCGAGATCCAGGGCCTGGCGCGGTTTCGCGTGAATGCGTTCAACCAAAACAGAGGCGCGGGCGCGGTGTTCCGCACGATCCCGAGCAAGATCCTCACGCTGGAGCAATTGGGCACGCCCAAGGTCTTCGCTGAACTGGCACTGCGCCCACGCGGCCTGGTGCTGGTGACGGGCCCCACCGGCAGTGGCAAGAGCACGACGCTGGCGGCGATGGTGAACCACCTCAACGAGCACGAATACGGCCATGTGCTGACGGTCGAGGACCCGATCGAATTCGTGCACGAGAGCAAGAAATGTCTCGTCAATCAACGCGAGGTCGGCCCGCACACGCTGAGCTTCGCCAACGCGCTGCGCAGCGCGCTGCGCGAAGACCCGGACGCCATCCTGGTGGGCGAAATGCGCGACCTGGAGACCATCCGCCTGGCGCTGACGGCCGCCGAGACCGGCCACCTGGTCTTCGGCACGCTGCACACCAGCAGCGCGGCCAAGACCATCGACCGCGTGGTGGATGTGTTTCCGGCGGCCGAGAAGGAAATGGTGCGGGCGATGCTGAGCGAATCGCTCGTGGCCGTGATCTCGCAGACCCTGTGCAAGCTGAAGGACGGCAGCGGCCGCGTCGCGGCGCACGAGATCATGATCGCCACCAGCGCCATCAAGAACCTGATACGCGAAAACAAGATCGCGCAGATGTACAGCAGCATCCAGACCGGCCAGAGCCTGGGCATGCAGACGCTGGACCAGAACCTCAGCGACCTGGTGCGCCGCAATCTGATCGCACCGGCCGAAGCGCGTGCCAAGGCCAAGATTCCAGAAAACTTCCCGGGGTAAGCGATGGAACGCGACCAGGCATCGAAATTCGTCAACGATCTCTTGCGCCTGATGGTGGGGCGCAATGGCAGCGACCTGTTCCTCACCGCCGACTTCCCGCCCGCCATCAAGGTGGATGGCAAGGTGACCAAGGTCAGCCCGCAGCCGCTGACGGGCCAGCACACCGTGGCGCTGGCGCGCGCGGTGATGAACGACAAGCAGGCCGCCGAGTTCGAGCGCACGAAGGAATGCAATTTCGCCATCAGCCCGGCAGGCATCGGCCGCTTCCGCGTCAACGCCTTCATGCAGCAGGGCCACGTGGGCCTGGTGTGCCGGACGATCCCGCAGACCCTGCCCACCATCGATGCCCTGGGCCTGCCCAAGGTGCTGAAGGAAGTGGCGATGACCAAGCGCGGACTGGTCATCTTCGTCGGCGCCACGGGCAGCGGCAAGAGCACGTCGCTGGCGGCGATGG
>JAIXZR010000309.1 GCA_027489455.1 Rubrivivax sp. | reverse complement strand
TCGACCCGGAGCATGCCGAGCACCAGTCAGCTCGTAAATCCATCTGGAAACAAAGTAACTGCGAACGATCAAACGTACGCCCTCGCCGCTTAAAACCGGTGAGCCTCGCAACAGTTGGCAGCTGGGCTGGGTCTGACGAGCAACGCCGGGGGCCTGAGAGATCCTTCACATTGGCTCGTCCTGCCACGTGTCATTCGCGGTGGGCCTAAAACCAAATGACTCGGGGTTCAGGTAGCGTGCCGCTGCGCGACCTGGGGCCTTAAATCCAAATCAGACGGCTACGCATGTAGAACCGATCGGCAATGGCTTGCGGACGGGGGTTCGATTCCCCCCGGTTCCACCACCACACACACAGCCCGGCCTCGCCAGAGCCCGGGCTGTTTCTTTGCACACAGCGCCATGGCCAAGCCCGTCCCCCGCCTGACTGCGGAAGAGATCCGCAGCGTCATCGACCTGGCCTGGAACGCCAAGCCGCCCTATGCCGACGTCATGACGCGCCACGGCCTGTCGCCCGGGCAGGTGGTGCAGTTGCTCAAGCGCGAGCTGACGCCCAATGCGTACAAGCTCTGGGCTTCACGCGGTGGGGTGGCGCCGCGCAAGGTGGGGCGCCGCTGATCCGGCCGCGGCGGGCCGCTCAGCCTGCTTGGCGGTGATACGCGGTGACGCGTTCGACTTCGTTCTTCGACCCCAGCACCACGCTCACGCGTTCGTGCAGCCGCGTGGGCTGCAGGTCCAGGATGCGCTCCTTCGTGTTCGTCGCCATGCCGCCAGCCTGCTCGACGATGAAGGACATCGGATTGGCTTCGTACATCAGGCGCAGCTTGCCGGGCTTGTCGGGCTCGCGCTGGTCCCAGGGGTACATGAAGACGCCGCCGCGGGTCAGGATGCGGTGCACATCGGCCACCATGCTGGCCACCCAGCGCATGTTGAAGTCCTTGCCGCGCGGGCCGGTCTTGCCGGCCAGGCATTCGTCGATGTACTGGCGCATCGGCGGGGCCCAGTGGCGCATGTTCGACATGTTGATGGCGAATTCCTTGGTGTCTTCCGGGATGCGCAGTTCGTCTTCGGTCAGGATCCAGCTGCCGGTCTCGCGGTCCAGCGTGAACATCGCCACGCCGCTGCCCACCGTCAGCACCAGGGTGGTCTGCGGGCCGTAGACGCAGTAGCCCGCTGCGGCTTGCTGCTTGCCGGGCTGCAGGAAGTCTTCTTCGCTGATGCCGCGCGTGTTCGTGACCTTGCGCAGCACGCTGAAGATGGTGCCGATGCTGACATTGACATCGATGTTGCTGCTGCCGTCCAGCGGGTCGAACAGCAGCATGTATTCGCCCTGCGGGTAGCGGTTGGGCACGACGTGGATGCTGTCCATTTCCTCGCTGGCCATGGCTGCCAGGTGGCCGCCCCATTCGTTGGCCTCGATCAGCACTTCGTTGCTGATGACGTCCAGCTTCTTCTGCACTTCGCCCTGCACGTTGTCGGTGCCGGCGCTGCCCAGCACGTCGCCCAGGGCGCCCTTGTTGACGGCAATCGCGATGCGCTTGCAGGCGCGGGCGACGACTTCGATCAGCAGCCTTAGTTGCGCCGGGATCAGCCCGTGCTCGCGCTGCTGTTCGACCAGGTACTGCGTCAGGCTGACTCGTTTTGTCATGTCGATTCCAGTGCTTTGGTGACGATCTCGCGCACGTCGTTGCTCAGGTCGGGCTTGGCGGCCACGCGGCTGATGGCTTCGCGGGCGGCGCTGCGATACGGTTCAGCCAGCATGGCCCAGCGGTCCATCACACGGGCCAGACGGCCTGCCACCTGCGGGTTGATGGCGTCCAGTTCCAGCAGCTTGTCGGCCCACAGCACGTAGCCGGCGGCGTCGCGGCGGTGGAAGGCTGCCGGGTTGCCTGCGCACAGCATGATCAGCAGGCTGCGCATGCGGTTGGGGTTGCGCAGCGAGAAATCGGGGTGCAGCAACAGCGCCTTGGCGCGTGCGAAGGCTGCGCCCGTGGCCTGGCCGTCGGCGCCCACGGGTTCGCTGGCGCCAGCTTGCAACATGAACCACTTGTCCAGCACCAGCGCGTCACCGGCGGCCTGCGCATGAAAGCGCTGCAACGCGGCATCGGCCAGCGGTGAATGCGCGTCCACCAGCGCCTGAAGGCCGGCCAGGCGGTCGGTCATGTTGCCTGCGCTCTTGCTCTGCTGGTAGGCGCGGCCGGGCCAGACGGTGTCGCCGGTCTGCGCGCCGTGCAGGCACAGCATGCGCAAGGCCAGGTTGGCCAGGGCACGGCGGCCGGCTTGCGCACTGTCGGGGCTGTAGCCTTCGGTCACGCGGTGCTGCTCGAAGGCCCACAGCCAATCGGCGTGCAGGGCCTGGGCGATGTGGGCCCGCCACTGCTCGCGCACGGCATGGATGCGCTGCGGGTCGACATCGGTGGCCAGAGCTTCGGCCAGCTGGCCCTCGCTGGGGGCCAGCAAGGCCAGTTCCTTGAAGGCTGGGTCGAGGCCGGGGTCGCGCAGCACCGCGCGCAGGCCTTGCAGCAGTTCCACGCTGACGTGCAGTTCGCCATCGCCGCGGATAGCCGCCAGCAGCGTGGCTTCCATCAGGCGCTGGCCGGCTTCCCAGCGGGTGAAGGCGTCGGTGTCGTGCGCCAGCAGCACCAGGCGGGCCGATTCGTTCAGGCCGTCGTCCAGCAGCACCGGGGCCGAGAAGCCGCGCAGCAGCGAAGGCACTGGCGCCTGGGCCACGTCGTCGAAGACGAAGGCCTGTTCGGCGTGCTCCAGTACCAGCAGCTGCTCGGGCGCCAGTGCGCTGCCGTCTGCGCCGACCAGCGCGGCCAGCACCGGGATCACGAAGGGCCGCTTCTCCTCTTGCCCTGGCGTGGCCGGGGTGTGCTGGCTCAGCCAGAGCGTGTAGCGGCGCGCGTCTGCGTCGTACTCGCCACGGGCCTGTACGCGCGGTGTGCCGGCCTGGGCATACCAGCGCTTGAAGGCTTCCAGCCGCAGGGCCAGCGCACTGCCGGGGTTGGCATCGGCAATCGCCTGGGCGAAGTCGTCGCAGGTCACGGCCTGGCCGTCGTGGCGGGAGAAGTACAGCTTCATGCCCTGGGCGAAGCCTTCGCGGCCCACCAGGGTGTGCATCATGCGGACGACTTCTGCGCCCTTCTCGTACACCGTGGCGGTGTAGAAGTTGTTGATCTCGACATAGCTGTCCGGCCGTACTGGGTGGGCCATGGGGCCGGCGTCTTCGGGGAACTGGTTGGCGCGCAGGCGGCGCACATCGTCGATGCGCCTCACGGCCCGGGCCGACGCACCGCCGGCCATGTCCATGCTGAACTCCTGGTCGCGGAAGACCGTCAGCCCTTCCTTCAGGCTGAGCTGGAACCAGTCGCGGCAGGTGATGCGGTTGCCCGTCCAGTTATGGAAGTACTCGTGCGCGATGACGCTTTCGATGTCGGCAAAGTCGCCATCGGTGGCGGTGTTCTGGCTCGCCAGCACGTACTTGGTGTTGAACAGGTTCAGGCCCTTGTTCTCCATCGCGCCACCGTTGAAGTCCTCGGTGGCCACGACCATGTAGCGGTCCAGGTCCAGCGGCAGGCCGAAGCGCACTTCGTCCCACACCACGCTGGCCACCAGCGAATTCATCGCGTGCTCGGTCTTCTCCAGATCGCCGGGGCGCACGTAGACCTGCAGAAGGTGACTCTTGCCACCACGGCTGGTGATGCGCTGTTCACGCGCCACCAGTCGGCCTGCCACCAGGGCGAACAGGTAGCTGGGCTTGGGGAAGGGGTCGTGCCACTTGGCGTAGTGGCGGCCGTTGTCGAGGCTACCTTCTTCCACGAGGTTGCCGTTGCTCAGCAGCACCGGGTACTTCGCCTTGTCGGCGCGCAGCAGCACGGTGTACTCGGCCATCACGTCGGGCCGGTCCAGGAAGTAGGTGATGCGCCGGAAGCCTTCGGCTTCGCACTGCGTGAAGAAGCCGCCCTGGCTGGTGTACAGGCCCTGCAGCCGGGTGTTCTTGTCGGGCGCGCAGGTGTTGCGGATGTCCAGCACGAAGGCTTCGGCATCGGGCGGGTTGTCGATCACCAGGTCGCCGGCTTCGTGGCGGAAGCTCACGCTTTGGCCGTCGGCCTGCACGCGCAGCAGCGTCAGTTCGTCGCCGTGCAGGCGCAGCGGCTGGTGGCCCTGGCCGGGGCGGCGCCGCACGTGCAGGCGGCTGGTGACCAGCGTCTTGGCCGGGTCCAGGTCGAAGGTGAGTTCGACCTGCTGGATGGTGTAGGCGGGCGCCAGGTAGTCCTCGCGCCGCACCAGGGTGGCAGTGCCTTCTCGCATGCTTGTCTCGTGTCTGGGGTGGGGGCCGGCCTGGCCCCGGGCCTGCCAGGGGCTGTCAGAGCCCTTGCTTCAGGCTGGCTTCGATGAAGGGGTCCAGGTCGCCGTCCAGCACCTTCTGCGTGTTGCTGATCTCGACGTTGGTGCGCAGGTCCTTGATGCGGCTCTGGTCCAGCACGTAGCTGCGGATCTGGTGGCCCCAGCCGACATCGGTCTTGGTGTCTTCCAGCTTCTGCTGCGCTTCCAGCTGCTTGCGCATCTCGTGGTCGTACAGGCGGCTGCGCAGGCGCTTCCAGGCGACGTCGCGGTTGCTGTGCTGGCTGCGGCCGTCCTGGCACTGCACGACGATGCCGGTGGGGATGTGCGTCAGCCGCACCGCCGAATCGGTCTTGTTGATGTGCTGGCCGCCCGCGCCGCTGGCGCGGAAGGTGTCCACGCGCACGTCGCTGGGGTTGATCTCGATCTCGATCGTGTCGTCCACCTCGGGGTAGACGAACAGCGACGCAAAGCTGGTGTGCCGGCCGCCGGCGCTGTCGAACGGGCTCTTGCGCACCAGGCGGTGCACGCCGGTTTCGGTGCGCAGGTGGCCGAAGGCGTATTCGCCCTCGATCTTCAGCGTGGCGCTCTTGATGCCGGCCACGTCGCCCGGCGTTTCGTCTTCCAGCGTAGCGGTGAAGCCCTTGCGTTCGGCGTACTTGAGGTACTGGCGCAGCAGCATGCCGGCCCAGTCGCAGGCTTCGGTGCCGCCGGCGCCGGCCTGGATGTCGACGAAGCAGTTGCCCGGGTCGGCCGGGTTGCTGAACATGCGGCGGAATTCCAGCGCTTCGACGATTTCGCGCAGCTTCTGCGCTTCGGCGTCGATGGCGGCCAGGTCGTCCACGGCGCCGTCGGCCTTGCTCATCTCGTAGAGCTCGGTGTTGTCCGACAGGTTGCTCTGCAGGTGGTCGATGGTCTCGACCACGTTTTCCAGCGTCTTCTTCTCGCGCCCCAGTTCCTGCGCGCGCTTGGGTTCGTTCCAGACCGCGGGGTTTTCCAGCGCGGCGTTGACTTCGTTCAACCGCAGGGCTTTGCGGTCGTAGTCAAAGATACCCCCGGAGCTGCTGGGTGCGTTCGCTCAGGTCGGCAAGCAGCGTGCCGATGGCGTTGATCTGTTCGGTGTCCATGCCCTGTATTTTGGCATGGGGCCTTTGCTGGCGTGGGCCGCCTCAGGCCAGCGGCCCCAGGTGTTCCAGCAGCAGCGCCGCCAGGGCTTCGGGCTGGTCGTGGTGCAGCATGTGGCCGCAGGGTGAAAGCAGCGCCTTGCGCACGTGCGGCACCACGGCCAGGCGGGTCTCGAATTCGTCGCGCGTGTAGCGCTGGCCCCACCACTTGGCGACGTCGGTCTGGTCGCCTTCCACCCACAGCACCGGGGCCTGGATCAGCCGCCACGCGGCAAGTACTTCTTCCACCTGGTACATCACCGGGTTCACGCGCTTGTGCGCCGGGTCGCCCAGGATCTGCCAGCGCCCGCTGGCGTCGGGCTGCGCCCAGTGCGTGGCCAGCCAGGCGGCCTTGTCGGCGGGCAGCAGCGGGTTGTTCTTCATCAGGCGCTGGGCCACGGCCTGGGCGCTGTCGTAGCTGCGCAGCTCGGCCGGGGCCTTCAGCTCGTCCAGCCATTGCAGCAGCCGCCGGGGTGCGTCCTGGGGGCGCGTTCGCGGCAGGCCGAAGCCTTCCAGGTTCACCAGCCGGCGGATGCGCCCGGGCCGCAGCCCGGCGTAGGTCATGACGACATTGCCGCCCATGCTGTGGCCCAGCAGATCGAGCTGCGTGAGGCCCGGGCATTCGGCCAGCACCTGGTCGAGCAGTGAGTCCAGATCGGCCAGGTAATCGGGGAACCAGTAGCTGTCGCCCGGCGGGGTGTCGCTCAGGCCGAAGCCGCGCCAGTCGGCCGCGACGATGTAGCGGCTGTCGCCTTCCAGCGCGTGCAAAGCATCGACGAGAAACTGGAACGACGCGGCCACGTCCATCCAGCCGTGCATCAGCACCAGCGGCGGCCGCTCGGGCGTGGCCAGCGCCGGTGTGCCCCAGCAGCGCACGTGGTAGCCCAGGCCGGGCGGCTGGCCCGGGGCAGCATGGGCCGTGCAGCGCAGCCTCAGCCAGCGGTCGATGGCTGGCCGGCGTTCCAGGTAGGCTGGGGTGGCAGGCATGACCCGAAGGCTAAGCCACCGGCGCCGGCGCCGCTGTCACCTGCGGCGCAGCGTCTGTGCGCGCCGGCGGCTGCCAGCGCCGCAGCAGCAGCGCATTGGCCACTACGCTGACGCTGGACAGCGCCATCGCTGCGCCGGCCCAAACCGGGTTCAGATAGCCCAGCGCCGCCAGCGGCAGGCCGACGACGTTGTATGCAAAGGCCCAGAACAGACCGCGCTGCAGCGTGGCCCAGGTGCGGCGCGAGATGTCCAGCGCGTCGGCCACCAGGGCCGGGTCGCCGCGCATCAAGGTCACGCCCGCGGTGGCCATCGCGACATCGGTGCCGGTGCCCATGGCCATGCCGACGTCGGCGGCGGCCAGGGCCGGCGCATCGTTGATGCCGTCGCCCACCATCGCCACCACCGCGCCCTGCTGGCGCAGCGCCTGCACCGCAGCGGCCTTGTCGGCGGGCAGCACCTCGGCCTGCACGTCGTCGATGCCCAGGCTGCGCGCCACGGCCTGGGCGCTGCCGCGGTTGTCGCCCGTCAGCAGCACGGTCTTCACGCCCATGGCGTGCAGCCGGGCAATCGCCGCCGCAGCCTGCGGCTTGAGTGCGTCGCCAAACGCCAGCAGGCCCAGCACGCGGGGCGGGCTGCCAGCGGCTGCCGCAGTGCCCGCAGTGCCTTCAGCGGCTTCCATCAGCCACGACACCGTCCGGCCCTCGGCCGCCAGCTGCGTGGCGGCGGCCGCCAGTGCCTGGCCGTCGGCCCCGCTTTCCTGCAGCAGGCGCGGGCTGCCCAGCAGCAGCTGCCGGCCCTGCACCTGCGCCTGCAGGCCGCGGCCGGGCAGGGCCTGCAGGCCTTGCACTTCGGCCGGGCCCGGCCAGGCCAGGGCCAGGCGGCCGGCTTCCTGCAGCACGGCCCGGGCCAGCGGGTGCTCGCTGCCCTGCTGCAGCGCTGCGGCCAGGCGCAGCAACTCGCCGGCCGTCTGGCCCGGCGCCGGCAGCACGGCCACCACGCCGGGCTGGCCCTGTGTGAGCGTGCCGGTCTTGTCGAAGGCCACCACCGTCACGGCATGGGCGCGTTCCAGCGCGGCGGCGTCCTGGATCAGGATGCCGTGCCGTGCCGCCCGGCCGGTGCCCACCATGATGGCCGTGGGCGTGGCCAAGCCCAGCGCGCAGGGGCAGGCGATCACCAGCACCGAGACGGCGTTGATCAGGGCGGCTTCCCAGCCTGCGCCGGCCAGCCACCAACCGCCGAGCGTGACCGCCGCGATGGCCAGCACCACGGGCACGAAGACAGCGCTGACGCGGTCCACCAGCCGCTGCACCGGCGCCTTGCCCGCCTGGGCGCTTTCGACCAAGCGCACGATGCGCGCCAGCGCCGTCTCGGCGCCCACCGCCACGGTCTGCACCTGCAGCGCGCCTTCGCCGTTGATGGCGCCGCCCGTCACGGCGTCGCCCGGGCCCTTGGCCAGGGGCAGGGCTTCGCCGGTGATGAGCGATTCGTCCACGTGGCTGCGGCCAGCCTGCACGCGGCCGTCGACGGCAATGCGCTCGCCCGGGCGCACGCTGACGAGGTCACCGCGCTGCACCTCGTGCAGCGGCACTTCGGTTTCCACCCCGCCACGCAGCACGCGTGCGGTGCTGGGGCGCAGCGCGTTCAGGGCCCGGATGGCTTCGGTCGTCTGGCGCTTGGCGCGGCCTTCCAGCCATTTGCCCAGCAGCACCAGCGTGATGACGCTGGCCGAGGCCTCGAAATACAGGTGCGGCATGCCCGGTGTGCTGCCGTGCTGCCACAGCAGGGCCACGCTGAGCCCGAAGGCCGCCGAGGTGCCCAGCGCGACCAGCAGGTCCATGTTGCCGCTGCCGGCACGCACGGCACGCCAGGCGGCGCGATAAAAGCGTGCGCCCAGCACCACCTGCACCACGCCGGCCAGCAGCAGCTGCAGCATGCCCGGCAGCATGGCGTGGATGCCCAGCGGCTGCAGCAGCATGGGCGCCACCAGCGGCAGCGTCAGCGCCGCGCCCAGCAGTACAGGCCAGACGGGCGTGGCCGCACCTGGCGCGGCACCCGGCCCGGGGCCGTCCTTCCCGGTCGCCCCGGGCCCCGTGCCGTCTCCCGGGAGCCGCCCACCGTAGCCGGCCCGCTGCACGGCGGCCAGCACCTCGGCCGGGGCGATGCCGGCCAGCAGGCGGACGCTGGCCTGGTCGGTGGCCAGGTTCACGCTGGCCTGCAGAACGCCCGGCAGCTTCAGCAGGGCTTTCTCGATCCGGCCGGCGCAGGCGGCGCAGGTCATGCCGGTGATCTGCAACTGCAGTGTCTGCGTCGGCACGCCATAGCCGGCCTGCTCGACGGCCGCCACCATCGCCACCAGCGCGGCGGCTGCAGCAGGCCCAGTTGGCACCGCGGCCCATTGCACGATGGCGGTGTCGGTGGCCGGGTTGACGCTGGCGGCGGCCACGCCTGGTACCGTGAGCAGGGCTTTCTCGACCCGCGCGCTGCAGGCCGTGCAGCTCATGCCGGTGATCGGCAGCTGCAGGCCAGGCGGGTGGGGCGCGGCGGCGGCAGGCATCGGGCGGTGGCCGGGCGGCGCGGGCCGTCAGCCGACGATGCGCATCGACAGATCGACGGCGCGGATGTCCTTGGTCAGCTTGCCGATGGAGATCCGGTCCACACCCGTGGCCGCGATCGCGCGGATGCTGTCCAGGTCGACGCCGCCGGACACTTCCAGCAGGGCCGGCAAAGGGCGGGCGCCGTTCAGCGCGCAGGCGGCCTGCATGTCGGCCAGGCTGAAATCATCCAGCAGCACGCTCTGGGCGCCAGCGTCCAGGGCTTCCTGCAGCTCGGCCAGGCTTTCCACTTCCACCTGCACCGGCACGCCCGCGTCCAGCGCCCAGGCCGCTTCGAGTGCCGCACGCACGCCGCCGGCGGCAGCGATGTGGTTTTCCTTGATCAGGATGCCGTCCCACAGGGCCATGCGCTGGTTGCGGCCGCCGCCGGTGCGTACGGCGTACTTCTGCGCCTGACGCAGGCCGGGCAGTGTCTTGCGCGTGTCCAGCACGGCGCAGCCGCGCGGGTTGGGCGAGACGCCGGCAATCGCGTCCACGTAGCGGCGCGTCTGCGTGGCCACGGCCGACAGTGTCTGCAGGAAGTTCAGCGCCGGGCGTTCGGCGCTCAGCAGGGCGCGGGCATCGCCTTCGATCTGGCACAGCACGGTGCCGGCGGCGATGGCCGTGCCTTCCGTCACGGCCCAGTCCAGGCGCACGGCCGGGTCCAGCGCGCGGAAGCAGGCATCGAACCAGGGCCGGCCGCACACGACCGCCGCTTCCTTGGCCGTCACGCGGGCGCGTGCGCCCAGGCCCGCGGGCACCAGGCCGGCTGTCCAGTCCCCGCGGCCGATGTCTTCGGCCAGGGCGTCGCGCACGTTGCGGGCCAGGGCATCACGCAGGGTTTCGTTGCTGGCATTCATGGCGCGAGCATAGGCCCTCAAGCCAGCGCAGGCGACGGCCGATAACCGGAAGCAGACCGATCGCCCCCCGCCCCCAGACCCGAGCCCGCGCCCCAATGCTGAAGAAGATATCCGTCGACCAGCTGCGCGTGGGGATGTACCTGCACCGGCTGGACGGGGCGTGGATCGATCACCCCTTCTGGCGCACCAAGTTCGTGCTGTCCGACCCGGACGACCTGCGCAAACTGGCGGCCAGCGCCGTGAAGGAAGTCTGGATCGATCCTGGCCAGGGCCTGGACGTGGCCCCGCCGGCCGAGCCCGCCGCCGCAGCAGCGCCCCCGGCCGCAGCGGGCCGGCGCCTGCGCCTGCCCGCCAGCCCGGCCCCGGCGCCCAGCCCTGCTGCCGGGCCTACCCCGGCCGCGCCGTCTGACGCCAGCCGCAGCCTGCGTGAAGAACTGCAGCAAGCCGCCGCCATCTGCCACCGCGGCCGCGAGGCCGTGGTGTCGATGTTCAACGAAGCCCGCATGGGGCGCGCCATCCAGGCCGAAGGGGCGCTGCCGCTGGTGGCCGAGATCACGCAATCGGTGCGCCGCAACCCCGGGGCGCTGGTCAGCCTGGCGCGGCTGAAGACGCAGGACGACTACAGCTACATGCATTCCGTGGCCGTTTGCGCGCTGATGGTGGCCCTGGGCAAGCAGCTGGGGCTGGATGACGACGCGCTGCACGACGCGGGCATGGCCGGCCTGATGCACGACCTGGGCAAGGCCGTGATGCCGCTGGAGGTGCTGAACAAGCCCGGCCGCCTGACGGACGAGGAGTTCGCCATCATCCGCAGCCACCCCGAACGCGGCCACGCCCTGCTGCTGGAAGGCCGCGGCGCCACGCCCGCCATGCTGGACGTCACGCTGCACCACCACGAGAAGATCGACGGCACCGGTTACCCGAACAAGCTGGCCGGCGAAGACATCAGCACCCTGGCGCGCATGGGTGCGATCTGCGACGTCTACGATGCCATCACGTCCAACCGGCCCTACAAGCGGGGCTGGGATCCGGCTGAAAGCGTGGCCCGCATGGCCAGCTGGAAAGGCCACTTCGACCCGGTGCTGTTCGCGGCCTTCGTCAAGAGCCTGGGCATCTACCCGACGGGATCGCTGGTGCGGCTGGAATCCGGCCGGCTGGCCGTGGTGCTGGACCAGAACCCGGGCGCGCTGGTTTCGCCGATGGTCAAGGTCTTCTACTCGACGCGCTCGGAGCTGCCGATCACGCCCAAGGTGCTGAATCTGGCCGATCCGGCCTGCAACGACCGCATCGTCGGTCGCGAGCTCGATGCCGAGGCGCGCTTCCCGCAGCTCAACGAGCTGTGGGCCGAGCCCGCGGCCCTGCGCCGCGGCGGCCGCAAGACAGGCTGAGGGCCGGCGTCGCCCTGCGGCCAAACGGGCCGCCCTGGCTGCGTAGACTCGCGGCCTGTCCAAGCTGCCGGTGCATCGCATGCAAGCCTTTTTCCATCGCGCCCTGCTGGGCGCTGCCCTGGCGCTGGCCCTGGCCGGCGCACAGGCCCAGACCCTGCGCTGGGCGAGCCAGGGCGATGCCCAGACCATGGACCCGCACTCGCAGAACGAGAGCCTGACGAACCAGATCAACGGCCAGGTCTACGAAGCCCTGATCGACCGCGACCGGCAGCTCAACCTGAGCCCGCGCCTGGCACTGAGCTGGCAGCAGACCGGCCCGCAGGCCTGGCGCGTGAAGCTGCGGCCGAACGTGAAGTTCCACGATGGCACGCCCTTCACCGCCGACGACGTGGTCTTCAGCCTGCAGCGTGCGAAGGAGCCGACTTCGCAGCTGAGCGTCTACGCCATCGCGCTGGGCACGGCCGTGGCCGTCGATCCGTTGACGGTGGACTTCCGCCTGGACCGCGTGAACCCGATCTTCCTGCAGCACCTGAGCACGGTGCAGATCATGTCGCGCGCCTGGAGCGAGAAGCACAAGGTCACGCGGCCGCTGGACTTCAAGAACAAGGAAGAGAGCTTTGCTTCCTTCAACGCCAACGGCACCGGGCCCTACATGCTGGTGCAGCGCCAGCCCGGCATCAAGACCACCTACAAGCGCAACCCCAACTGGTGGGGCAAGTTCGAAGGCAACGTGCAGGAGATCGTCTACACCCCGATCGCCAACGACGCCACGCGGCTGGCGGCGCTGGTCAGCGGCGAGATCGATTTCGTGCTGGATCCGGCACCGCGCGACGTCCCCCGGCTGCGCAACACCAGCGGCGTGAAGATCGTCGAAGGCCCGGAGAACCGCGTCGTCTTCCTGGGCATGGACCAGGCGCGCGACAAGCTGCTCTACGGCAAGGTGCCCGGCGACAAGAACCCCTTCAAGGACCGCCGCGTACGCCTGGCGCTGTACCAGGCGATCGACATCGAGACCATCCGCAGCAAGCTGATGAATGGCCAGAGCGCGCCCACTGGCGGCAACACGCCTTCACCGATTGGCGCCTATGGTGACGCGCAGGTGGAATCGCGCTTCCCCTTCGACCTGGCCGCCGCGCGCGCGCTGATGGCGCAGGCGGGCTACCCGGACGGCTTCGAGATCACGCTGGATTGCCCGAACAACCGCTACATCAACGACGAGGAAATCTGCATCGCGCTGGCCACCATGTGGTCGCAGCTGAAGGTGAAGGTGCGCGTCAACGCGATGCCGCGCGCGACCTTCTTCCCCAAGCTGGAAAAGCTCGACACCAGCCTGTTCATGTACGGCTGGGGCGGCGCGATCACCGATGCCGAACTGGCCATGACGCCGCTGATGCGCATCCGCGGCGAGCGTGGCGTGGGCCTCTACAACTACGGCAACGTGCGCAACGAGAAGTTCGATGCGCTGGCGGCGCAGAGCAGCGTCGAGCCCGACGCGAAGAAGCGCGAAGAGCTGGTGAAGGCCGCGCTGCGCGAATGGCGCGAGCAGGTCCACACCATCCCGCTGCACCGCCAGGTGATCCCGTGGGCGATGCGCGCGAACGTGCAGGCCGTGCACCGCGCCGACAACTGGCTGGAAGTGGCCTGGGTCAGCATCCGCTGACCCAGCGGCCCGGGCTCAGCGGCTGGCCGCGCGGCGGCGGGCCACCAGCAGGCCGGCCAGGCCCAGGGCCATCAGGCCGTAGGTGCCAGGCTCGGGGATGGGGGCCGTCACGACGCTGACATCGTCGATCGAGAAGTTGGTGTTGTTGCCGGACAGCCCGGTGATGCTGAAGAACTCGAGCTGCACGCTGCCGCCGGTGGCAAAGCTGCTCAGGTCCAGCTGCACTTGCTGGTAGCCCTGGCCCAGGCGGGTGCCGTTGGCGTTGTACGTCCACAGTGGCGTGCCGTTGACGCGCAGGCTGACGAAGTCGCTGGCATCGCTGCCGGAGCCGTGATTGAGCCAGAACGACACGCTCGCTGTGCCGTTGAGCAGGCCGACGGACTGCGAAACCGAGGCGGTTTCCTGTTGGCCACCGGCGCCGCCGAACCAGGCCCACCAGTCGCCCGTGCGCGGGGCAGCCGTGTTGCCGCCGGTGCCGCACAAGACGATCGTGCACAGCGGCGAGCCGAAGTTGCTGGAAGCCTGGTCCCAGGGGCTGGCGGGATCGGCGCCGAGCTCGAACGAGGGGTCGGCGACGACGTTGGCCTGCGCGCCGTGGGCGGCCAGCAAGGCAGCGGCCGATGCGGCCATCGCGAGTGTGAACTTCTTCATGGGGTGCTCTCAGGGGGGTTGCGGATGCCACCCCCAGCGCAACGCCCGTGCCACCACCGCCTAAGTGCGCGCCGCCGCTGGCAAACCCTGGTTTGCGGGGGGCGCGGCTGGCGCCGCTGTCGTCAAGTTTGGCGACACCCGCGGCTGCGGGGGGCCTCAGCCCGTGGTCGCGCGGCGGCGGATGGCCTCGATGTAGGCCTGGCCATCGGGCGGCAGGCCGCTGCGCTGGCTGGCCCAGATCATCTCGCCCAGGCATTCCATCACCTCGTGGTGGGCGGCGTGCAGGGAGTTGCGGCGCGCGGCCAGCAGCTCCAGCGCCTGGCGGATGCCACTGGGCTGGTCGATGCCGGCCTGCTCCGTGATCGACAGGTGCATCGACAGGTGCAGGAAGGGGTTGGTGCGGCCGTCTTCAACGCTATAGACGGCGGCCAGGGCCGCGGCCTCGTCGGCCAGTTCGGCGTGGTACTCGGGGTGTTCGTCGATCCAGCGGGCCGCCAGTGCCTGCATGGCATCCAGCGGCAGGCCCTGGCGCTGGCGGGCATAGGTGCCGCAGAAGAAGCGGCGCACGTCGTGCTGCGAGGGCTGGAACATGCCGCTATTGTCGGGGCGCAGCGCCCATCGTCGGGCACGTCATCTTCCACCCACACGCAGGACCGCCATGCACATCCGCACCGAACAACTCTTCGACGACGCCCGCACGCAGAACGGCTGGCTCGACACCCCCGTCAGCGACGCCACGTTGCAAGCGCTCTACGACCTCTACAAGTGGGGTCCGACGTCGGCCAACTGCAGCCCGGCGCGCGTGATCTTCGTGCGCAGCGCCGAGGCCAAGGCGCGGCTGGTGGCCTGCATGGCCGAAGGCAACCGCGCCAAGGTGCAGCAGGCCCCGGTGACGGCCGTGATCGGCATGGACATGGCCTTCTACGAGAAGCTGCCGCAGCTCTTTCCGCACACCGACGCGAAGAGCTGGTTCGTGGGCAACGAGGCGCTGATCGCCGCCACGGCCTTCCGTAATTCGTCGCTGCAGGGCGCCTACCTGATGCTGGCCGCACGCGCGCTGGGCCTGGATTGCGGGCCCATGAGCGGCTTCGACGCGGCAAAGCTGGATGCCGAGTTCTGGGCCAACACCCCGGTGAAGACCAACTTCGTCTGCTCGCTGGGGCATGGCGACCCTTCCAAGGTCTTCCCGCGCAGCCCGCGCCTGGCGTTCGACGAAGCCTGCCGGCTGGCCTGACGGGCCCGGCTGACGACTCAGTCGCTGCCCGGTGCCGGGCCGTCCTGGCCTTCCCGGGTGCGGCCGTCGTCACGCTGCCAGCCGGCGCCGCGCTGGGTGCGCTGGCGCTGCTGGTCCTCGCGTTCGCGGGACCACAGTTCTTCCAGCTGCTGGCGGCCCTGGCGCACCAGCGAGATGAGGCGGTTCTCGTCGTGCTGGTGTGGCGCCATCTGCGTCATCAGATCGATGCTGTGGCGGCGGAAACGCCAGGCCTGGGTGCGCGCGGCGTGCGGCTGCCAACCCATCAGCTCGAGCACGCTGCGCCCGCTCATCAGGGCGGAATCCAGCGTCTCGCGCTCGATGTGCTGCACGCCGCGCGCGTGCAGCTGGTACCAGTGCTGGGCATTGCGCGCGCGCACCACCAGGTGGGCCTGCGGAAAGTGCTGGCGCGCCAGGTCGACGACGGCCAGGCTTTGATCGATGTCGTCGATGGCCACCACGATCACGCGCGCGGCGCCTGCCCCGGCCACGCGCAGCAGATCCAGCCGCGTGGCGTCGCCATAGAACGCGGGCCAGCCGAAGCGGCGCACGCTGGCCACCTGCTCGGCATCGTGCTCCAGCACCGTGGCCGACAGCCCGTTGGCATTGAGCAGCCGGCCCACGATCTGCCCGTAGCGCCCGAAGCCGCAGATGATGATCGGCGCCTGCTGCGGCTCGGCGATCTCGTCCAGCGCCGGGCCCCGCTGCGTGGCCAGGCGCGGGCTGAGCCAGCGGTCGCAGGCCACCAGCAGCAGCGGCGTGCACAGCATCGAGATCGCGATCGCGGCCACCAGGAAGGACGCCGGCGCCGCGCCGATCACGCCTGCGCCCTGGGCGCCTTGCAGCACGACGAAGCCGAACTCCCCGCCCTGGGCCAGCAGCACCACGAACACCGGGCGTTCGGCCAGCGGAATGGGCATCGCGCGCGCCATCGCCCAGACGACCAGCGCCTTCAGCACCAGGAAGCCCGCCACCACCGCGGCCACCAGGCCGGGCTGCGCCAGCACCACGGCGAAATCGATGCTCATGCCCACGGCGATGAAGAACAGGCCCAGCAGCAGGCCCTTGAAGGGCGCGATGTCGGTTTCCAGCTCGCGCCGGTATTCGCTCTCGGCCAGCAGCACGCCGGCCAGCACCGCACCCAGCGCCATCGACAGGCCCACGCTGTGCATCAGCGCGGCAATCGCCACCACCAGCAGCAGTGAAGCGGCGGTGAAGATCTCCGGCGTGTCGCTGCGCGCGATCCAGCGCAGCGCCGGCCGCAGCAGCAGCCGGCCGCCCAGGATGACGACGGCGATCGCGCCCACGGCGCGGAGTGCGTCCCACCACCCGGCACCGCCGCTGCCCGCCAGGCTGGCCGCGCCGGGCAGCGCCAGCAGCGGCAGCAGGGCCAGGATGGGGATGGCCGAGAGATCCTGCGCCAGCGATACGCTCAGCACGCTCTGGCCCGCTGTGGTGGGCAGCAGGTTGCGTTCGTTCAGCACGCCCAGGCCGATGGCGGTGCTGCTCATCGTCAGCGCCAGGCCGGCCACCAGGGCCAGCCGCCAGTCCACGCCGAAGGCCATGGCCGCGCCGGCGATCAGGGCGGTGCTGGCCAGCATCTGCACGCTGCCCCAGCCGAAGACCTGCCGCCGCATCGCCCGCAGGCGCCGCGGCTCGAGCTCCAGGCCGACGAGGAAGAGCATCAGCACGACGCCGAACTCGGCCACGTGCAGCATCGCCGCCGGGTCGGTGACGAGCTTCAGGCCCCAGGGCCCGATGGCAATGCCTGCGCCCAGGTAGCCGATGATGGCGCCCAGGCCCAGCAGGCGCGACAGGGGCACGGCCAGCACCGCCGCTGTCAGGTAGATCAGGCTGGTGGACAGCCAGGGGGGCAGGGCTTCCACGGCGGGCTCAGGTGCCGGCTGCGCCGTTGTCGGCCGGCCGGGCATCGCCCGGCACGGGGCATTCGGGCGTGGCGTCCAGATCGGCGATCTCCGGCCAGTCCGGCCAGCGCATCAGCCGGTCGGCAAAGGTGGCGGCGTGCGCGTCCAGCGTGGCCGCGCTGGCGCGGTGCGCGCCGTGCAGCACCAGCGGGGGCAGCCAGCGCATGCCGCACAGCGCGGCGGTCTGCTCGTAGGGCGGCAGGAAGGCGTCGAAGGGATATCGGTTGTAGCTGCGCGGGTGGTAGGAATCCTCCGGCCCCCCGGTGCTCACCACCAGCCAGAGCGACTTGCCCCGAAGCGCATCGCCCCCAGGGCCATAGGCCCAGCCGAAGCCCAGCACCTCGTCGGCCCACAGCTTCATCAGCGGCGGCATCCCGTACCAGTGGATGGGGTGCTGCCAGACCACGAGCGAGGCGGCCGCCAGGGCCTCCCGCTCCGCGGCCACGTCGATCAGGTAGTCCGGGTAGAGCGAATAGAGGTCCCGGACCTCGATGCGCCCGGCGGGCTGCGACGGCGCTCCCGCCCGAGGGTCGCGGGCGCCGGCCGCCAGCATCAGGCGGCGGTTCACCCGGGATTGCTCCATCTGGGGGTGGGCGACCAGCACCAGGACCCTGCCAGCGCCTTCGGACGGCGGGCCGGCGTCGCTTCCGGCGGGTGCCGAAGGGGGCGGGAAGTCGGGTGTGCGGGCGTCGTCCATCACCGGACACAATAACCCAGCCGCGGCGCCTTGCCACCCCCGGCGCGCGCCGCAGCCTTCGAGGAGACCTCCCGATGCCCGTGATCGTCGTGGCC
>JAIXZR010000312.1 GCA_027489455.1 Rubrivivax sp. | reverse complement strand
TGCGTGGCGGCCTTGTAGACCTTGGCGGCGCGTGTCTCATCGCCCTTGCGCACCACGAAGACCTCGGCTTCCTTGCCGCTCTTGAGCTGCCGCAGCACGCTGTCGATCAGGCCTTCGTCGAGCAGCACTTGCAGGCGGGCAGGAGTTTTCATGCCGGCATTGTCGGTGGCGGCTGCGGCGTGGCCTGGCCCAGGCTCAGCAGCGTCTGCAGTGCCTGTTCGCGCACGCCAAAGAAGCGCTTGATCTCTTCCACCTGCGCCAGCGCCGCCGCGGCGGCTGCGGGCTGCGGTACCGGCCGCTTGATGGCCAGGATCATCTTGTTCTTGCGCGTGTGTTCCAGCGCCACGAACTCGAAGACCTGGGTGTCGTAGCCCTGGCTTTCCAGCAGCAGCGCGCGCAGGCTGTCGGTCAGCATCTCGGCCTGCTGTTCGGCGTGGATGCCGTGCTGGAACACGCTCTTCAGCGGGTGCGGCGCCAGCAGCTGCGGGCGCAGCTGCTTGTGGCAGCAGGGGCTGCACAGGATCACCTTCGCCCCAGCCTGCAGGCCCAGGTGGATGGCGTGGTCAGTGGCCGTGTCGCAGGCGTGCAGGGCGATCATCACGTCCATCGGTTCGGCCTGCCAGTCCCGCACGTCGCCCTGCTGCAGGCGCAGGCCCTGCAGGCCCAGGCGGGAGATGCTGGCATTGCCTTCGGCCACCAGGTCGGGGCGCAGTTCAACGCCCGTCACGCGCGCGGGCAGGCCGCGGCCGTGGGTGAGCCAGTCGTGCACGGCAAAGGTCAGGTAGGCGCGGCCGGCGCCGAAGTCCACCACCTCGATGCCGGGCTGCGCGGCCAGGCCGGCCGCTTCGATGGCGTGCGCGAAGATCTCGACGAACTTGTTGATCTGCTTCCACTTGCGCGCCATGGCTGGCACCAGCGTGCCCTGCGGCGTGGCCACGCCCAGGGCGGCCAGGAAGGGGCGGTCCAGGCTCAGCCAGCGCTGCTTGGCGCGGTCGTGGGCGGTCGGCGCTCCGCCACCGGCCAAGGGTGCTGCCGGGGCCAGGGCAAGGCGGGTCAGATGCCCGCGGCCTTTCCTGCTGAGCACCAGCTGCAGTTCTTCCGTGGCAGTGTGCAGGTGGGCATTGCGAAAGGCCGGCCCCAGCAGCGCTGCCACTTCCGCCAGGCCTTCGGCCACCGGCAGGTTCTTCGTCACGTCCTTGGTGGCGTGGCTGTAGACGAAGCTCAGGCAGGCCTGGCCACGCAGCAGCAGCGGGCGCACCAGCACGCGCTGCAGGTCGTTGGCGCCACCCTGAGGCACGGGCTTGGCCAGCAGCAGGCGCTGCCAGGCGGGGCCGGCGGGGGCTTGTGCGGCTTCGGCCAGGCACTGCAGGAAGCGCGTGCGGGCAGGGTCGGCCGCAGGGGCGGTGTCGGCGTGGGCAGGGGTGACGGAAGGGGCCGGGATCACGGGGCTGGATTGTGCGGGTGCGTCGTAAACTGCCTGGGATGACTGCCCGGGAGCCTGCCATGGATGTTCTGGAAGACGTGGAGGAAGCGCAGCTGATGCGGCGCCGCATCTCCGTGGACGACTACCACCGCATGGCCGAAGTGGGGCTGCTGCCATCGGACGCGAAAGTGGAGCTGATCGAAGGGGAGATCATTGACATGGCACCGATGGGCAGCCGACACCACGCCGCCATCCTGAGGCTGGGGCGCCTGCTGCAGTGGGCCGTCACCGACAAAGCCATTGTGTCGACCCAGCTACCCATCAGGCTGAACCCACAGAACGAACCGGAACCCGACCTGGCCTTGCTGAAGCCGCGCGACGACTTCTACGCGCGGGCCCTGCCCACCGGCGCCGACTGCCTGCTGGTCATCGAAGTGGCCGACACCACCCTGCCCTACGACGTACGCATCAAGACGCCGCTGTATGCCCGCCATGGCGTGCCTGAAGTCTGGGTGCTGGACTTGTCGGGCGGCCTGCTGCGGCGGTTCACGGCGCCGCAGGACGGGGCTTACAGCGAAGCCAGCGCCACCCGGCAGCCCGGTGTCGTGGCCCTGCCGGGCCTGCCCGGCTGCAGCATCGACCTCACCGGCCTGCTGTAGCCCGGGCGCCCCGCGGGCACCTGTGGCCCTTCAGCGCGCAGTGGCCGGCGCCGGCCGCGCCGGGATCTGCTTGCGCATCCCTTCGCACGGGTCCGGCCGCGGTTGCGCAGGCGTCACGCGCACGGCGTCGTAGGCCTGGCGTTCACCTTCCTGCCCGGCTTCCAGCCAGCCCACGGCCTGGCTCTTGGCGCGCACTTCGGGCTTCAGCCAGCGCGGCGCGCCCACGTCGGTGCGCACATGGCCATTGCCGGCCAGCAGCACCACGCCGCGGGCGGCGTGCTGCTCCAGCACCTGGGCCATGAACTGGTCGCGCGCCACCTGGGCCAGGGCCATGCGGCCGGCCATCGCCGCGTCGACCATGCCGCAGTGGCTGGCCACGATGTCGGCGCTGTGGCGGGCCAGCACCTCGGGAGGCACGGCGGCATCGAAGCCCAGCGGCGCCAGCCCTTCACGCATCACGCGGCGCGCGTCTTCGCGCGAGACGTTGGCCGCGACGATCGGCAGCCCCGCCTTCAGGGCCGCGGTGATGAAGGGGCGATAGAAGTCCCAGTTCCAGCCCCCGCCCTGGCCGCCGTTGGGCGCCCCGGCGGCAATGACGGCGTCGGCCGTGGGCCGCGCGCCGGCAGCGAAGAGCGCGTCGATGGCGCCCTGCCGTTCGCGGTCCAGCTGTTCCAGGGCCAGCGCCGGGCGGGCGCCGCGCGCCAGCAGGGCTTCGAAGGCGCGCAGGCGTTCGGCGTGCTGGATGGCGTTGTCGTGCACTTCGCCCAGCAGCAACAGGGGCTGGGTCAGCGGCGGCAGGGCATCGGACGGGGCACTAGCGCAGGCCCCCAGCAGCCCCGCCAGGCCCAATGCCCCCGCTGCCACTGCCTTGGCCGCCGCCTTCATCACCACACCATGCTCGCTCATCGGGGCATGTTAGCCCCGGGCGGGCCGGGCTACACCCGGCGCAGCCACCATTCACCGCCCAGCTGGCCCTGCAGCCAGGTGGCAAAGCCGCTCACCTTCGTGGGCACCAGGCGGGGCGACGGGAATACTGCGTGCACTTCCTGTTCCGGCAGCGTCCAGCCCGGCAGCAGGGCCTGCACCACCCCGGTCTTCACCGATTCATGGGCCACGTACCAGGGCAGCAGGGCCAGGCCCATGCCCTGGCGCGCGGCCGACAGCAGCGCCGACAGGTTGTTGCTGCGCAGCGGGCCGGCCACCGGCACCTGCTGCACCTGGCCATCAGGGGCGGTGAACTGCCAGCGCTCGTCGCCCTGCACGCTGCTGTAGATCAGCGCGGCGTGGCTGCGCAGATCGGCCGGCACCTGCGGCGTGCCGCGCTCGGCCAGATAGGCCGGCGCGCCCACTAGCACCCAGGGGTTGCGGCCCAGGTAGCGCGCGCCCAGGGTGCTGTCGGCCAGGCGGCCCATGCGCACCGCCAGGTCGATGCCTTGTTCGACCAGGTTCACGTAGCGGTCTTCGAAGCTCAGGTCGATCTGCAGGCCCGGGTGCAGCTGCATGAACTTCAGGACCAGCGGCGTGAGCACGCGGCGGCCGAAGGCCACGCTGGTGCTGATGCGCAGGCTGCCCTGCAGGCGCTGCTGCATCAGCGCGGCCAGGTTGTCGGCCTCTTCCAGCTCGCGCGCGATCAGCTTGCACTTGTCGTAGTAGGCCGCGCCCACTTCGGTGGGGGTGGCGCCGCGCGTGCTGCGGTGGAACAGCCGCGCCCCCAGGCGCCGTTCCAGCGCCGCCACGTGTTTGGTGGCGGTGGGCTGGGTCAGGCCCATGTCGGCGCTGGCCTTGCTGAAGCTGCCGGTTTCGACGACGCGGATGAAGAGCTGTATGCCGGTGACGCGGTCCATGGCCCGGGAGTATCTGCTGCTCAAGCCGTCCCGTCCCCGCGCCGATAACGCGGCCACTGCATCAGTACGCATGGACCCCCACATGACTCTTTCACTCCGCACCCGCCTGTCCCTGGGCTACGCCGCCGTCGTGGCCATCTTTATGGCCGTCATCGGCATCACCGCCCTGAAGGTCGAAGCGGTGCGCGAAACCACCGCCGCCATGAAGCGCGAGAGCGAGCTGTCCGTGCTGGCCAGCCAGTGGCTGGCCGACGTGCGCCAGAACTCGGCAAGATCGCTGGCAGTGGCGCACACGCCGGGCAAGGAGCTGTTCGATTTCTTCAAGGAATCGATGGCTGCCACCTCGCGCGGCACCAGCGCCACGCAGAAAGCCTTTCTGGACCAGGTGACCGACCCCGCCGCGCGCCAGCGCGCCGAAGCCGTGGGTGAGGTGCGCAAGGAATGGCTGGCCGCGCGCGACGAGATCAACCGGCTGAAGGACGGCGGCGACGATGCCGGCGCCCGCGCGCTGGTGTCGTCGCGCTTCGTGCCTGTAACCGAGCGCTACCTGGCCGTGGGCCAGGCGCTGGTGGAAGGCCAGCAGGCCGAGATGCGCCGGCTGGAAGCCCAGGTGGCAACGGCGTTCCAGAACCTCTACCGGCTGGTCGCCGTGCTGGCGCTGGCGGGCGTGGCCTGCGCGGTGGGGCTGTCCTGGCGCTTCGGCCGCGGCCTGGGCCTGGCCTTGCACGAGGCCGGCCAGGCCGCCGACCGCATCGGCAATGGCCAGTTGGGCACGCCCGTGCTCGTGCAGCGCGACGATGAGATCGGCAGCCTGATGAAGGCGCTGGAGCGGGCCCGCACCTCGCTGGTGGGCGTGGTGCGGGAGGTGCGCCAGGGCGTGGAATACGTGGGTACGGCCAGCGACGAGATTGCCCGCGGCAATGCCGACCTGAGCAGTCGCACCGAGCACACCGCCAGCAACCTGCAGCAGACGGCCAGCTCGATGGAACAGATCACCGGCACGGTGCAGCAATCGGCGGCGTCGGCCCAGCAGGCCCGCAGCCTGGCCGATACAGCGGCGCAGGCCGCGCAGCGCGGCGGCTCGGTGGTGGGCGAGGTCGTGCAGACCATGGGCGCGATCCAGGCCAGCAGCCGGCAGATCGGCGACATCATCGGCACCATCGACAGCATCGCCTTCCAGACCAACATCCTGGCGCTGAACGCGGCCGTGGAAGCCGCGCGGGCCGGCGAACAGGGCCGCGGCTTTGCCGTGGTGGCGGCCGAAGTCCGCACGCTGGCCCAGCGCAGCGCCGCGGCGTCACGCGAGATCAAGACCCTGATCGGCAACAGCGTCGAACGCGTCGAAGCCGGCTCGCGCCAGGTGCAGGACGCCGGCCAGGCGATGGACGAGATCGTCAGCAGCGTGCAGCGCGTGGCGCAGATCATTGCCGAGATCAGCCATTCGGCCGGCGAACAGAGCAGCGGCATCGGTGCCGTCAACGGCGCGGTCGCGCAGCTCGACCAGATGACGCAGCAGAATGCCGCGCTAGTAGAGCAGAGCGCTGCCGCGGCGCAAAGCCTGAAGGAGCAGGCCCTGCGCCTGCAGGGCGTCGTGTCGACCTTCAAGCTCGAAGCCACGGTCTGATCGGCCGCGCCTCGCGCAAGCGCCAGTCATTCCTGCAGGGAATGACCCAAATGCTCCTGCAGCGGCTAGCCGGGCCGCGCCGTCACCGCGAAGATCGCTTCAGTTCCTGGACACAACCCGACTGGAGACGACGATGGCAAAGATGAAGGCCGCAATGGCCGCCGTGCTGGTGATGGAAAAGGAAGGCATCACGCAGGCCTTCGGCGTGCCCGGTGCCGCCATCAACCCGCTGTATGCCGCGCTGCGCGAGCGCCAGAGCATCAGCCACATCCTGGCCCGCCACGTTGAAGCCGCCAGCCACATGGCCGAGGGCTACACCCGCGCGCGCGCCGGCAACATCGGCGTGTGCATCGGCACCAGCGGCCCGGCCGGCACGGACATGATCACGGGCCTGTACAGCGCCAGCGCCGACAGCATTCCCATCCTGTGCATCACCGGCCAGGCACCGCGCGCGCGGCTGTACAAGGAAGACTTCCAGGCCGTGGACATCGAGTCCATCGCCAAGCCCGTCACCAAGATGAGCGTCACCGTGCGCGAACCCGGCCTGGTGCCGCGCGTGTTCCAGCAGGCCTTCCACGAGATGCGCAGCGGCCGCCCGGGCCCGGTGCTGATCGACCTGCCGTTCGACGTGCAAATGGCCGAGATCGAATTCGACATCGACACCTACGAGCCCCTGCCCGTCTACAAGCCGCAGGCCACGCGCAAGCAGATCGAGCGTGCGCTGGACATGCTGCAGGCATCCGAGAAGCCGCTGATCGTGGCCGGTGGCGGCGTGATCAACGCCGACGCCGCCAGCCTGCTGGTGGAACTGGCCGAGCTGACCAACGTGCCCGTGATCCCCACCCTGATGGGCTGGGGCACGATCCCCGACGACCACCCGCTCATGGCCGGCATGGTGGGTCTGCAGACCAGCCACCGCTACGGCAATGCCACGATGCTGGCTTCTGACTTCGTGCTGGGCATCGGCAACCGCTGGGCCAACCGCCACACCGGCAGCGTCGAGACCTACACCAAGGGTCGCACCTTCGTGCACGTGGACATCGAACCGACGCAGATCGGCCGCGTCTTCATGCCCGATTTCGGCATCGTCAGCGACGCCAAGGTGGCGCTGGAACTGTTCGTGGAAGTGGCGCGTGAGCGCAAGGCCGCTGCTGCCTTGAAGGATCGTTCCGACTGGGTCTTCCGCTGCCAGGAGCGCAAGCGCCTGATGCACCGCAAGACGCACTTCGACCAGGTGCCCATCAAGCCGCAGCGCGTCTACGAAGAGATGAACAAGGCCTTTGGCCGCGACACGGTGTACGTCACCACGATCGGCCTGAGCCAGATCGCCGGCGCGCAGTTCCTGCACGTGTTCGAGCCGCGCCAGTGGATCAACTGCGGCCAGGCCGGCCCGCTCGGCTGGACGCTGCCCGCCGCCCTGGGCGTGGTGGCCAGCGACCCCACCAAGACCGTGGTGGGCCTGTGCGGCGACTATGACTTCCAGTTCCTGATCGAAGAGCTGGCCGTCGGTGCGCAGTTCAAGCTGCCGATGGTGGTGGTACTGGTGAACAACAGCTACCTGGGCCTGATCCGCCAGAGCCAGCGCGGTTTCGACATGGACTTCTGCGTGCAGCTGGCCTTCGACAACATCAACGTGGAAGACCCGGCGCTCAAGGGCTACGGCATGGACCACGCCAAGGTGGTGGAAGGCATGGGTTGCAAGGCCCTGCGCGTGACCGACCCGGACAAGATCGAAGCCGCCCTGGTGCAGGCCAAAGCCCTGGCGCACGATCTGCGTGTTCCGGTGGTGGTGGAATGCATCCTGGAAAAGGTGACCAACATCTCGATGGGCACCGAGATCGACAAGATCAACGAGTTCGAAGACGTCGACTGCCGCCACCCCGAAGGCCGCCAGGGCCTGGAAATGGCAGGACTGCTGGAGTGATGACGATGCCCCGTTTTGCCGCCAACCTGTCGATGCTGTTCACCGAGGTGCCCCTGCTGGAGCGCTTCGAGCGCGCCGCGCGGGCAGGCTTCTCGACCGTGGAACTGCAGTTCCCCTACGAAGCCACGGCCTTGTCGATCCGCGACCGGCTGGTGGCCAACCGCCTGACGATGGTGCTGCACAACTTGCCGGCGGGCGACTGGGCCGCCGGCGAACGCGGCATCGCCTGCCTGCCCGACCGGGTGGAAGAGTTCCGCGCCGGCGTGGCCAAGGCCATCGACTACGCCACGACACTGGGGGTGAAGCAGCTCAACTGCCTGGCGGGCAAGGCGCCTGCCGGCGTGCCCGATGCCGTGGTGCACCAGACCTTCGTCGACAACCTGAAGTTCGCTGCGGCGGCGCTTCACGAAGCCGGCCTGAAACTGCTGATCGAGCCCGTCAACACCCGTGATGTGCCGGGCTTCTGGCTCAGCACCAGCGCACAGGCGCTGGCGGTGATGGACGAGGTCGGCGCGGACAACCTGTTCCTGCAGTACGACATCTATCACGCGCAGCGCAGCGAAGGCGAGCTCGGCGGCACGCTCAGCCGGCACCTCGCACGCATCGGCCACATCCAGGTGGCCGACAACCCGGGCCGCAACGAGCCCGGCACGGGCGAGATCAACTACCCCTTCCTGTTCAACCTGCTGGACAAGCTGGGGTACAGCGGCCACGTGGGTTGTGAGTACAAGCCCGCAGGCACCACCGAAGCCGGCCTGGCCTGGCTGGAAGGCGCACGCCGCCTGCTGCGCGCCAGAAGCTGACGCGGCCACCCGACAACACGCACACTGCAACCAAGGACAACGCCGCGATGACGACGAGCTTGAAACTGGGCTTCATCGGCCTGGGCATCATGGGCACGCCCATGGCCGGCCACCTGCGGGCCGCCGGCCACGAACTCTTCGTCACCACGCGCAGCAAGGTGCCCGCCGCCCTGCTGGAAGCCGGTGCCGTGGCCTGCGCCAGCGCGCGCGAAGTGGCGCAGAAGGCCGACATCATCTTCACGATGGTGCCCGACACGCCGGACGTCGAAGCCGTGCTTTTCGGCGAGACCGGCATCGCCTCCGGCCTGTCGGCCGGCAAGACCGTGGTCGACATGAGCAGCATCTCGCCCATCGACACCAAGTGCTTCGCCGCCCGCATCAACGAACTGGGCTGCGACTACCTGGACGCGCCCGTCAGCGGCGGCGAAGTGGGCGCCAAGGCCGCCAGCCTGACGATCATGGTGGGCGGGCCCGAAGCCGCGTTCGAACGCGTCAAGCCGCTGTTCGCGCTGATGGGCAAGAACATCACCCACGTGGGTGGCAACGGTGACGGCCAGACCACCAAGGTGGCCAACCAGATCATCGTGGCGCTGAACATCGCCGCCGTCGGCGAAGCCCTGGTCTTCGCCAGCAAGGCCGGCGCCGACCCCGCCAAGGTGCGCCAGGCGCTGATGGGCGGCTTTGCCAGCAGCCGCATCCTGGAAGTGCATGGCGAACGCATGATCAAGCGCACCTTCAACCCGGGCTTTCGCATCGGGCTGCACCAGAAGGACCTGAACCTGGCCCTGGCCGGCGCCCGCGCCCTGGGCGTGGCGCTGCCACAGACGGCGGGGGCCGCGCAGCTGATGCAGGCCTGCGCGGCCAACGGGCTGAAGGACATGGACCATTCCGCGCTGGTGAAGGCGCTGGAGATGTTGGCTGCACACCCCGTGGCGCCCGACGCGGCCTGAGCATCGCCACGGGCGCACCGAAGGCCCGGCAAGCCCAAGACAAAGACAAAGACAAAGCCCCCGCGCGGTTGCCGTGCGGGGGCTTTTTCGATGGGCGGCGCTACTGAGTAGCTGTTGCCCTGGGTGAAAGAACTGGCCATGCATACAGTGTGTGCATGGTCAAGATCCCTTCGGCTCTGAAATGGTTGCTGACGCGTCGAGCGCGTCTGTTGGGCGAAAAGCAGCGTCTCGAAGAGCGGCTACCTGCGCTCTACGCCCAGATTGAAGCAGAAGTCGCCGTCTCGCAGAAACGGCTGAACTCGTGCCAGAGGCGGCTTGAAACAGCCAAGCTTCATGGGCCCGGACGGCTGAAGGCGTTGGATGCCGACCTGGCCGCCATCGACGCATCGATCCGGCTGTACGACGTAGATGTCGATCCGGCGCGCATCTCGCCGATCCGCAGTCAGTACAACGGCTGGGCGATGGACTACGGCCAGATGACTCGGCTGGTTCTGAGGGCGCTACGCGAGTCCGAGGGCGCCGAGCTCACTACCACCGAGATCGCCCTGAGCCTGTGCGAGCAGTCTGGCTGCGCCCTGTCCGATGCTGAGTTCCAGAGCTTCCGCCTTCGCGTGCGGCGTCGCATGCGACGCCTCGCAGTCGTCGGTGCGATCAGGCGCATCCATGTTGCGAAAACGAGTTTGGAAGGGCGCTGGGCAGCTGTGGGTGGCCCTGGAGACTACGCAGGGGCAGACACGGTCTGAAGCTTTGCCCGTTGCCAGTAGCCGCGCCACTTGAGCGAACGGCCGTTGGCCGCCATGGACTTGAGAACGTGTGCGGTCTTCTCGCCTTCCGGATTCCGCCTGTAGTCCTCGCGCCACGCCATTTCCCATGCTATGTCCGGCAGGTACTTGGGACGTGTGTTGTGCGCGATGCCCACGACGTATCGGCGCAACCGCGAGAAGTAACTCTCCGCCTGGTTCTCGTTGACGCCGTCGATGGTGCTGTACTCGATCTGGTGGTTGACGACCTCGTGCTCGTAGTTCGCATTCAGCCGTGTGTATGCGTTGCACTCGTCAGTCATGATCTTCGAGCCCTTGACTACGTTACCCTCGATCACGGGCATCACTTGGTCAGCGGTTTCGGCGGTCAGAACGGAGATCATTGTCCTGACGGCACCGCGCTCATGGGTCCCGCTGTGCTGCCGGAGCACAAAGACGATGCGGCGGTTCTTACGTCGTTTGATGTTCGCGCGAGTCATTGACGGCCTGGGCTTCGGGCTGATCCCATTGCCTGCCTGCTTGTTCAGCGCGTCCTTGACAAGCGCTGCGATTGCCGTGGTCGACGGCTTCTTCCTGATTCGGCCACTTCTCGGTCTGCCGCAGAAGTGCCCGCCGTCCAACTCGACGGTCCCTGACAGCGGCGTCTGATCGACCGATCGCGCCAATGCTTCCCGGAGCTTGCCCGCGAAGACAAAGGCGGTCTTCACCTGGACGTCGAGCACGCGGCTCATGTGCAGGGACGCGATGCCCTTCGCACCGCTGACGAAGTAGGAGATGCCGAACAGCAGCTTCTTGAACGGAAGCTTGCGGTCCTGCAAGGCGGTGCCGGTCGTGCACGAAAAGTCCTTGTCGCAGTGTCTGCATCGCCACTGGCGCCGATTGGATCGGTAGTAGTGTGTTGCGATGGTTCCGCACCCCGGACAGGCGAAAGTATCCCGGCTTCCGAATCTGGCTTCTACGAAGTGCCAGTAGCACTCCTCTTCACTCATGTTGGCGACGTCGAAGTTGGTGAAGTCCCGGCACTTGGCGTGCATCAGAAAGTTCTTGTGTTCGCTCCTGGTGGAGGTCATGGTTGTCGTGCGGCAAAAGGGGTCCCTGCGGGCCTGATGAACAGGTCCGTGCGATCACCCCTTAGGCAACGACTCCCCCTCGCAGGCCTGGGCCCGGCGAATTGACAACCGCTCGAAATGGATCGACACTGTGCGTATAGAAGGCTCTACATCCGTCTACGCACTTGGCGCCACATGACTCCTGCCAGAGTCATGTGGCGTCTGTGCTTCCAGGGTGGACTGGAATGAAACTGGTGGCGTTCAGGTCATTCAGATCCCCCCTCTGCTTGGCGGCCAGCAGGCTTGGCGCCAGCGTTTGCGACGAGTTCGGCGACCCATGCGTCGAGGTCAGACCTAAAGGCATGCTTGCCTCTCCGATTCGGTAGATCGAAGATCTTGATAGGCACCGTCTTTCGGTGCGCGGCTTGCCTGAACGACGCGGCAGTCCTGTATCCCAGGCGCCGCCACAGCTCCTCACCGCTGACAAGCTCACCCGCTAGTGGCGCTGTTCTGGCGACGACGGGTGGGAGCGCTCTCTTTGTCACAGTCGTTCCACAAGTTATGCTGTGACCGGATCGTCAACCAGCGTGCTCGTTCCGACTAGACGGATCATTTTTCGAGATGCGTGCTCCATCCCCTGGTTGCCCTACCAGCTCATGAAGCTTCCAAAGGCTGGCCCGGACAAGGTCGACGGACGGAAACGAACGATCATCGATACGTTCCGAACGATTGCCTGGTATGAGTCGGTGACCCACGAGTCGCCGTTCGATACCCCCGCTCTCCTGGAGCAGCACTTCCAGCACGACGGGGAGGGCAGGAAGCGCCTTTGGGAGCGCTACGGCAAGTTCGGAAAGCCAACCCCTTCAGTGACCATCAAGGGGCATCCCGGCATCGTTGCGACCATCGGAGATCGTTACCCGAGAACGAGGCAAGTCTTCGAGCACCCACTCTGGATCGCGCTCGACCCTCGTTTTGTCACGCACGTCCCAGTGGTCAACGAGCTGCTGCTAAGCATGCACGAGGATGTCAGTTCCAACTTCTTCGACTACGGCGCTACTGAGGATGAACAGCCACACCGCGACTGGTGGGTTGTCGAGAACGAACACCTTTGGGAGTACCCCTTTGACGAAGAACCTCTGAAGCTGGACCTGCTCGCAACGTTCCTGCTCCTATTCAGGGAAGCCAAAGACGCGGGCCGTATAGATACAGCCAGAGCACTTGGCAAGAGAGTTCGCGCGCAGCTACACGACGCGCAACAGTCTCGGGAGTTGCGGCGAATTCAACCTGCCTTGCTCGACTTTGTTCTCAAGAAATTTCTTGGATCTGAATTTGAGCAGCTTGATCCCACAGTGCCGTTTTATGTCGCTGAGACTTACGTCTACATGCCACCGGCACGAACAATCTACCGGCGTCGCGGGGACTGGTCGCCATCGGATAGTGAGATTCGACATCAGGCTTCCAACGAGGCAATCGGCTTCAGTCGAAGAGATCCGGGCGACATCAAAGCCTTACGCAAGAAGAAGGCACTTAACGAAACTGACAAAACAAACGATGCCTGATTCCATTTAGGCCGCCGTCGTTAGCTCAGACTATTTGCTTCTGCCTTGTGCGTAGCGCCGCAACCCAGTCTTTGAGGGCTTGGATATCTTGAAGCACATCGGCTGGCGGTGGTGAGGCAGCGTTGCGCCCACCAGATGGATCATGGGCGTCCACGATGTCGCAGCATCTCTTGAAGCCGACGGCAAACGCATCACAGTCCGTGGCCGTCAGCGCGCTCACCTTCTTGAGGTCCTTGGTGTTGACATAGTCTCGGTGCCGCTGCACGACGCGGTAGAAGGCGATGTCCTCCAATGCGCGCTCCCAGGATGCGCGTAGTTGGCTGTAGATTCGAACGGCCTCAGCGTCATACTCATCTTCACGATTGCTGTCGTACAAGACTTTCGCTGCCCTCGCGGCCTTCTCCATCTTGTCGATCCGATCCTCGACGCTTTGGGCCTTCCAAGGGAGTCCTTCTGCAACTCGGCCTGCCCCGGTTGGACCCCTACTCACGGTGTTGAGCCGCAGCGGAATCTTCTGGTGCTCTGCGCGGTCGACGAGATCGTTGACGAACACGAGATCGTGCGTGAATACGATTACCTGCCGTTGGGCAGCCTCATCCACGAGGCGCTCAGCGACCTTTCGTCGCCAGCGATGGTCCAGCGATGAAACCGGGTCATCGAAGACCAGCGCAGAGTGGTGCCCGGCAGTCGCCAGCTCGGTCATGAACGATGCCAGCGCGACGCACGTCCGTTCTCCCTCGCTCAGTATTTCGTGGACCTTGGCATCCGGTTTCGCGAACAGACGGACCTGGTACTGAGGCGACCCATACTTTCCCCCTGACCGGACAATCTCGACGCGCACCTTCTCAGCGGCAAGCCTGACGATCTCTTCCTGGAACCTGTCCCGCATCTTCGGTGTGATGACGGTGTCAGCGATGTCATTGCCGATCTTGGTGATGGAGTTGGTTGTCGTATCGGCAGCACACGTGGAAATAAATCGAATGGACTTCAACCGTTCAATTTCCTCCAGCACTGTAGGCATCAAGCTGGCCAACAAAGCGCGATCGGACAGTTCGGCCAATTCGCCTTCAAGCTTCTTCCTTTCTTCAGCGCCCGACGACTGCCGCAGCTCCTGCGAATACTTCCGAACTGTCGCTTCGAGTTCGGTCAGCCCGGCAACCGGTGATGCGCTCGCTAGAGGAAGCACGACACGCTCACACTTGTCGATTGCCTGAAGCTGAACATGGCGGCGCAAGCGGGCACTGGCAATGAACCGACGGGTCATGAGATGCAGCGGTGCATCTTGAATGGCAAGCTCATCAAGCACTGCCTTCAATTCGCGCGTACGCATCGCCACACCCGTGAGTGTCTTCAGAGCACGGGTTGCAGCAAGTTCCGCCTGCTGCGCCTGCAGAGCAGTGTCTTGGCGAACGAAATCTTCGAAGCGTGCCATGCGCGACAAGGCCTCCGGGACCAGTGGCTGCAAGCACAAAACACAGTGCGCGCCATCGGCGGTGGGCGGGAAAGGCTGGCCTGGATAGGCCGTGCCAGTCGAGTAGCTCTTGGCAGTTTCCCAGAGCGTGCGCCAGACATCACTGCCGACACCCTCCACAGGCTCACCACCAAAGGCACTCGCTGCCGCAACGCGTGCCGCCTCGCGCTTGACGCGGCTGACCTCGGCAGCGTCGAAGACTGCGGCCAGCGCTTCTTCTGAACTGCCAGTGGCAATCGCACTCACCGATGCGATGACGCGCTTGACGTTGTCGGCTTTCAGCGCCTGTTCGGCAGCAGCCTTGGCTGGGTTCTTTGCCAAGTCGTCACGCAATCGATCAAGACGTGACGCCTCCTCCGCCGGGAGCGTTCCGAGGGTCTCGATCGCCTTGATGTCGGTGCTCGCTGACAGTGCTGCGAGTGCCTTGCCGACGGCGGTTGTTGCCTTCCACGTAGGCGCTGCGAAGATTGGATTTCGGGCCTTTTCGAGCGCCTTCTGCTCAGCCGCGAGTGCGTCCTTGACGGCTTGACAGGCATTCGCCAACTCGTCCGGCACATCAAGGCCGAACGGACGGAACGCCACCTCGTTCTTGTCCCGCAGATGAACTGATGCGCACTCGCTGTCGAAGACGCTGACCGCAGACAGCCGAGCATGCGGCTGTGGGCTGTCCTGCCAACGCTCAGCCGGCTGCGCTGCGCCACCGATCCCGAAACTGATTGTGGCGCTGGCAGACTTCGGCGCTTGATCGTCATAGACGTTCGCTTCAATGCGACCCGCGTGGCGCGCACGGCATGCACGCTTCAGAATCCGCGCGTAGCCCGACTTCCCCGCGCCGTTGTCACCGTAGATGACGGTTAGCCCTTTGGGCTCGAAGGCCAAGTTCTGTGTTGGTGCAAGGTTGTTGGCACCCTTGACATCGGACACCGAGAGCAGGGTTACCGATTCGGCCTGATCGGGATTTGCAGGGAGATGATGCGGTTCCAGCGGAACGGCCTTGCAGTCGCCTGCAGGGGCTCCACGACCAATCTTGCAGAGCGTGACAAGCTCGGCGACATCACCTTCAGACAGGCGCCCGTGGGCGACGATCCTTCGCAGCGCGTCACGCTGCCACGCCGGACGATCGGCGGACCATTCCAAGACCATTTCCAACACGGTCTTCTTGGCGACCAAAGGCCTATTCATTTTGGCTTCCGTTGGCGTGGCGCTTGAAAGTACGACGAGTCGCTTCGCGGTAGGAATCTACGAAAGAATCTGCAGGTATGGGTTCTTGTCCACGATGGCGGCCTGCGACTTGCGCTTGAGGAAAGCGATCAGGTCGCCCTGTCTCTGAAGCAGCATCACGAATTCTTGAAGAGAGCAGAGGATCATCGTCTTCTGGGCCAGGGCGGTTGTGCATTCCTTGACAACAGGTTCTGTGTAGCCGGACGATGAAATGAAGATGCCATGCGCGTTTGCGCGAAGGAAGAGGCGCGACAAGTGAGGTAAGAACTCGCCGACTCCAACGGGGCTATTCAGCCACTTCATCTCGACGAGGTGAATCGCACCGTCCAACTCGATGACGCCATCAATCTGTTCAATGACAACTGACGAGTCTGGGTCTTTCCGCCGAAAATCCTCCCGGACGTTGACTCCATAGGCCTTGAACAGGTCGTTGAGTACGGCCTCCAGCAGCTTGCCCCGCTCATGCGGCCTGTCGTCCATGCCGAACAGGGATATCAGGCGACTGTTGACGCTCTCAATCTTCGCTCGCTTCTCCGCGGCTGCGGCTTGGTCAGCGCGTTGTCTTGCGACCACTTCGGCTCGTTCAACATCGCGCTCTTGATGCATACGCGTGAACGCGTCCTTCTTGTTGACGGCCTCGCGGACGGCTGCTACCAGGCCACGTGCCTTCAACTGGTCCTCAGGCCAGCAGCTGGAGTAGTCCTCGAACTCGACAACTCGCTTGATGATTTCGCGCCTGGGGCGTAGCCCGCTGTCGCCACGTGCATTGACCTTCACGAGGGCCTGGCGGGCGATCTCGAACTTGTTGATCGAAGCCGGGCTCTTCCGAACGATTTCAGCGACATCAGCCAGGTCCGCTTCGTCAACGCCGGCGCCTCGCAGGAAGGTGACGACGCCCTTCTTGCTCTTGTTCAGCCTTGCCAGTGCTTCCACGAGCAACTCAAGCAAGTCCGGAGGATAGTGGTACTCGTCAGCCATTATTCGATCCGGTTGATGCGGGCGGCAGATTCCAATCGCAGGCGGCCCTTACGAAATCTTTAGGCGGTTCCCGCAAATGCAGCATCGTACGGCGCATCATGGTGCTGGCCCGGCGGCAAGCAGTCCTGTGTCTGTGAGGCGCAGGCGCTCGCCGTTCTTTTCAAAGTGCAGAGGTTTGGCCGGGCGCCTCTTCCCGCCGTCATCCATATTCTCCAACTGGCCGGCCTTGATGAGGCGCACCAAGGACCCCTGGAGCTCGCCCGGAAGCCAGTTGGTCTCTTCCAGTATGTCGGCGAAGGCAGCGGTGTCGATGCGTCTGGCGCCGTCGACGAGGTACATCCGCCAGTAATCATCGACCTCTTCCGGCGTACTGCGCCCCTCGCCTGGCACAGTCTCGGCGGCGTCTGCAAACATGTCATCGGTGCCTGACTTCTTGGCCTGCGCGTCTAACTGCTTCGCGGCACGAACCCGTGCTTGCACGATGTCCGCCTTCTCCGACGTATTCATGAATTTCACGATACCGAGCGGGTGGCTGCTGAGGTACACGAGGTGGTACTTCGTGCGGTCGTGCAGTGGATGCAGTACCCCAACATAGGCTGTTCGCGGCCGATAGTTCGCCTTCCCTGAAGGGACGCACTGCTTGAGGCTGTCTCGATAGGCGGTGAGCAGCGCATCTTCCCGCTGCGGAGGACTGAGATCGGTCAAGTCGACCGAGCGTCCCAGCAGTTGCTTCATCTCCTCTTCCCAGCCCGACATGGATGCCGTGCGATTGATGAAGTCGTAGATGAAGTTGATCAGGAACTCTGACCTGCGCCGTTGCAGCAAAGGCCGCAGCACTTCAATCACCACAGGCGTCCAACCCTTGGGATCGATGAAGAAGAAGGTGAAGCCGTTGGTGCCGCACCACCTTAGGATCTCCTGCCGCAAGTCGACGAAGTCTCCTGCGAAGCATTCGCGCTCAACTTCGGCAAAGGTCCCGCGCTTCAAGAACGCGGACAGACGCCCGAACGCCTTCTTGTCCTTCTCAATGAACAGCGCCCGCATGCGAGCGTTCACGCCTAGCGACGCGAGTTTGGCTTTGCAACTGGCAAGCGTCTTGAGCGACAAGGCGATCGACGTGCCGTCCAGGTCATCGTCATCTGATCCCCACGGTCCGGCAAAGCAATCGACGTAACAAATCTCGGCATGGGCATCGCCCTTTGCGGCCAGCCCGATCGTGAGAACCAAGGTCTCCAAGTAGTTTTCGAGAAGCGTGTGCTTGATGAATGCGGGCTCGCGCTCTCTGTAGATTTCCGGGATCGTTGTTGCCACGAGTCAATGCCCTCTGCTGTTCAACGCCTTGCCCTGGACGCAAGTAGCCCGTCCATGCCTCGTTGATTCGCCAGCCTACGCCTATGCTGGGGTCCCCACACGCGACAGGTTCAGTTTGAGCAGCCTCGTTCTGGCCTCGCTGTCGGTCATTGCGGGCGTGTAGTCGGCCCAGCCGTAGGCTTGCGCGACGGCCTTGTCCAACTGCTGGTGCGCTGATTGCAACCACGCCGGCATGTCGTTGTACAGCTTGGTCAGAGTGCGCTTTGCGACCTCTGCTTCGAATCCAGTTCGCGCCGAAACTCTCAGCGCATAGGGCGACGCCGTCGTGCCCAACGGAACGATGTCTGGCTTGCGCTCGGTCCACTGCGGCGGATTGAGCCACGCCTCTCGCAGGTCGTACAGCCGCTTGGCGGCGTCCGCGATGGCCGTGGCCTTGGCGACCTCTGTGGCTGGCAAGCCAGCAGGAATGAGTGCACCAGTGGTTGTTGCCACAACCTGCTTGTTGGCTGTACTTGCCGGTGTGAGGCCATCCGGGAACGGGAACGTATCGAACGAGGTGGTCGGTGTGTACCGAGGGCGGTCGTCAAGGGCAGTTCCAAGGCGGAGTGACCAAAGCACGTGCAGCCGACTCTGTAGGATGCCAAAGGTCGTGTCGTCGCAACGAGCGAAGGCGATGAGTGCGTGGTCGGGCAGCACGCTGCTGTGCATCCAGGTGAAGATGCGATGTTTGGCGGTACCGAGAACCGCCAGGTAGCGAGGCAATCCAGCCAGAGCAACACGCATCGCTGGGATCGGCTCCGCGAGCAGCCACCAGTGCTTCTTGTACGACGCTCTCGAATTCTTCTCTCGTTCCGGCCGAACGTTCTCCACAACGTACTTGAACGGGGCCTCGTACAGGCTGGCGTCCGCTTCGGACATATTGGTGCCGAAGTCGATGATCCACATGTCCTTCGGGCGTTCAATCACACCCTTGCCGTTCGCCCACGGCTTGACCACGTCTGCGTTGGATCGCCCGTTGGGGTTCGGCAACGCCAGCCACTGGCGAGCCAGATCGCCCGGGATGTCGAACGCTCCTGCCTTGACAGTCGTGTAGAACGCCGCGCCCTGGTTCTCGGGCAGTATTTTGGCGGTTGTCAGGTCCTCGCCCGAGGTCAGGTCGGCGTTGATCTTGGTCACCGGCTTGCCGTCCAGGTGCGGCTGAACGGTGAAGGTCTTGCTCGCAAACGCGATCAGCGAGACCTGCAGCGACGCGCCTTCGTTGACCCAGGGCAGCGAACTCCACGCTTCGTAAATCGTCGCAGTCTCGGCAATGTTGTCGAGTACCTTGCGGTTCTTGCCGCCGCGCAGGCTATCAGTGGCAACGAGCCCGGCAGCTCCAAGCTCACCGGCAACGATCTTGGCGCGTGCCTTCTCGAACCAGTAGCAGACCAGATCGGCGAAGCCGAGGACCCGCCCGTCGTACGCGGCACGCAGCTTGTCGGTGTAGTCGTTGCCGACTTCTCGCCTCATCTTCTTTGTGCCGAGGAACGGCGGGTTGCCAACAACCACGGATGCGGCTGGCCAGTCAACCTCGGCTCCGTCCTTGTCGATCAGCGCATCACGGGTCTCGATGCAGTCCAGGGGCTCCAGAACTGGGTTGGTCTTGAAGGCATAGCCGTGCTGCGAGCGCCACTGGAGTTCTCCGATCCACACGGTGATGCGAGCCAGCTCGGACGCGTACTCGTTAATCTCGATGCCAAGGACGTTGTGTGGTCCAGTCACATCATGTTGACGTTCCAGGCCCAAGGTCTCGGCGTCGAGGTTGACCTTGTGTTCGAGGTCCTTGAGGGCCTTCAGCGACAGGTAAAGGAAGTTTCCACTACCGCAAGCAGGGTCGAGGATCTTGAACTGACGCAGCTTCTCCAGGTAAGCGTTGAAGAGGGCCTGTGCCTCTCGCTGTCGCTCGTTGGCCCGTGTGCGAACCTGGCCAAACTTCTTCGTGTCCTTGATCGTCTTGGCAGATTCGCGCAATTCGTCGCGCTTGGCCAACTGCTCCGCAACGGCCGCTGCAACCTTCGACCACTCGGCCTCCAAAGGGTCTTGCACCACTGGCTTAACGATGCGCCAGATCGTCTCAGGGTCCGTGTAGTGAGCACCAAGCTGTGCGCGCTTGCTAGGGTCGAGGCCGCGCTCAAACAGCGTTCCAAAGATGCTGGGGTCAATGGCGCTCCAGTCCATGCCGCTCGCGATCTGAAGAGCCTTCACATCGTCCATCGTCAAATCGGGTATGTCGATCAACTTGAACAACCCGCCGTTAAAGTGCAGCACCTCGTCCGCGCCGAACATGCCGCCATCGCGCATGGCTTCGAACAGCCGCTGGAGCTGGTTTCGAAGTTTCTCTTGCGTCATGTGCACGCCCACAACCCGTTCGAACAGCCGGGTGGGCAGCAGGTGAACGTCCTCAGCGAAGAAGCAGAAGAGGCACTGGCTAAGGAAGTGGGACGCCTTGGTCGCCGGCACGCCCGCTGCACGCAACCGATCGGCGGTCTCGGCAAAGGTGCTCGCAGCTTCCTCGGTGATCTCGCGGTTGGTCTTGCTGGGCTTGAAGCGTTCAGGATCGCTGAACAGCCATCGCAGCTTGAGTTGAGCATCCGGCCGGCCCAGGTCTTCGATCCGGATGACATGGCACTCGCTCGGGTGCCCCGTGAAGTGGGTATGAATCTCGACGCGAAGGCGATCACTGACCACCAAAAGGGGTGGGTTCTCCAGCGGCAGGGCGTACATCATCAACTGCTTGAGTGCGGCGTCCAGTCTCTTGCCAGGCGCCTTGTATTCCCACGCAAAGTGGCCACGTTTCCAGACATCGGCAAACCCGCGACCGGAGCCGGTCTTGGTGATGCAGGGCTCGAAGCAGTAGTTCTCAGCGTCACCCGGCGTTGAAACACCGAGCATGGAGCAGAGGTCCATGAAGTGCGGTTGCGCACCAGCCCGTTCACTGAGCGTGTAGGCAGGACCACCCGCTGCCCACTTGTCGATAACTTCTTGTGGCGTCATGTTCCTGAACTTCTAGATCGCAGCAAACAGCGTACGTTGGTTGGAGGCAATGATCTGGTCGGTCGCCTTGATCTGCGCTGCGGATCGTCGCCGGCCACCGTCTGCCGGCACAACCTCGATGATCTGTTCTGCGAGCAGTTGCCCGATCGAATCTCGGTAGATTTGCGCCGAGGCCGGCGAACTATTGCAGGTGGTCGCGAACAACTCGCCAAAGCTGATCCCAGTATCGTCGGCGTACACCCGCCTTGGGATGTGTTCGTTCAAGGCAGCGATGCTTGCCCGCCGCGCGACATCATCGAACTCGAACCCCAAGGGCGACTGCTGAAGGTAGCTCGCGTCATGCACAGGGTCGTAGCCGACCATCTGGAACATGTCGAGCCCGGCGCCGCCGTAGTGGATGAAGTAGTTGTTGTTGGCCCAGTGCACTTCCGTCATCACATCCCGTGCACGATGGTGCTGGGACATGTGGATCAGCCAATAGTCGCCGTGGCCACCGCGATTGCGGATGAAGAAGGGAGTGAAGTGTCGGGCACCGCAGTTCTCGACGAGACGCCGGTAGAGGGTGCTCTGCAGGAAGAGCCGCCAGTCACGGTCCGACGACTTGATCTCTTCGACCGAGCGGCCACCGAATATGTCTGGGATGCCCAGGCCGTCGAGGAGGTCCTTGACCTGGTCACCGTCGCTGGCGAAGTTCATGAATGAGTCGACGCCGAAAGTCAGGATAACCTCGGCGCTCGGCAGCGCGTCGAATATCTTGCGCAGCAGTTGCGTCGGCACTTCCTTGTAGCCGTACTGGTCGAGCGCGAAGATCGAGCGCCCGTTCTTCGGGCTCTTCTTCTTGATGAAAGCGATAATCGCGTCGGCCTTGTCCTGGAATCTCGCCTCTTCAATGAAGAGGCCGTTGCCGATCTTGTCGCCGTAGCCAGCCTCACGGAGCACCTTGACGAGGTGCGTATAGGCGTGGTGATCGGCCTCGGTGAAAAAGTAGTCGACTTGGAGTTGAACGGGCTTGCGCCTGTCCTTGTTGATCACGAACTCGGCTTCGCGCGTGGCTTCGAGGAAGATGAAGGGCGAGCCCTTGACCGTCTCGCGCGTGTCGTTGTGGACGTACAGGCCACCGCCTGCAAAGCCATCGACGAGGGTCAGCCGCAGAACATCCTGGTTCGGCGAGCTGACCAAGG
The DNA here is from genome assembly GCA_027489455.1 of Rubrivivax sp. Classification (GTDB taxonomy): domain Bacteria; phylum Pseudomonadota; class Gammaproteobacteria; order Burkholderiales; family Burkholderiaceae_C; genus Rubrivivax. The sequence goes on along the minus strand of JAIXZR010000312.1, from coordinate 23,177 downwards.
TGCGGAAGTAGGCGGCGAGGTATGCCTGAAGGATGCGGTGCTTGGCGACGCTGTGCTGCTGGATGAGGTCGGGGCCGTCTTTCCAGTTGTACTGTTTCAGCGTCATGCGTTCCTTCAAACGTGGGCGGAAAGTGCCGGCATGTCGTCCCAGGTCCTGCCCCCAAGCAAGCGGCCGTTGGCCTTCTTGGAGCGACGTTTGCCGTCTGCTCCCCAGCCTCCCCACTGCTTGAAGAAGAATTGCACTCCCTGGTCCTCACACTGTTGGCGGACATTCTCGACCCAATCGAGATGCATCGGCCGGGCCTTAGGACCGGATTCTCCGCCGACGATCACCCAGTGAATGTCGGTTAGGTCTAGTTCGCCGACATCTTCTAGCAGCGGCTCCACTGAGAGGAAACGAATGCGGGCGTCGACCTTGCGCAGGCCGTCGATGCGGGGCACGCCGTACTTCCGGTCCTCTACGGAAACGCCCATCCATGCGTTCGTTGGCACCTCGTGCGTCTTAAAGAAGGTAGCCATCCGATCGGCGCGCTTGGTCAGCACCTGGAAGGTGTGCTGAGGGCATTGCCGGATCACGTCGAAGACCTGGGCGATGTAGTTGTCGTCCACACTTTTGTGGAAGAGGTCAGACATCGAGTTGACGAAGTAAACCGTCGGCTTCTTGCGAGCGAGCGGTTCCGCCAGGCGATCCGGCAGGATTGTCAGCTTGAAGCCGTTCTCGTAGCCGGGTGTGCCCATGGCCTTGAGCCGCTTTGCCATCGACTCGGCGTAGCAGTGCTTGCACCCCGGCGAAATCTTGGTGCAGCCCACGGTCGGATTCCAAGTTGCCTCGGTCCATTCGATCCGGCTTGCTTGAGACATGAGAGTGCTCCTGGTTCTTCAATGTTGTGCAGGCGTCTAGACCGCGCGCAGCAAGCGCGTGACGACGCCCCAGATGTGCAGATCGTTCTTGTCGCCAACCGGGACATCGGCGAAGTCGGGGTTACTGGCTTGCAGCAGCCAGCCGGTTGCGGTGCGCTTCAGGCGCTTGACGGTCAGCTCGCCGTCGATGTCGGCGATGACGATGCGCCCGTCTTCGGCTGCCACTCCACGGTCGACCACGAGTTCGTCCCCGTCGGCGATGCCTGCGTCGCGCATAGACCAGCCGGCAACCTTCATGACGAAGGTGCTGCTTGGATCACGCACCAGGTGGTTGCCGAGATCGACGGCGTCCTCTTGGTAGTCGTCGCCGGAAGTAGGTTTGCCGGCACGGACTCGGCGGCCCAGCGCAGGCACGGAGGTCGCTGCGCGCATCGAAGCGATCGGCTTCAGCCCGCCGGTCTGACTTGGCCCCTGGGCTGTGCGCTTGACCTCATCCAGGTAGCCCACCACCGCGGGAACGAGACTCTGCGGTACCCGGACCGTCTTGGTGGGCTCGCCGTAGGCAGCCTTGCGGCCGGCACCCTGGCGGGTGCCCCCGTGGCTGGGTTTGGTGGGCTCGGTACGCATGATTTCGTGACGAAATCAAGCCTAGCACGCACGGTGCATCAAAGATAGAAGAACTGGCCCTGCGCCCGAGCGGTGTCTACAGGTGACGCCATTCCAGCAGCACGTCCGTCAGCTCGGGATGGGCAGCCATGGTGCCTGGATGCAGTGGCTGATGCGCCGGGTCGGAGCTGAGGTCCACGCCAGTGGCGTCGGTAACGACCAAGCCCACCAGCGTGCTGCAGTACAGCGCGTCGGGGATGGGGACCGTCCCCGGGAACAGCTTGGAGATGATGACCTGGATGACGGAGTACGGCTCGCCGATGTGCTGCTGGGCCATCACGGAGATGTCAGCGATGTCGGCCATGGGAATCGTGGGATCGGAGAGGCGCCGAACTTGAATCGCTCGATGCTGACAGTAGTTCCAGACCGACTGAGCGGAGACTCCGGCGCCACGCGTGGCATCAACGACCATGCCTCCGCCGATGTAGATCGCCGCGTGGGAGCAGATGGCTCCAGCTCGCGTGACAGCGCTCAAGCTCATGGCCTGCGACGCCTGAATCGCGAACCCAGCGGCATCCGCTGACCGATGTACGAGGACGATGTCGCCCTCGCGCCAGTCGCTGAAGTTGGGCACGTAGGTGCCAGGCCATGCCACAGGAACGAGCGGCTCGCGCAGCGGCGCAACCACACCCCCCGCTTGCGTCGACGGAGGGAGGACCGTACTAGGCAACGGCGGCGGCTGTCAGGACTCGGGGAAGTCTTCGCGTCACAGTGCAGACAACTCGCTGACCCTCATGCAGTGAGGCCAGATCGACACCCTGTGTCTTGCGCGTGAGCGCATACAGGTGCCCGTCACCATCGCGGACCTTAACCTGGTGGTACTCGGGGATGAGAGCCACCACGACCGCCTCGACACGACGAGTGCCTTCCTCGTCCTGGGAGCCCCTTGACTCGCGACGAGGGTTCAGAGAGAACGCGTAGCTCAACTGAAGATGCATGGGTCGTTCGGCCATCGTGCCCTTATAGCAGGTGACACGGGAAGGGGCAACCAACCCGACTGAGGGAGGTTGGAGCGCCGCGAACGGCTACGCGTTCCCGACTACCACTGCTATCGGCTGAAGCGCCTCAGTCTTGATTTCGTTGCGAAATCAATCCTAAGCGCCGGCGGCAACCATGCATGCAATCTGGCTCGCACTGCATGCAAATCCCCCGGAATCGCTTGACGACATGCGACTCGGCCTCTACCATGCAATCCATGAGCTGATGCATGCAAACGCGAGGCAAACACATGAATGACATCCACATGGAATTCGACGAGCTTCTGACGATGAAGGCCCTGATGTTCAAGGCCGACATCAGCGGCCGTGCCAGCAGCGGCTTCGGCAACCTTCTGCTCGAACGCGATCCCGAGCAGGCGGAGGCGATCGGGATGAAGAACATCTGCTTCCGGATCGACCCTCTGCTGCAAGCCAGGTTCGAGGTCAGCCTGGATGCTCTCGGCATGTCTAAGCAAGAGGCCTTGTCCGAGGCGCTGCATGAGATGTTGAACCAGTTCGATGCCAAGCTGAGGCAGGTCGGACTGGGGCCGCTCAACTACGAAGGCCGACTGCGCGAGTTGGGCTTCGAGCTGGGCCCTGAGACCGAGCACGGCCGAAGGCTGGTTCGCGTTGAACCTCCCAAGAAGGGAGACTGACCATGGCCTTCGAATCTTTCGACGACCTCGCACGCGTTGGTCTGAAACGCGCTTCAATGAAGGCCGCACGCGTGATCGTGAAGTCCGAGTTCAGCGAACGCCAGCGACCACAGACGGTCTGCCGATTCTCGGACGATCTGGTTGAGCGCGCAGGCTGGGTGCCTGGGCACGATCGCATCGAGCTGCTCATTGATCGCACTGACATGGCGATCCGTGCGCGCAAGGTGGCGGCCGGCGGCTACAAGCTCATCGGAAACGGCAGCGCACGTCCTTACCTGAAGTTCACGGCGGCCCGGGGCATGCCGATAGCCGACGAAGCTGCCGAGGCAGCAGATGTCGTCGTAGTAGGTGGAGAACTGATGTTCGTCCTTCCTGAGCGCGTTCGGCTCGCAGCATCTTGAGCATCAAAAGGCGCTCCCGTAATTGGCATGCGGCGCTGAGAATCAGGTTTGAACAACAAGAGGCACTACCTAGCGTTGAGGAGTGAACAACATGAGTTTCGATCCAAACACCATCACTGGGTGGGAACTGCTACGAGACGATGGCGCTAGGAAGGTTGCAGCGTGGTGGTTCTCCAGAATCGGCGAGAAGATGGAAGCCCATCTGAAATTGTCCGGCCACCAGGCCACGTCATGGAAGACGTGCCTTCGCACCGAGATCGATGATGAGAGCGGAACGATCAGTGGCGAATACGAGACCGCGTATGCGGTGCGCATGCCCAACGGCAGCCTGACCCTAGGCATCGCTCCAACAAGTCGGAGCGCCTCGTGCCGGGCTAAGCGCCTGTTGCGATACGGGAAGTGCGCCGCAGCCGCTCTTCCTGGCGGCCAGCCACATCAAGCGGCACGGGCGTCAATGCCAGCGCTATCGAACAACTCTCTATTCAGTCGCGGACAGTAGGCGAGACATGTGGGCTCCCATCGGTGCCTTGATTGGCGAAATCAAGAAGTGCGAGGGTGCAGGCGCCACCGCCGCCGCCGTCGCGATGGCCTACGTCTGCATCGACACCATGGCATTCCTATCCCTGCCAGCCGACAAGGACAAGCAGGGCCGTGCGGAGTTCATCGAGTGGTGCGACAAGTACCTTCAGTGCCACGAAGACCAGCCGTACAAGTATCGTGGCATCGATGTGTACGGCGCTAGGTGTGCGCTGCTGCATGCGTTCGGAACCGAAGCCGACTACCACGACAAGTACCCTGACTCGAAGAAGTTCGCGTACCAGGATGGCGGCAAGCACGCGTATGACCCGGAACAAGACGAGCGACTCGTGATCATCGGCACTGCGTCCTTCATCAACGACGCGGTCCATGCCGTCGGCACATTTATGCAGACGTGCAAAGAGGATGAGGACCTGCGTGCGCGAGTCGAGGGCCGACTTCCTCAGGTCCTGGCAGCTTTTCCGGTACACGCCTGATCTATTGACCATCCATGGCACGGATCGCTTCACCCTCCGTCAAGATTAGGTCTGACTCCGCCCAGGGCGCTAAGGCTGCGCTCGGCGAACTGGTCATGGCTTGGGCGCGCGACATCGAGACCGGAGAGCCACGCTACATCGGCGAGATAGACGCGGACCACAGGGGCAATCGTTGCGGATGCGAGTGCCCGAGCTGCAGGCTCCCCTTGATCGCGGTCAACGCAGCCAAAGAGAAGGTGGTCCGCAGGCCTCACTTCCGGCATCCTGAAGGCGCAGAGCGCGACGAGTGCGCGGTCCTGGCGGCTCGCGCAGCTGCGATGAGGCTGCTCGCAGAAGAAGGCGTGATCGAGCTCCCCCGCCGCCGCGTTTCTGCCTCAGCTGAGGGCCTGAGCGGTGCGGTGCACCAGGCTTGGGTCGAGGTACCGCCTCAGCGCGTTCGCGTTTCCAGCATCGACTTCAGAGACCGGACGTTCGCCGTGCTGACCTTGGACGACGGGAGGCAGCTCCGCGTGGCGCTTACCGGTGGCATCACAGAACAAGCAGACGACGACGGCGAAACGACGCTTGTGCCAACGATCACGATCAATGTCGATGCTTCGGTTGCCGGCATGGACCAAGACGAGATTCGAAAGCGTTTGCAGATCTTGCCGGAGGGCATCTGCTGGCGTTCGCACTGGAACGAAGCCGAACTGCGAGCCGATGCCGCCCGCCAGGCAAAGGGCATGGCCATGGACGCGCTGGATTGGCTTCCAGAAGACCTTGTGCTGCCCAACGACCTCAGCCCAGCGATGAAGCGAGAGACGCTGCTACACCACGAAGTGAAGCGCATTCTGGAGGCAGCGGAGAAGATCGCCGTTCCCGGCTTGGACGGTCTGGAAGAGCTGAAAACTGACGGACATCCTACGCTGCATCGACGCTGGTCCGTCCCCCAGAGCGTCTTGTCGTTGTCCGACACGCGCCTTGAGCAGCGCATGCGTCCTCTGGTTCCGGATGTCGTCTCCGTGGCACGAGCCGACAACGGGCGCGTGTTCGACCCGCTCGTCATCGAAGTCACGGTGACCAATACGATCGACGAGGCTCGTGAGACACGAATCCGTGAACAAGGATGCGCCGCTCTGGAGATCGACTTGTCGATGACTGGCGGTCGGGTCACCCGCGAGGAGCTTCGTCGTCTCGTAGTTCTCCAGGTTGTGGGTAAACGCTGGCTGTGCTATCCAGGCTTGAATGAACTTCGAACTTCACTTCGAAGAGAGATGGAAGATGAGAGGGACCTCAAGCTGGAGGCAGAGCGCATCGCCGCGGAACGGCACCAGCGTGTAAAGGACACGCCGATCAGGGACTTGGCGGTCAGGTACCTCGCGGCGGTTGAGAAGATGCTGGACGAGGACAGCAGGTTGCCAGCAGGAGCTGAGCGCAGCGATGAGGTGATGGCAGCCAGAACGGCCGTTGCGATCACTGTCGAGGACATGAGTCAGCGCGGGTTTCCCGAGGCCGGAGACGAAGACCTGCTGGGTCACCACCGAATCTTGTCAAGGCTGCTGTCTATCCGGAACAACCGTGGCGTCGGATACGGATTCGCTACGGCCGTCGAAGTCTTGAACGCGATTCAGCAGTCCCAGCCTGGCAATCGGCACGACTGGACGCTCTACCTCATTGCAGTCAAGGCGTATCTGCCGACGCTGCCGGAGGATGCGCGTGTTTTCACATGGTTCGACGCATGGAGGAGCAGCGTGATCGCGGCAGTGAAGCGCCAGGACTTCATGTACCTCAGGTCGACCAAGTACGACCGCTTGCTGAGCCTACTTTTCCCTGAAATGGCTGAGGGGCTCGCGCACGGCTTCGGCAAGCGACCGGCGGTACCGAACTTGTTGTGGGATGAGAGTAGCCGACGCTTCGTCAAGTCCTATACGGAAACGCCGTCACGTCCCGCACGGTTTCTGTCGAATGACGCGGCGCCCAGAGAACCCTTGTCCCGCGCAGGTGCGGGCAGCATCAAGAACTGGGTTTTCAGGGGCGCCGAGCTTCAGCGATGGAAGCTGGCGAATCCGGAAGCGGCTGCGGCTTGGGAGCCAGTGCTCAAGCGCTTCGGGATCGATTGAGCGAACAACAGAGTGTTGAAGGTGTAGATCGTCGTGCGCAAGCTGGACGTTGTCTCAGGTGCAGGGAGCGCTCGGACGAACGCGAGAACCCAACTGCGCTCAGACCGAGTTGTTGACTCTTGTGTGGCATTGCTGCCGGCAAGGTAAGAGACGTCGCCGACGTTGCCTGCAGGAAAGACCATGAACAACCGAGAACTCATCGATGCCTTTAAGGCCAAGTACCAACTGTCGCACGACCTTGACGTCGCGGTAGTGCTCGAAGTCGCACGCCCAGTGATCTGCGACTGGACTAGCGTAAGGCGACCGATGCCCGTACCGAAGAAGTTCAGGCTGCTCCAGCTGATCGATTTTCCACACACCGCGGAGTTCGCTCCTATGTTCGTCGATCCGGCAGAACATGAAGCGCTGCTTCGAAAGGACAGAAAAGCCATTGCCGACCTCAAGGCGACGCGGCGCTAGCCTCCTTGCTAAGCCCTTGCCCCTAAATCCCCGCGTTCAACGACTGTTGAGCCGGGGATTTTTCTTTTCCCGTGACCAAGGGCTTCAGCCTTCGCCCCAGTACCCCGGAGCATCTGAAAGGAATGCGAAGGCACCCGACACAGCGAACTAGTACCAGGACGGTTACACCTGTGTGGACTGTTTGACGTTTGAGGCGGGGACAAGGGCTCGCAGAGCATGACCTGCAAATTCGTAGCGAAGCCTGTCGAGTATCACGAGTTTCGTAACCGGCCCGAGGTCGCTTCTAGACTTTCTCCAGTTCGAGATCTGGCTCGGTCCAACACCAATGACTTCTGCCAGTTGGTTGTCTTGGGTAATCTGCAGCTGTGTCATGAGCTGCTCGACCAAGGCAAACCAATCCCACTGAAGGCTATCGGGAGCGCCGGCAGCTTGATCTTCCGTCTGCGGATTGGCATCGACGACTTCAAGGGGTTCAGCAGTAGAGGGTGGCGTCAGCACCTCTGCAGACGCGACGACCAGATCCGATTTTTCGCCATTGACGACCTTGGCATATTCCATGATGAGCGCGTGAAGCGAGTCAGCTGCTGGCATCGACCTCCCGTCGTCATCGACAACAAGTCCGTCGAACCACTGACGTCCCACATTGTTGAGGATCATTCCAATCAGGTTTACTTTCATCTCGATCCGACTGATTCGATCTAAGCCAAGGCCTTCGAGAAGCGCCGGCGTTCGGGGTGATGGTGGTGAGACCTGAGAAAGCAAGTCTCGCTGGCCGAGATTGTCCGACAGACTCGCGATAACACGATGGCTTCTTCACGAAGCAGAAAGCTACTTAGTAGAAGCCTCAAGAAATTCATTGAACTTGACGTTCTTGCTGTCGTTTCGCCGTAACGGCTAACTGGCCGTGCGCGGCTGGATGCAAGCGAAAGAATCCTCTGTGTTATAGCCGAATGCTTGAAAAATCTTGGCTGCGCTGGGCGAGGTCCAGTTCGGTCAGGAGAGCAAGTGAAAACGGATTTAGCAGTGGGATGGAAGTGGTTTCGCGTTGTGGCGCTATGCGCCGCGGCGTTGATGGGGTGGACGGAGTCTTTCTCGCAAGCCACCAGTACCAGCGAGCGTTACTTCGGCTCCGTGTCGGAGGCTGCTGCGGCGTGCAACGCGGAACCGGTTCGGTACACGTGCGGCGCCGATGGCAGCATGTACTACAGCGCCTGCAACAACAACGCAGAGCCCCACGGCATCGGTCTCACGCGGGTGACGCGTGTGCAGATGAAGAAGCCAGCTGGCACGGCGTGCTACTCCTTCTGGGGCACGTCGGTTCGCTACGACTACTTCGTCAGCAGGAACAGTGCTTGTCCTCCGGGAACCAAGTTCGTAGGTCCGGGCCCAGATGATTGCGTCAACAGTGCCTTCTCCGATTTCAGCTCTGCGAACCAGAAGGGCTGTGGTGGCGGGGGTGGTGGCGGCGGAGGCGGTGATGACGACCCGTGCTCGGCTCAGACACAGGGTGGTGGTGAATCTTCGAAGAGCGAGGCCGAGGGAAACCCGATCAATTCGGCGATCGGGAACAAGGTACAGCGGGAGGTCGACATCGTCGGCGGGAACGGCGTGCCTGGCTTCGTGCGGACCTACAACAGCTTCGAGACCAGAAACCTCGCCAACCTGGGTATCGGCTGGGTACACAACTGGTCGATGCGCCTCGAACGAACAGGGAACCAGATCGTCGCCCTGCGACCGGACGGCGCCAAACAGAAGTTCAATGGCACCGGCAGCATCGGATTTTGGTCGGCCGAGACGGACAGCAAGCTTCGACTCGAAGAGAAGGAGTCGAGCTACGAACTGGCGCTTCAGAACGGGACGGTGGAGGTCTACGACAAGTTCGGGCTGCTGACCGCCGTTCGCGACGCACGCGGGATGGTGACAACGGTCGACCAGTCAGTGGGTATCCTGACCCAGGTCATAGGGCCCTTCGGACACAAACTGAGTTTCGGGTACGCCGGCAACACTGTGTCGGTCACTGATGCCGCTGGAAAGAAGGTGACTTTCACCATCGCGTCCTCCAACCTGATGTCAGCGGCGTACCCAGACGGCTCGAACCGTCAGTACCTGTACGAGGCCATGTTCTTCCCGCACGGGCTCACGGGCATTGTGGATGGCACCGGAACCCGGATCTCGACGTACACCTACGAGCGGGAACGACTGCTGGCCAACGGGACGTCCAGAGCCGGCGGGACTGGCGCCAAGCTGCTGTCCTTCAGCTCAGATGGGTTCATCGCGACGATCACTGACTCGTTCGGTCGCATGGTCACGAAGGTGAGAGAGCGGCTCTTCGGTATCAACAAGACCAACGCGATCACCAACAGTGCCGACGTCAAAACGGTCGGGAAGAGCTACGACGGCGCCGGGAACGTTTCGAGCGTCACGAACGAGGAAGGACAGACAACAACCTACGCCTATGACGCGGCGAATCGCCTGGTGGCGCAGACGCGTGCTGCAGGGACGGCGATCGCCCACACGACCTCTACCTCCTACGCAGACACCTTCTTCGCGATCCGACAGGCGGTGTCAGAGCCCAGCGTGGCACCTGGCTTGGCAAAGACCACCAGCTACGGCTACGCCGACACCAGGTTTCCGCTCTTGCCGACGAGCGTGACGGTCTCCGGCTTTACGCCAACCGGTGCGGCAGTGAGCCGGGTGATCTCGATCACGTACGACGCGACAGGTCAGGTCGCGGGGCTGGATGGCCCCAGATCAGATGTCATTGACACGGTGAGCCTGGAGTATTGGAACTGCACCAGCGGTGGTGCATGCGGTCAGCTGCGCAGGGTCACCAACTCCCTGGGCCACGTGGCGACCTTCGACAACTACGACGGTGCGGGCAGGCTGACGCAGAAGACGGCGCCGGACGGCATCGTCACCATCTACACCTACTCGCCGCGGGGGAACCTGGCCAGCATCACCGAGACGGGCGGCGGAACGAGCCGCACTACCGGGTTCACCTATGACCTCGCAAACCGGCTGCACACGGCCAGTGTGCCGAGCGGCCAGGTTCTGACCTATGTCTACGATGGCGCCGATCAGCTGCTGAACGTCACGGACCAGTCTGGCAACCAGGTGGTGTACAGCTACGACACTCGCAGCAATCGGACCTCGCAGACAGTCAAGGATGCATCGGGAACCGTGGCCTCTGCGGTGACGATGGTCTACAACGCCCGCAGCTACCTGTCGTACATCACCGCAGCTGGCGCAACGACCAGCATCATCACGGATGCTTTGGGCAACGTGCTGCAGGTTCAAGACGGGCGCGGGAACATCACGACGAATGAGTTCGACGCCCTCAATCGGCTCTGGAAAACCGTCAATGCGGCGAACGGCAGCACCACGGCTGCATTCACGCCTGGTGGGGAGATCGCACAGCTGGTGACGCCCAACGGTGCGACTTTTGGATTCGAGATCGACGACCTTGGCAATGTGCTCAAGGAGCACAGTCCTGACCGCGGCACTGTCAGTCTCGGCTACGACGGTGGCGGGAATCTGATCAGCAGGACAGATGCACGCGGAGTGCTGACCGGCTACGCCTACGACGCGATCGGCCGCGTCATCAGCATCTCTTACCCGTCTGGCGCTGAGAACGTGTCCTACACGTATGACTCGTGCGGAGCTGGCAGGCTGTGCCAGGTGACCGACGCGAGCGGTGCCAGAAGCTTTGCGTACGACGGGCTGGGCCGCGTCTCAACGGAGACCTGGACAGCTTCCACGGCCCTGGGCGGGCAGGTGTTCGTCACTGGCTACACGTGGACGGCATTTGATCGGCCCGTCACCATCACCGCGCCCTCTGGTCGGCAAGTCACCTACAGCTATGACGCCAACGGGCAGGTCGCCAGCGTCAGCTCAGCAGGCCAAAACCTGGTCACGGGCCGCACCTACCGTTCAGACGGTCTGCCAACAGGCCAGACCTTCGGCAACGGCGTCGTGGAGAGCAGGACCTACGACACGGCGGGCCGGTTGGTCGTTTGGACGGTCGGTTCGATCGAAACTCGGTCGTACACCTATGACGGCGCGAGCAACATCGCCACGATGAGCTACGGCGGATCTACCCGAAGCCTGGGATATGACGCGCTGAATCGCCTGCTCAGCGAGCCGGGTCAGTCGTTCGGCTGGGACGCCAATGGGAATCGCCTGAGCGATGGCTCGGGCAACTACGGCTATCTGGTCAACAGCAACCGTATGGCGACTAGCCATGCGGGAACTATCGTGCTCGACGCTGTGGGCAACACGGCAGCCATCGGAGCACGGTCCTTCGTGTACAGCGAGGCTGGGAAGTTGGTTCAGGCCGCGTCGAACGGAGCGACGGTTGGAACCTACGTCTACCGAGCGGATGCGCTGCGAGCTTCAAAAACAACGTCGACCGGGACGACGCTGTTCCACTGGGGTCCAGACGGGCTACTTCTCGAAGAAAGCACAACGGCAGGTACGCCTGTGAGGGTATACGCTTGGGTCGACGGGGCACCGGTCGCTCAGTCGACAGGCAGCGGGCCAACCGTGCCGCTTTACCTGCACGCCGACCACCTCGGAACTCCGCGGATCGGAACCGATGCGTCCGGGCAAGTAACTTGGCAATGGGGCGGCCCATCGTTTGGAACGGAATCGCCGACTGGAACCGCTGTGGTGAATCTCAGGTTCCCAGGACAGTACTATGACGCCGAATCTGGCCTACATCAGAACTGGCACAGGATGTATGACCCAACGACAGGCCGCTATACCCAGTCAGACCCCATCGGGCTGGGGGGTGGCATCAACACTTATGCCTATGTAGGCGGGAACCCATTCATTTACGCAGATCCAGAGGGTTTAGTCTTTGGCGTTCCAGGCGCCATCGCAGGAGGTTTAATCGGTGCCGCAACTGGAGGATACGGCGCCTATATAACTGGCGGCAATGTTTTCAGAGGAGCGGTCGTTGGAGGCGTCGGAGGTGCGCTTATAGGTGCTTTGGGACCCCTAATTACCCCAGGAGCTACCGGCTCATTAGGATCTGCCCTTGCTTGGAACTCTGGACTAAGAGCCTTTACCGGAGCGGTAGGGAACACTCTAGGTCAAGCACAAGCGATTGATGATCCGTGCTTTACAGGGATTAATTTAGGGGCTATCGGCGGATCAGCAATCGGCGGAGCTTTCGGCGGCTTACTTGCGCCTGGGGCTACCGGAACTCGCTTCGCTGGGAGCGTAGTAAGTCAGGTTTTACAGAGAGCGCTGGCCGGTCTGCCTGGCGCGTCATTGTCAGCAACCGGCAGTGTGTTGGGAAACTTTGCCGGGCAAAATACTGCAACGCCTTCATGTGGGTGCGTCAAATGAGCAAGGGTTTTACACTTTCAGTCTTTGCCGCTCTATCAGCCTTTGTGTTGTCTGGATATATTGCCTTCTTGCTGGTCACCAGTTCCACAAATGCCGCGGCAAAGTCGATGACTGTTCCGTTGATGCTATTGGTGATGCTCTTCTTTTGCACTGGCCTCGTCTTTGCTGCAATGGCTGCGCTGTGGAGATTTAGGCCGATCGAGCTTGAGCCATCTGCGGCGCACGGGTACCGGTTTGTGCGGGCAGATAATCGATCGCTCGTAGAATATTCGTCGCTGAAGGTGGTCAAGTTGATTGGGGATGGTGATAATGCCCCACCGACGATTAAGTATGCGATAGTGAAACTAGATGGTCGCTACTGGATTGCTCAACGTCTGGAGTCAGATCCAGGCCTCATTTCGTGGCTTTCTGCCAATGGCTAAGGCAAAAAACTATTGCGCCCCAATGAAGAGAATCTACGTTTACACGCTCGGGCTGTTTCCGATGGCGGTCTTCCATGATCAGCTGGAGATTTGGACAACTGGGCCTGTGTTCATGGTCTTCGCTGTTGTGTACCTTGTGCTCGTCCGTCTAGTCGCAGAAAAGTTCGGCCGTTAGCTCAAGCATTCTGAGCGTAAGCTCAGATCGAGCCCATCAACCTGCCTGATGACATCACCCGTCAAGGACACCCCGACGCACAGCGGCTAGCCTGGAAGGGAATGTCGCCACATCCCGGCAAGATGCGGTAAGCGTCTTAGCCCCTGTGCGGCGTTGCCTCGCTTGTCTTCGTGACCATTGGCAAAGTCACCTGACCTTCTCTGGCTTGACCCTCGCAGGGAAACCCGGCGGTAGCTGCTCTGCTCGGGGAGGCCCGGGCGCGCAAGACGAGGTGACCTGTGAATGCTGGTAAGTTGTTGATTTTATTGGGTCGGGCAACAGCTACTCAGTAGCGATGGGCGGGCTGCGCGCTTCGCGCAGCCCTTGGGATCACGCCTGCTTGCGGCGGCGGGCGGCCACCATCAGACCGGCCAGACCCAGGCCCATCAGGGCGTAGGTGCCAGGCTCGGGGATGACGCCTGCCTGGATGGCCGTCAGAGGCGTGGACTCAAAGGCATAGCTGACGATGCTCCGGATCCCCAAGTTGGCCCCGAAGCCCATCTGGATCCAGCCGAAGTGGGTGGTCCCGGTCGGTTCGTTCAGGAAGCGCAAGCCCACATAGTTATTGGTGCTGTTCAGGTTCCACAGTGATGCCAGAGGTGTCACGGTGCCCGAGCTGAAGGTGGAGCCAGGGCCGATGGTTGCATTGAGGGCCACGACCCCGGTGATGCCGGAGTTCGTGGTCGAGTTCGGCGCCGTGGTAGAGGTGAAGAACTGCATCACACCCGTACCAAAGGGGTTGATGTCCCAGCCCGGAGCTGCAGATGGCGTCGTGCCAGACTGGCCGGACACGAGGTTCAGATATAGGCCGCCAAAGTCGTTGGGCACGGTGAGGTTCACCGTGCCGCTCCAGACGATCGCAGCCATCGACGACGAGGCCGCCATCATCAGCGCAGCGCCAGTAGCGGCAGCGACGGCGGTGCGGCGCAAGGTGCCAGTGGCGCTTGAAGTAAACATTTGCATCTCGACTCCTGAAACTTTAGGTAGAGACAGTGGGGGTTGCCGGCGGCGCCTTGATGAGTCCCATCTGGGACGCGGCGCTTTGACAACCCTGCGACGCTGTCATCCCTCGGTCGAGGGGACAACCCCCGGATCACGGGGTCTGCGGGGGCTTGGGGGCAGACACCCGAGGGGTCTGCCCCCGCCGCCGGCTCGCGAGATCGCCAGCATCGCGACCCGCCCGACCGGGCTCAGCCTGCCACGGCCTTGAGCAGCCGGCCGCGACGCTCCAGCCGGTCGAGCTGGCGCTTGGCGCCTTCGGTCACGGCCCGGGCCAGCACCTTCATTGCGTCGTCTTCCAGCTTCGCGTGGCGTTCGTCGGCCAGCATCTTGAGCATGTCGGTGTCTTCCAGCCCGGGCAGGCTGGGCACCAGTTCGCCCAGCACGCGGCCCAGCGCAGTGGCGGTCAGGCGCGTCATATCGTCGGCCGTGAAGTGCGGCGCCATGTCGTCCAGCTGGTCGGCCAGTGCGGCACTGGCCGGCGCGGCCCGGAGCGCTTCCAGCACCAGGCGGCGGGCGCTGCCCGGGCCCTGCTCGGCATCGATCAGCTCGGCCAGGCCCAGGCCGATGCTCTCCGCCGTATCCGCCGCCCTCAGGTCGCGCACGGCCGCCAAGTCTTCCAGCAAATCAGGGTGGAAGCGGGCCGACACCAGGCTGGCCACCAGCGGGCAGATGCGCCGGTTGGAAGGCTGAAGCCAGCTCACCATGTTCTGGTAGTAGCGGTAGATCTTGAGCAACTGCGGGCCCGGCGTGAAGGCCGCGCCTGCGCCCGTGCCCAGGCCGTTGAGGTTGACGTTGACGAAGTGGTGCCAGGTCGAATCGCAGGTGATGCGGCCCGGCCGTGCCACCTGGCCGGCCAGAGGCGCGGCACGGTGCCCGTCGTAGGCCGAGATCACGCCGAACATGCGCGGCGTCACCGGCGGCTTCCAGACGTTGTTGAGCACGCTGCGCCCACCCGAGACACCGAAGGCCACGATCTCGGCGCCAAAACGCGCGCCGCCGGCCGATGCAGGCGGGAACTCGGCAAAGTTCTGCCCGGCCTCGGTGTAGTTGCCGTTCAGCGTGGCCACGCTGGTGACGGCGAAGCACTCGCTTTCGTGCGGGTGGTCCGGCAGCACGTCCATGTCGTTGGCAAACAGCGTGGGGTCGCCGCTGGCGCGCGAGACCGCGGCGCCCGACAGCAGCAGCAGCGGGTGCACGGTGGCCGTCCAGCCCGCCGCCCCGCCCGCGCCGCTGACGGCGTAGTTGGGGAAGATGCGCTGCGGAATGTCGTCGCCCTGGTCGCTGAACTCGTGCACGCCGTTGGCGCCGGGGTTGACGACGGTATCGATGCGCCGCAGAGCACCGGGCAGCGCTTCACTGCCCATGGGCACGCTGGACCAGTCGCGCATGTGGCGGATGCGCGGCAGCCGCGCGCCCATGGCCGCGCCCAGGGTGGCGTGGTCTCCGGTGGAAAACACGCCGCCGCCGGCGTTCATGAAGCGCGCCAGCGTGGCCACTTCGGCATCGCTGATGCCGGCGCCGGCGTTGATGCCGAACATCCAGACCTGGTCGTAGTTGGCCACTGTCAGCGCCGGGTTCAGCGCCGAGAAATCCAGGTTGTTGCGCACGATGTAGGAGACGCCGCCGATGTTGACCGGCGAAGCGTGCGCGCCGCGGTGCGCCAGCGTGAGCGTGGGCCGCAGCGTGACGCTGGGGTCGGTGGTGATGGCCTCGATGAAGCGCGAGAGGCCGAAGCCCCCGGTACCGAAGCCCAGCCCGCCGTCGGTGACGACCAGGATGCGCGGGCGGCAGCGCGGGAACAGGGCGATGGCGGGGCTGAGCGTCAGGCGCTCGGTGAGCAGGCTGCGGGACAGGGAAGCAGGCAGGGTGGGCATGGTGGGCTCCGGTGGATGAAAAGGCGCTTTCATGCTCGCGGGCCCCGCTGGCCGGGGCATCCCCTGGCGATGGGACCGACAGCGCGCCACGTCCGCTGGTCGGTGGAGCCCCGCTCCCCTGAACGGGGGCCTGCGTCCTCTGCGCAGGGGACGCCGCGGCGGCTTCGGCCAGAAGAGCCCGTCGCCCCACGCTGAACGCCGGGCGCCCACAAAAAAGCCCCCGACAGCGCTGCTGCGGGGGCCGGTGCTGCGGGCAGCCTGGCGGGGTGCTCAGCCGGCCTTGCGGCGGCGGGCGGCCAGCAGCACGCCGGCCATGCCCAGGGCCATCAGGCCGTAAGTGGCGGGCTCGGGCACGGCGCCCACGGCGATGGCCAGGCCCGGGGTGCTCTCATACGCGTAGGCCACGAGTGCGCGCCCCACGCCGTTGGGCGTGCCAGCCAGCGAGAACTGGCCCCAGCCGTAATGAACCTGCCCGCTCGCTTCATTGAAGAAGCGGAAGCCGAAATAGTTGCTCGAGCTGTTCAGGTTCCACTGCGACACCAGCGTCGTGCCGCCACTGTTGTACGTGCTCGACGCCCCCACCAGCGTGCCCAGCGCCAGGTTGGCCACCGACGTGCCCGTCGACACCACGTAGGCACCACCGGCCGGCGCGGCCGGGCTGAAGAAGCCCAGGCCGTTGGAGCAACCCCTTAGCCGCGGGGACCACACCGCTACCGCACCTGCGCCTTCAGCCGAAAGGGCCCAGCGTCATGTAGTCGCCACCGTGCCAGCGCAGGAGCGGGTCTGCGGGGTCTGCCGGGTCGGCAGCTTCGATGGCCGCGCGCCAGGGCTCACTGCTGTCTTGCGGCACATAGCCGATGGCCGCACCCGGTGCCATGTCCCAGATCGGCTGGGTGCTGGCGCTGGCGCCGTAGACGATGCGGTGGCCCACGGCAGGCGCCGTCAGCGCCGCCAGCACCAGGCGCAGCAGGTCGCCCGGGCTGATCCAGGTGGCCAGCATGCGGCGGTTCACAGGCACGGGCACGGCGCTGCCGATGCGCAGGCAGACGCTTTCGATGCCGTGGCGGCACCAGTACAGCTGCGCCAGGGTCTCGGCCCAGACCTTGGTGGCACCGTACAGGGTGTCGGGCCGCGGCAGGGCATCGGCGCCCAGGGTCTGGCTCTGCGGGTAGGCGCCGATGGCGTGGTTGGAACTGGCCAGCACCACGCGGCGCACGCCCTGCAAGCGGGCGGCTTCGAAGAGGTGGAAGACGCCCGCGATGTTGGCCGGCAGGAGGGCATCGAAGGGCGCTTCGGTGGGCACGCCGCCGAAGTGCACCACCGCATCCACGCCCTGCAGCAGGGCCTGCATGCCGGCGCGGTCTTCCAGCGCGCAGGGCTGTAGCTCTTCGTTCGGCGCGGCAGGGCCTAACGCGCTGATGTCGCTGACACGCAGTACGCGGCAGGCGGGCGCCAGGCCGCTGCGCAAACCGCGGCCCAGGGTGCCTGCAGCGCCTGTGAGCAGCACGCGGCCCAGGGCCGGGCCGGCGCTTGGCAGGGTCATCGCCCGGCACCCGCACCGGCGCGCACGCGCGCGGCCACCGCAGCGGCAGGCTCCAGCCCGGTGGTGTGCACGGGCACCCAGCCCACGTCGCCGCGGATAGCCACGCCGGGGTTGGCTGCGCGCACGGCGCCCAGCAGATCGACGGGGCGGCCGTTGACGATGGAGCCACGGTCGAAGAAGGCGTCGCCATTCCAGCGCTTCACGGGCACGCCGCCGGCGATGTCCCAGACGTTGTTTTCGCTGAACACGCGCGACTGGTGGCCCAGGCCGATGGCGTAGTCGTACGGGTAGGGCCCGCCGCGGCGACCCAGGTAGAGGTTGTTGTAGACGTGCACCTGCCCGTAGCGCACGCGCGGCTGGCGCGACATGGTGTTCTCCCAGAGGTTGTGGTGGTAACTCACGCGCAAGCGGCCGGCATCGGCGGCCACACCGTCGCCACTGCCCACCAGGCTGGTCTTGTCGTGGTCGCGGAAGTGGTTCCAGCTGACGGTTACGAGGTCGCTCTGCTGCGTGATGTCCAGCAAGCCGTCGTGGTGCTGCACCTTGCGGCCCAGGCGCGTCGCGGCAGTGGTGTCGATGCGCGCGCCGTCGTCGAAGCTGCAGTGGTCCACCCACACGTGCGTGCTGCGGCGCAGGCTCAGCGTGTCGTAGTCGCTGTTCCATTCGCCGCTGGCGTTGTCGTTCGGGTCCCAGGCGGGGAAGTGGTCGAAGGCGTCGCTGAAGCGGATGTGGCGCACGATGACCTGGCGCACGCCGTCCAGCAGCAGCATGCCGTTCACGATGTGCGCGTCGCTGCCCAAGCCCAGCAGCGTGGTGTTGGAAGGCACGCGCAGCACCACGCGATCAGCCTGGTTGCGGGCGGACCGGCGACGGGCTTCTTCCTGCGCGCCTTCGGGCTTGCGGCGGCCCCAGGTGGCCGGGGCGTAGGCGGTGTCGAAGGCGGCTTCGTCGTACGCCGGGTCACGGTAGTCGGCAAAGCCCAGGGGGCGGCCGGCGTCATCCGTGCTCAGGTCGATGCGGCCGCGCACGTGGATGATCTTGGGCACGTCGCCCAGCGCCAGGGCGGCGGCAAGTTCCGCCCGGTTGCGCACTTCGCGCACGTGTTCGGGCCGGGCATCGGCACCGCCGCGCGTGCCGCCTTCGGCCGCGGCCCAGCCGTCGCCTGCGGCCAGCACTTCCCGGCCCAGGGCCTGGCGTTCCACCAGCGGCGTGTTGCGGAATTCGGCCATGCGGTTGGCCTGCGGGCCGCTGGCGCTGAAGGGCCGGCGCGATGTGCTGGCCGACCAGGGGCCCAGGTGCGCGCCCAGGGCGCTGTCACGCACCAGGGCCTGGCCGTTGGGCGAGACGCCGGGCTGCCAGGCCCCGCGCGGCACGGCGAAATCCCAGGCGCGGCCCAGTGAGATGCTGCCCGGCGCCAGCCCGGCTTCGCCCTCGAAGCGGCTGTTCACGACCAGGAAGCCCAGCCGCACGGCCGCGGCCGTGCTGGGCGCCAGCACATGGCCGCCGTTGCCGGGCACACGGCGCCCGGCGCGGCTGCGGATCGTGCTGCGTTCGACCACCAGCGTGGCGTCGCCGAAGATGAAGTCGACATCGCCCGTGATGAGGCTGTCGGTCACGTGCACGCGCGCTGCGGCGGTGGGCGTGGGCGCGCGCACCATCAGCGTGTCCTGGTGGCCCAGCAGGCGCACGCGGTGCAGCTGGATGCGGTCGCCCTGGGTCATCAGTGCCACGGCCTGGGCGCCACCGCTTTCGCCGGCGCCTGCCGGGTAGCCGATGCCGTCCTTCACGCCGTCCATGGCATCGTTGGCGATGGTCAGAAAGGCCACCTGGATGTCGTCGCCGTACAGCGCCACGCTGGCGCTGCCCGAGGTGCCGTAGCTGGTAGCCGCCAGTGCCGGGTCGCAGGGGTTGGCCGGGTCGATGCCCGGGCGCTTGGGCAGGGCGTTGTAGCGGCCTTCCACGATGACGGTGGCGCCGGCATCGGCCGCGCTGCCGTACAGCAGGAAGGGCACCTTGCCGCGCACGCAGACGATCTCGCGGTACACGCCGGGCTTGACGAAGATGGCGTGGCGGCGGCCGGCGGGCCCATCGGCGGCCCGGGCGGGCAGCGCGTCCAGCGCCGCCTGCACGCTGCGGTGCGTGCCGCTGCCGTCAGCCGCAACGACGAAATCCGGCTTGAGGGCCTGCAAGGCTGGGGCATCTGGCAAGGCTGCAGGCTGCCAGGGCGCTGGTCCCTGGGCCAGGTAGTCGCCAACCGTCTGCGTGGCGGCTTGCGCGGCGCTCAGCTGCGGGCGCTCGGGCGTGTGGGGCACGGCCAGTGGCTCGGGCGTGCTGCAACCGGCCAGCAGCAGCATCGCGGCCAGGCCCGCCCAGCGCCACCGCATCACAGCGCCGCCAGAAACAGCGCCGGCTCGCCTTCGCCATCGGCGCTGTACAGCACCTGCCGGCCGTCTGGCGTGAAGCTGGGGTGCGGGTGCGTCACCTGCCGGCTGCCCTTGTAGACGCCCCAGCTGCTGTCATGCCGCGCGATGGGCCGGTGCGTGCCGGCCTTCACGTCGAAGAGATGCAGGTACGGGTCGCCCTGCTTCATGGTGTTGGCCGCGCCGCTGTCGGACGCATCGGCCTGGCCGCAGCCGTCACCCACGATCAGGCTGCCATCAGCGTTACTCATCAGGTGGGAGCAGGCCGGCATCGTCATCAGCGGCGCGTCGGCCAGCGTCACCGGGTCCAGCGCGCGGATCCAGCGTTCCTGCGGCCTGTCCTTGAAGTAGCTGACGTAGATCATCTTCGAGCCATCGGGCACCCAGAATTCGTGCGTGCAGCTTTCTCCGGGCGCATGGGCCTTGCCGCAGCGGCGGTTCGTGCCGTCTTCGTTGATGAACCACATGCGTGCGTCCACCAGGTCGTGCGGGCCTTCGTGGCAGTAGGCCACCGTGTGGTCGTCGCCGGGGCGGTATTGCGGGTGGCCGAGCCAGCCCTTCTGTTCCAGGATGGGCGTGCGCTGGCCTGCCTGCGGGCCGGTCAGCGCCACGCTGAAGAGCTGGCAGCGCGGCTGCTTGTGGAACATCTCGTCGAACTTGCGCCAGTCGCTCAAGGGGAACCAGTCCTCGGCCGCGATCTCGATGCCCACGAGCTTGGTGCAGGCGCTGTTGGCCACCCAGGTGCCGTAGCCCACCCAGCCCTCGGGCACGGTGTAGACGACTTCTTCGCGCAGGTCGGCGAGGTGCAGGCGGATCAACTGGCGTTCGGCGCGCACGAAGTACAGGTACTCGTCGTCAGGGCTCAGGAAGCCGCCGAAGGTGTTCTCGCCGCGCTGGTCGGTCAGCTGCATGGCCACCTGGGTCTGCAGGTCCAGCAGCAGGTAGTTCCAGTGCGGGCTGGGCTGGGGGCCGAATTCACCGGCGAAGACGAGCTTCGTGCCGTCGTTGCTGAAGCACTTTTGGTAGAAGTAATTGCGGTGGCAGGTGACGTCGGGCGGCGTCAGGCGGGTGACGCGCGCGCCGGTGTCGGCGTCGGACCTGATCTGGAAGCTGAACTGCCGCTGCGTACCTTTGCTCATCGATGCCCCTGGTGTTTCATCATCATCATTCTTCCCATCAGCGAATACGGCGCAGCAGCGAGCCGCCCTCCTCGACCAGGCGGCGCGCGGCGTCTGTGTCGTTGCTCTTGCCATAGGCCACGGTCTCGAAGACCTCGCGCATGAACTTGTGCAGGCGCGCGTGTTCGAACAGCGGCGCGGGCAGGTCGATGCGGCCGGCGGCTTTCAGCGCCTGGATCTGCCGGTGCGCCTGCAGTTCCAGCGGGGGCAGCAGGTTCCCGTCGATCAGCACCTTCAGCGGCGTGCGGGCCGATGGCGCGCCGCGGGTGCGGCCCAGGATCAGCGCTGCCTCGGGGCTGGTGAGCAGGTAGTTGATGAAGCGCGCCGCCACCTCGGGCTGCTTGCTGTTGCGGCCCACGGCGTACATCAGCGTGGGGCGGCCGAACAGGCCGCTGTTCTTCGCGCCCGGCAGCGTGGGGAACTCGCCGAGTGCCAGCGCCTGAGGCGGCTTGAGGTTGCCGGCGCGCAGGCCGATCACGCTGTCCCAGGTGTAGTTGCCGGCCCAGTGGCCCAGCACCCAGTCCTGCTGCTGTTCGGTGGGCTTCTCGGCCCCGCCCAGGCTGGCGCGCAGCGGCAGGCTGGTGGCGGTGTGGCCGTCCACCAGGCGGCGGTAGGTGGCCACCCAGTCGCGCGCGGCCTCCAGGCTCATCGCCACGCGCGGGGCCTGGCCCGGAGCCAGGGGCGTGGGGTCCAGGTAGGGCGTGCCATGCTTCTGGTGCACCCAGGCCTGGGCCAGCAGCATCATGTCGTAGAGCTCGCCGTCCAGCGGGTAGTAGCGGTCGCCCAGCTTGTTCTTGAAGACGGCGCCGGCGGCGAAGAGCTCTTCCCACGTGCGCGGCAGCGAGAGGCCAGCCCTCTGGAACGTGGCCGTGTTCCACAGCAGCACGCGCGCGGTGTAGGACACCGGCAGCGCGTTGAGCTTGCCCATCACCCGGCCCATGGCGATGTCGTCGGCACTGAACTGGTCCAGCGCCAACAGCGGCGCGTAGGGCTGCAGATCGGTGAAGCCGTTGCCGCGCTTGCTGAACATGGCCATCCAGGCCCAGTTGATCTGCATCACGTCGGGCTCGGAGCCACCGGCGATCTGGGCCGTCAGCCGTTCCAGGTAGCCGCCGAAGCCCATATATTCGGCCTTGATGCGCACGCCCGGGTTCTGCGCCTGAAACGCAGCGATGGCCTTGAGCGTGGCGCCGTGGCGCGCGGCGCCGCCCCACCAGGCAAAGCGCAACACCTGCTGCGCCTGGGCCTGCACGAAGGGTGCAGCCATCGCTGCCGCCGCAACCACCAGGCCCTGGCGGCGCGTCATCAGCCCGGGCCGCTTCAGAGCAAGCGACTTCAGCACAAGCGCAGGCCGCTGGCGGCGTCGAAGACATGGCAGGCCGCCATTTGCACATGCACCGGGTGCGCGGCGCCACGGGGCAAGGCTTGCAGGCCGTGGAGTTCATCCGCAGGCACGCGTGCCGTCAGCGGCACGCCGCCCAGATCGAAGTGCACGAAGACTTCGTTGCCCATGTGTTCCAGCGAACGCAGGGCACCCGTGGCCGGCGTGGTCTGGCCGGCGGCGCGTGGCGCCAGGCCGATGTGTTCGGGGCGCAGGCCCAGCTTCACGTCCCCCGTGTGGCTGGCCAGTGCGGCAGCCTTCTCGGCCGGCAGCGGCAGCCAGGTGCCGCCCAGGGCCAGGCCCAGCACGTCACCCTGGCGTTGCAAGGCTGCGGGCTGGATGTTCATTTCGGGGCTGCCAATGAAGCTGGCGACGAAGGCGTTGGCCGGCTTGTCGTACAGCGCCGTGGGCGTGTCGACCTGCTGGATGACGCCGTCCTTCAGCACGCAGATGCGTTCGCCCATGGTCATGGCCTCGACCTGGTCGTGCGTCACATAGACCACGGTGGCCGGCTGCCCGGCTTCGCGCAGGGTGCGGTGCAGATCGGTCAGGCGCACGCGCATGCTGGCGCGCAGCTTGGCGTCCAGGTTGGACAGCGGCTCGTCGAACAGAAAGACCTCGGGCTTCTTCACGATCGCCCGGCCCACGGCCACGCGCTG
>JAIXZR010000201.1 GCA_027489455.1 Rubrivivax sp. | reverse complement strand
TTCGTGTTCGGCAGCGGCAGCGTGGGCCTGACGGCGGGCGATGTCACGGCCACCTACAGCAACCAGGCCCCGGCGCCGGCGGTGGCGGGGCAGTTCTTCGGCATGACGCTGAACTTCACGCCCGGCAGCTTCACCGGTGGCAAGGCGCTGCGCTTCGGCATCGACCGCGACGAATTCCGCTCGGCCTTCTCGCCGCCCACGGGCACGTCGGTCAACGGCTCCTCGGCCGATCTGGCCGGCGCGGCCGTGCTGCTGCCCAGCGGCATCACGACCAGCGGCGGCATCGCCTTCAGCGGCACGCTGGCCGACGGATCGACCTTCAGCGGCGTGATGCGCAACCGCATCGGCCGCGGCTGGTCGCCGCTGAGCGGCTACGGCTTCATCAACGCCGAAACCGCCGTCTCGCTGCCGCTGCCCTGACGCGGCAGCAGCCCGCCCTGGCTTCAGCCGCCCACCAGCCGCCGTGCGGCCTGGTTGTGGCGCGCCACCAGGGCGGGCAGGTCCAGCCGCGTCAGCTGCCCGTCGCGCACCAGCACCTGGCCGGCCACCACGCTGCAGGCCACGCGTGGCGGGTGGCACAGCAGCAGGGC
Source organism: Rubrivivax sp. (assembly GCA_027489455.1). Classification (GTDB taxonomy): domain Bacteria; phylum Pseudomonadota; class Gammaproteobacteria; order Burkholderiales; family Burkholderiaceae_C; genus Rubrivivax. Next base: position 3,706 of record JAIXZR010000201.1, on the reverse strand, counting down.
GGCCACCGGGTCGTGCTGGGCGCCGGCCAGGCCCACCTCGTCCAGCGGCAGGCCCACGAAGTCGGCCGCCATGCCCGGCGCCAGCGCGCCGATGTCATCGCGCCCCAGCACGCGCGCGCCACCCAGGGTGGCGATCTCCAGCATCTCGCGTGCCGGCATCGCTTCGGCGCCAAAGCCCACGCGTTGCAGCAGCAGGCCCAGGCGGGCCTCGGCCAGCAGGTGGCTGCTGTCGTTGCTGGCCGAGCCATCCACCGCCAGCGCCACCGGCACGCCGGCGTCGCGCATCGCACGCACGGGCGCGATGCCCGATCCCAGCCGCATGTTGCTGCCCGGGCAGTGCGCCACGCCCGTGCCCGTGCGGGCGAAGGCCGCGATGCCGGCGGCGTCCAGCTTCACGCAGTGCGCGTGCCAGACGTCCGGGCCCAGCCAGCCCAGGTCTTCGGCGTATTGCGCCGGGGTGCAGCCGAACTTTTCGCGCGTGTAGGCGATGTCGCTGTCGTTTTCGGCCAGGTGGGTGTGCAGCTGCACGCCGTGGCCAGCGCCGTAGCTGCGCGCCAGCAGAGCGGCGTCGCGCATCAGCCCGCGGCTGACGGAAAACGGGCTGCACGGCGCCACCACGATGCGCTGCATCGCAAAGCGTGCCGGGTCGTGCCAGGTGTCGATGCAGCGCTGCGTGTCGGCCAGGATAGCGGCCTCGTCTTCCACCACGCTGTCCGGCGGCAGCCCACCCTGCGACTGCCCCACGCTCATGCTGCCGCGCGCGGCGTGGAAGCGCATGCCCGTGCTGCGCGCGGCTTCCAGCGTGTCGTCCAGCCGGCAGCCGTTGGGGAAGAGGTAGAGGTGGTCGCTGCTGGTGGTGCAGCCCGACAGCAGCAGCTCGGCCAGGGCCAGCTGGGTGCTGGTGGCCAGCATCTCCGGCGTCAGCCGCGCCCACACCGGGTACAGCGCCTGCAGCCAGCCGAAGAGCGATGCATCCTGCGCCGGGCGCAGTGCGCGCGTCAGCGTCTGGTACATGTGATGGTGCGTGTTCACCAGCCCGGGGATCACCACCTGGTCGCGCGCGTCGATCACGGTGTCGGCCGTGGCCGGCAGCCCGGTGCTGGGGCCCACCGCTTCGATCACGCCATCGCGAGCGAAGATGCCGCCGCCGGCGATTTCACGCCGGCTGGCGTCCATCGTCACCAGGCAGGTGGCGTTGCGCAGCAGCAGGGTGGCCATGGCGCTCTCAGCCGCGCGGTGCGGGGGCCGGTCAGGCGGGCTCGGGTGGCGGCTGCGAGCCCTTCTCGGACCACAGCACGCCGGCCGTGGCCCAGTCGTGGCGCTGCACGTCGGTGAAGATCACGTCCACCGATTCCGGCGAGCCGCCCAGCACGCGCACGGTGGCTTCGGTCAGGGCGGCGGCCAGGGCGCGTTTTTGCTCGACCGTGCGGCCGGCGAAGAGTTGCACGTGGATGCTGGGCATGGGCGGTGTCTCCGTCTTGTCAGGGCTTGGCGCCCGTTTCGAACCAGCGCGCGATCATGCCGCGCTCGGCTTCGGTGATGGCGGTGGCATTGTTCATCGGCATCAGCTTCAGCACCACGGTCTGCTGGTAGATGGCCTGGGCGTGCTGCTGCACCAGCTCCGGCGTGTGCAGGGCCACGTTCTTCTGCTGCACCTGGGCGTTGTGGCAAGCCACACAGCGCTGCTGCACGATGGCGTTCACTTCGGCGAAGCTCACCTGCGCCGGCGGCGGGGGCAGGGCGGCGCGCGGCGGCGGCGCGAGCCAGATGGCCAGGCCCACCAGCACCGCGCAGCCCACCACGGCGTGTTCCCAGGGCACGCGCTGGCCGGCCACCAGGGCCTTGTGGCGCGCTACGAAGCTGTGGCGGATCAAGGCCCCGGCCAGCATCAGCAGCACCAGCACGGCCCAGTTCCAGGGGCCCTGGTACAGCCAGCCGTAGTGGTTGCTGAGCATGGCAATCAGCACCGGCAGCGTGAAGTAGGTGTTGTGCACGCTGCGCTGCTTGGCGCGCTGGCCGTGGATCGGGTCCACCGGCTGGCCGGCTTTCATCTGCACGATCACCTTGCGCTGGCCCGGGATGATCCAGAAGAACACGTTGGCGCTCATCGCCGTGGCCAGCATCGCGCCCACCAGCAGGAAGGCCGCGCGTCCGGCAAACAGCTGGCAGGCGGCCCAGGAAGCCGCCACCACATAGACCAGCACCAGGCCGGCCACGATGGCGTCGCCGCCCACTTTGCCGCCCTTTTCGCCCACCCAGCGGCAGATCAGGTCGTAGGCCGCCCAGAAGGCCACCAGGAAGCCCAGCGAAGCCGCAATCGCGGTGGCAGGCGCCCAGTCGAACACGCTCTTGTCCACCAGGAAGGTGCCCGCATTCACCAGGTACAGAACGGTGAACAGTGCGAAGCCCGTGAGCCAGGTGGAATAGCTTTCCCAGTAGAACCAGTGCAGGTTGGCCGGCAGGCTCTTGGGGGCCACCATGTACTTCTGCGGGTGGTAGAAGCCGCCGCCGTGGACGGCCCAGAGTTCGCCGGTGACGCCCTTGTCCTTCAACGCCGGGTCTTGCGGCGGCGTGAGGCTGTTGTCCAGGAAGACGAAGTAGAACGACGAGCCGATCCAGGCGATCGCCACCACCACATGCGCCCAGCGCAGCAGCAGGTTGGCCCAGTCGAGCAGGTAGGTGGTGTCCATGCGGTGTCAGGGCTGGCGGGTGCAAGACGCATGCCGCCAGCGGCTGGTGCCTTCGCTTCGCTCAGGACCCGCGGTAGGTGCTGTAGCCGTAGGGGCTCACCAGCAGCGGCACGTGGTAGTGGCCGGCGGCATCGGCAATGCCGAAATCCAGCGCCACGGTGTCGATGAAGGGCGGCTCGGGCAGCGCCACGCCACGGGCACGGAAGTAGGGCGCCACTTCGAACAGCAGCCGGTAGCGGCCCACGGCCATGGCAGCGGCGTCCAGCAAGGGGCCGTCGGCGCGGCCGTCGTGGTTCAAGGCCAGGGTCTTGATCGTCACCGTGCCGCCGGGCTCCACGCGCTGCAACGTCACGCGCAGGCCAGCGGCGGGGCAGCCGTGGGCGGTGTCCAGGACATGGGTGCTGAGATGGCCCATCGGCGGGTGGGGCACGGGCGTGCCGGCAGTGTCGGGTGCCGTCACGCTAGCAGCTTTTGCACCGGGGCCACGGAAAGCGGTCGATACACTTTGGCGCACCTGCCCCCACCCACGCCACAGACCGCATGAGCGATAGCGCCTACCCCCGAGACCTGCGCGGCCACGGCCGCGTACCCCCGCATGCGCAGTGGCCCGGCGGCGCGCGCATCGCGCTGCAGTTCGTGCTGAACTACGAAGAAGGCGGCGAGAACAACCCGCTGCATGGCGACGCCACGAGCGAGACCTTCCTGTCCGAACTCGTCACCGCGCAGGCCTACGAGAACCGGCACATGACCATGGAGTCGATGTACGAGTACGGCTCGCGCGCCGGCATCTGGCGGCTGCTGCGCGAATTCGACGCCCGCGGCTGGCCGCTCACCGTCTTTGCCGTGGCCAGCGCGCTGCAGCGCTACCCCGAACTGGTGCAGACCTTCCTGGCCCGGGGCGACGAGATCGCCAACCACGGCCTGCGCTGGATCCACCACCAGCACATGCCCGAAGCCACCGAGCGCAAGCACATCGGCATCGCCACCCACGTGCTGAAGGAGTTGACCGGCGGCGC
>JAIXZR010000223.1 GCA_027489455.1 Rubrivivax sp. | reverse complement strand
CGTATTCGGGCAGGCGGTCGGCGCTGTGCACTTCGCCCACCCACTTGGCCAGGCCCAGGGTGCCGGGGCCGAACATCTGCCGGTAGTCGATTTCCTGGAAGGCTTCGCGGTCGCGCTGGTCGCTGGCCACCTGGCCGATGAACAGCACCATCGGCGTGCTGTCCTGGAAGGCCGTGTGCACGCCGATGCTGGCGTTGGTGGCGCCCGGGCCACGGGTGACGAAGCACACGCCCGGCCGGCCCGTGAGCTTGCCCTGCGCTTCGGCCATGAAGGCCGCGCCGCCTTCCTGCCGGCAGGCGATGAAGCGGATGTGCTCGCGGTGGCGATGCATGCCGTCCAGCACGGCCAGGTAGCTTTCGCCAGGCACGCCAAAGCAGGTGTGAACGCCTTGGGCGATGAGGGCTTCGACCAGGGCGTGGCCAGCCAGGCGGCTGGCCGCGGGGGCAGCGGGTGAGGTCAGCGCAGTCATGCCGGCACTGTAAGGCGTGCCAGCCGTCCCGGCGGTGCTAGGCAGCGGCACCCGCGCGCGCGGGTGTGCTCGTCGTGCGCCGCACGCGGAAGGCGCTGAACACCAGCACACCCTGCAACACCGCCAGCGCCACCCAGACGCTGCGCAGCGCGCCCGCATCCATCAGCGCGCCGATCAGCAGCGGCACCAGCGCCTGCCCGATGTCCAGGCCGCCATAGACCACGCCGTACACACGCCCGCTGGCATGGGCGGGCGTGGCCCGCTTTACCAGCAGATCGCGCGAAGGCCCGGAAACACCCGTGGCCAGGCCCATCAGCCCGAACAGCACCGGCACCGCCCAGGCCGGCACGGGTGCAAAGCCCAGCGTCAGCGCGAACACGGCGGCCACGCCGAAGGCCACCGCCACGATGCGTTCGCAGCGCGAAGGATCGGACACCAGGAAGCCGCCCAGCGCCATGCCTGTGGCAGCGCAGACCATGTAGACGGTCAGGCACATCGCCACCAGATGCGCGGGCACGTCGTGCAGCTTGGCCGCCGACTGCGGAGCAAAGCTCTGCACCACCGACAGCGCCCCGGCATAGAAGAAGAAGAAGGCGAAGCACACCCAGACGGCGCGGTTGGACAGGAATGCCAGCGGGTGCTCGGCCGGCGCGGCAGCAGCAGGGGCAGGCGTGGCGGCGGCTGAAGTAGCGGCCGTCGGGGCGGCATTGGGGGCGGCTGCGGCAGCCGCCGGCAGCCCCAGTTCGCCGCGCCGCCACCACAGCAGCGCCAGCACGGCAAAGCACAGCACCGCTGCACAGACCATCGCCGTGCGCCAGCTGCTGGCCAGCGTGACGGGGACCAGCAGGGCCGGCGCCAGCGCCCAGCCCAGGCTGCCGGTGATGCCGTGCACGCTGTAAGCGTGGCCCAGCCTGGACTTGGCCACACGCTGGTTGAGCAGCGTGTAGTCCACCGGATGGAACACGCCATTGCCCACGCCGGCCAGCACCGAGAACCCCGCCAGCATGGCGTAGCTGGTGCTGCTGGCGTAGCCCAGCGCGGCCAGCCCCAGCAGGGCCAGGCCGCCGAAGAGCACCGGCCGCGGGCCGTAGCGGTCGACCAGGAAGCCCGATGCCGCCTGCATCGCACACGAGGTGACGAAGAACACCGTCAGCAGGAAGCCCAGTTCGGCGTAGCCGACGCCGAACTCGGTCTTCAGCCACGGGAACAGCGGCGCCAGCATCAGCTGGCTGAAGTGGCTGACGCTGTGCGCCAGCCCCACCAGGCCGATGAGCGTGACGTCACGGCGCAGGGGTGTGCTGGCGATGGCAAGAGTGGGCATGGCCCGATGCTAGGCGCCGCGTCAGCGGCAATGTGGCGATACTTCGCCAATGTCTGTCGAGAAACTGCCAAAGACCAGTCGTCTGGCACGGCGACTGAAGCCCCCGGCCCACCCGGCGCGCTACGCCCCCACCCGGGACCGCCCGGTGCGCGCTAAGCAGCGCTGGCTGGATCCGGACACCGAGATCCAGCCGCACCGCCACGCCTGGGGCCAGGTGGCCATCGCCGTCTCGGGCGTGGCGCGCGTCACCACCGGGCAGGGCACGTACCTGGTGCCGGCCTGGCGCGCGGTGTGGATCCCGCCCGACGCGGAGCACGCCGTCACCGTGGTCGAAGCTGCCGAGCTGCGCACCCTGTATGTGCACCCCGAGTGCAGCCTGGCCCACGAGTGCCGGGTGCTCGAGGTCTCGCCGCTGCTGCGCGAACTGGTGCTGCAGATGGATCTGGCGATGGACGGCGGCGCCCCGCTGGCCCCGCCGGCGCTGGCGCGCGAGCGCCGGCTGGGCGACCTGGCCCTGGACGAGCTGCGCCGAGCCGCGCCCGTGCGCCTGGGTGTGGCCCTGCCGCAGGACAAGCGGCTGCGCGCGCTGTGCCAGGCGGTGATCGACGCGCCCACGCGCCATGCCACGCTGGCGGCCTGGGCGCGCGAGGCCGGCGCCAGCACGCGCACCGTGGCACGGCTGTTCCGCCAGCAGCTGGGCACCACCTTCGGCCCGTGGCGCCAGCAGGTGCTGCTGGCGCGGGCGCTGACGCTGGCCGCGCAGGGCCAGCCGATGGGGCTGATCGCCGCCGAGCTGGGCTATGCCAGTGCCAGCGCCTTCACGGCCATGGTGCGGCGCTCGGTGGGCCAGCCGCCGGGGCGCTTCTTCGGCCCGGCGGCGGGGCTGCCGGTCGCCGACCTCACCCCCTCCCGGGCCCGGCCCGCCCGGCCACGCGCCCACCGCGCCGCCGTACCATCGCCGGCATGAGCGAACAGACCCTCTACGACTTCACGCGCCAGGACCGCAGCGGCAGCAGCTGCACCGTGCAGGCCTGGGCCAAGGTACCGGCGCCCCTGAAGCCCGCTGAACGCAGCGCGCTCAAGGCCCGGGCCGCCGCGCTGCTGAAGGCGCAGCAGGCCGTGCTGGTGGCGCACTACTACGTCGACGGCGACCTGCAGGACCTGGCCCTGGAAACCGGCGGCATCGTGGCCGATTCGCTGGAAATGGCGCGCTTCGGCCGCGACCACGCCGCGCAGACCCTGGTGGTGGCCGGCGTGCGCTTCATGGGCGAAAGCGCCAAGATCCTGAGCCCGGGCAAGCGCGTGCTGATGCCCGACCTCGACGCCACCTGCAGCCTGGACCTGGGCTGCCCGCCCGACGAATTTGCCGCCTTCTGCGACGCCCACCCCGACCGGCAGGTCGTCGTCT
>JAIXZR010000126.1 GCA_027489455.1 Rubrivivax sp. | reverse complement strand
TGCCGCCGAAGCCGGTTTCATTGCGGAAGAACAGCAGCATGGCCGCGAACGTGAGCGCCTGCGTGATGATGCTGAAGTACACGCCCTTGATACGGCTTCTGAACGCGAAGAACCTGAACACGAAGGCCAGAAGCCCCGGCACCAGCACCACCAGCAGCATCTGCAGCCAGAAGTTGTCGCTCCAGGCCCAGTGCCAGGGAAACTCTTTCCAGTTCAGGAAGACCATGAAGTCCGGCATGTCCATGCGGTACTGGCCTTCGTTGCCGATCTGCCGCATCAGGTACATGCCCATGGCATAGCCGCCCAGAGCGAAGAACAGGCCGTGGCCCAGGCTCAGGATGCCGGTGTAGCCCCAGATCAGGTCCATGGCTAACGCGCAGATGGCATAGCACAGGATCTTGCCCAGCAGGCTGACGAGATAGTCGCTGAGGTGGAAGACGCTGCCTTCCGGCACCATGAGGTTGAGCACCGGCACCAGCACCACGATGGTGATGGTGGCTGCGGCCACGCCAGCCCAGCCCTTGACGCCCAGCATCGTCTTCATGCTCAGGCCTCTGCCGACCGGCCCTTCATCGCGAAGATGCCCTGCGGCCGCTTCTGGATGAAGATGACGATGAAGATCAGCACCATGATCTTGGCCATCACGGCGCCCTGCCAGCCTTCCAGCAGCTTGTTCAGCACGCCCAGGCCCAGCGCGGCGTAGACGGTGCCGGCCAGTTGGCCCACGCCGCCCAGCACCACCACCATGAAGCTGTCGACGATGTAGCCCTGGCCCAGGTCCGGTCCCACGTTGCCCACCTGGCTGAGCGCGCAGCCCGCCAGGCCGGCGATGCCCGCGCCCAGGCTGAAGGCGTAGGTGTCAACGCGCGCGGTGTTGATGCCCACGCAGCTGGCCATGCGCCGGTTCTGCGTCACGCCGCGCACGAACAGGCCCAGCCGCGTCTGGCTGATCAGCAGGGCAACACCCGCCAGCACCAGCGCCGCGAACACCAGGATGGCCAGCCGGTTGTAGGGCAGGATGAGGTTGGGCAGCACCTGCAGCCCGCCCGAGAGCCAGCTGGGGTTCTCCACGCCCACGTTCTGCGCGCCGAAGATGCTGCGAACCAGCTGCATCAGGATCAGGCTGATGCCCCAGGTGGCCAGCAGCGTTTCCAGCGGGCGGCCGTAAAGCCAGCGGATGACGCTGCGTTCCAGCACTGCGCCCACGCCCGCGCTGACGAGAAACGCCACCGGGATCGCCGCGATCACGTACCAGTCGAACCAGCCCGGCAGGTACTGGCGGAAGAGGTTCTGCACCACGAAGGTGGCGTAGGCGCCGATCATCATCAGCTCGCCATGGGCCATGTTGATCACGCCCATCAGCCCGTAGGTGATGGCTAGGCCCAGGGCCACCAGCAGCAGGATGCTGCCCAGGCTCAGGCCCGTGAACAGCACGCCCAGACGTTCGCCCCAGGCCAGGCGGCCTTCGACGGTGTCCAGGCTGGCCTTGATGGCGGCGCGAACTTCGGCGTCCTGTTCTTCGTTCAACTTTTCCAGCAGCAGCGAGCGCGTGGCCGGCTGCTGGCTGTCGGCCAGCAGCGCAGCGGCGGCCAGGCGCTTGGCGCGGTCGGGCGAAGAGATGAGTGCAGACGCCTTCAGCAGCGCCAGTTCGGCCTTGATCTCGGGATCGGTCTCCGCCGCTGCGGCTTTTTCCAGCAGCGGCAACTTGCTCTCGTCGGCCTGGGCCTTGAGCTCGGCAATGGCGGCCAGGCGTTCTGTCTTGTTGGTCGAGAACAGCTTCAGTGCCGCGAGTGCCGCCGACAACTCACGCCGCATCCGGTTGTTGATGACGACGTCTTCCAGCCCATCGGGCAGCGCCACGGCTTGACCGGTGGCAGCGTCGGTGGCGGCATCGCCTCGCACGATCAGCGCCTTGCCGCCGGCGATCTTTACCTCGTCGTCCAGCATCGCCCGCACGAAGCCGGCCAGCCCCGGGTCGGCGGTCGCGGCCGCGGCATTCAGCGCCGCGATGCGGTCTTCGCTTTCGCCGCTGGCGATCGCCAGGGCCTGGTCTGGGGTGAGGGCCTGGGCCGGTGTGGCCCAGGCCAGCAGTGCGAAGAACAGTGCATGAAAAACCCCGACGACGCGGGAACGCAGGCGTGTCGGGGTCATGCTCACGTCACTTCTTTTCCGGCTCGTCCTTCTTGCCCTTGTTTTCGGGGATGAACGGGCTCCACGGCTGGGCCTTCACCGGGCCAGGCGTCTTCCACACCACGTTGAACTGCCCGTCGGCCTTGATCTCGCCGATGAACACGCTCTTGTGCAGGTGGTGGTTCTTCTCGTCCATCTTGCTGACGATGCCGCTGGGCGCCTTGAAGGTCTGGCCGGCCATGGCGGCGATGACCTTGTCGGTGTCCGTGCTCTTGGCCTTGGTGACGGCCTGCGCCCACATGTTGAAGCCGATCACGCTGGCTTCCATCGGGTCGTTGGTCAGCGGCTTGTCCTTGTGGCCGGGGATGTTCTTGGCCTTGGCGTAGTCGCTCCACTTCTTGATGAACTCGGTGTTGGCCGGGTTCTTGATGCTCATGAAGTAGTTCCACGCCGCCAGGTGGCCCTGCAGCGGCTTGGTGTCCACGCCGCGCAGTTCTTCTTCACCCACGCTGAAGGCGACGACCGGCACGTCGGTGGCCTTCAGGCCCTGGTTGCCCAGTTCCTTGTAGAAGGGCACGTTGCTGTCGCCGTTGATGGTGGAAACGACGGCCGTCTTCTTGCCTTCGGCGCTGAACTTCTTGATCTTGGCGATGATGCCCTGGTAGTCGCTGTGGCCGAAGGGGGTGTACTCCTCCATGATGTCGGCGTCAGGGATGCCCTTGCTCTTCAGGAAGGCGCGCAGGATCTTGTTGGTGGTGCGCGGGTAGACGTAGTCGGTGCCCAGCAGCACGAAGCGCTTGGCGCTGCCGCCGTCCTTGCTCATCAGGTATTCGACGGCCGGAATGGCCTGCTGGTTGGGCGCGGCCCCCGTGTAGAACACGTTCTTGCTGAGCTCTTCGCCTTCGTACTGCACGGGGTAGAACAGCAGGCCGTTGAGCTCTTCCACCACCGGCAGCACGCTCTTGCGGCTGACGCTGGTCCAGCAGCCGAAGATCACCGAGACCTTGTCCTGGCTGATCAGCTGGCGCGTCTTCTCGGCAAACAGCGGCCAGTTGCTGGCCGGGTCCACCACCACGGCTTCGAGCTTCTTGCCCAGCAGGCCGCCCTTCTTGTTGATGGCTTCGATCTCCATCAGGATGGTGTCCTTCAACACCGATTCCGAGATCGCCATCGTGCCGCTCAGCGAGTGCAGCACGCCGACCTTGATGGTGTTCTGCGCCATCGCCGCCGGGGCCAGGCCCAGGGCAGCCAGGCCCAGGGCCAGGGCGGTGAGTTGTTGGCCGACCTGGCGGCGGGTGGTGGTTTTCATGCGGGCTCGCTCCTCGTTGGTTGCTGCGACGAATGCGCTGTGCTGGGCACAACGCTTCGGCGCAGGTTAGGGGCGGGCCCAGGGGGCGCCAATACGCCGGAAGGCGTATGGGCCGCCGCTTCAGCCAGAAACGGCCGGCAGTCGGGTCTCGAACACCATCAGCCCGGCGGCTTCGTCGCAGCGTGCGGGCCGGAAGCCCAGGCTCAGCATCAGGCTCAGCATCGCGGGGTTGTCCAGGTGCACCTCGCCGCGCAGCCAGCGCACGCCGCGCCGGGCGGCGTGGTGCAGCAGGGCCAGCATCAGCGCCCGCCCCAGCCCCTGGCGGTGCAGGCTGTCGCAGACCACCAGGCCGAACTCCGCGTCGCGGCCATCGCCGTCGCGCACGAAGCGCACATCGCCCACCATGCGCACTTGCGGGCCGTCGTGCAGCAGCGCCACCCAGGCCTGGTGCGGCGGGTGGGCGATGCTGTCGCGGCCGGCCAGCGCAGCCGCCCCCAGCGCCGGCAGCCGGCCGTGGAAGCGGCGCCGCTGCGAGCGCGCCGAAAGCCCCTGGATGAAGCGCTGGGCCAGCACGCTGTCCTGCGGCCGCGCCGGCCGCAGCAGCAGCGTGTGCAGGCTGCCGCGCAGGCGCAGGTGCTCGTGTTCCAGCGCGGGATCGGCGGCCAGTTCGCGGGCGGGCTTGTCGCCGAGCCAGGGTGCGGGCAGGCGGTGATCGGTATCGGCCGGGCAAGCGATCATGGTGGCGGGGCGCAGCAGCGCCGGTGGGCTGGAGATGCAGCACCATAGCCAGCGGGGGCTGGCGGGTCTGTGTCATCCGCTGCGCTGGCGGAGTGACATATTCACAGCCGCCCCGCCGCCTGCCCGGTGCCAGCGGGCTTCGAAGCCGGCGGTACATTCAAAGGCTGACCTCACGCGCCGCCCCTTCCCGTGCACCCGCCACCCACACCCGCCTTCCTGGGCCGCCAGCAAGACCTGGACGCCCTGCTGCAAGACAGCCTGCACCAACTACTGGGCCCCCTGGAGCCCGATGCCCTGGCCACGCTGCGCGAGCAGCTGCACTGGGTGGAAGTGCCCGGCGGCGAAGCCCTGATGCGCCAGGGCGAGCCGGGTGATGCGCTGTACATCAGCGTCAGCGGCCGGCTGCGCGCCTACATCGACGAAGGCAGCGGCAGCCCGCCGCGCCTGGTGCGCGAGATGGCGCGCGGGCAGGTCATCGGCGAGCTCAGCCTGTTCACGGACGAGCCGCGCTCGGCCAGCGTGGTGGCGGTGCGCGATTCGGTGCTGGTGCGCCTGGACAAGCCGGCCTTCCAGCGCCTGCTGGCCAGCAGCCCGCAGGCGTCGATGGCGCTCACGCGGCAGATCATCAGCCGGCTGCAGAACGCGCAGCCCGCCGTGCGCCCGGCCAGCCCGGTGGTGATGGGGCTGCTGGCCATCAGCGCGGGCGTGGATGCCGCGGCGCTGGCTGCCGGCCTGGCGCAGGCGATGTCGGCCCTGCGCGTGGGGGCCGCCGTGCAGGGTGCGCCGGCCGTGGCCGCAGCCGTGCAGGACGGCCGCGCGGCGCGGGTGCGCGTGATCGACGCCACGGCCGTCGACGCGGCCCTGCAGCAGCCTGGCATCGCCCGGCGCCCGCTGGACGACAGCGACGCCAGCCGCCGCATCGCGCTGTGGCTGGACCACCAGGAAGCGCAGTCCGACTTCGTGCTGCTGGTGGCCGACGACGCCCCCACGCCCTGGACGGCACGTTGCAGCCGCCATGCCGACGAGCTGCTGCTGCTGGCCGACGCCACCCAGCCCCCCGCGCTGCACGCCACCGAAACCGATCTGCTGCTGCCGCGCCGCCACTGGCCGCTGCCCGGCCCGGCGCCGGCGGCCACCGGGCCGACCGAGATCCTGCTGCTGCAGCACCCGGCCGCCACCACCATGCCGCGCGGCACCGCCGCCTGGCTGGCGCGCCGGCCGGTGTCGGAACACCTGCACCTGCGCAGCGGCCATGCCGGCGATCTGGCGCGGCTGGCCCGGCTGCAGGCTGGCCAGGGCGTGGGCCTGGTGCTGGCCGGCGGCGGCGCCCGCGGGCTGGCCCACCTGGGCGTGTGGCGCGCGCTGCGCGAGCGCGGCATCGAAGTCGACCTGATCGGCGGCACCAGCATCGGATCGGTGATGGGCGCGCTGATCGCGGCCGACCTGCCGCTGGACCGCGCGATGGCGCTGGCCCGCCAGGCCTTCGGCAGCGAGCCCACGCGCGATTTCAATCTCGTGCCCGTGCTGTCGCTGATCAAGGGCCAGCGCCTGAAGCGCGTGATCGCCCAGGCCGTGCACGACATGATGGGTGGCCCGGCCGACCTGGCCGACCTGTGGAAGCCCTTCTTCTGCATCGCCGCCAACTACACCCATGCGCACGAAATGGTGGTGCAGCGCGGCCCGATGGCCAAGCTGCTGCGCGCCAGTCTGTCCATCCCTGGCGCGCTGCCGCCGGTGGTGCACGATGGCGAGCTGCTGTGCGACGGCGGCACCTTCAACAACTTCCCGGTCGACGTGATGCAGCGCCGGCGCGGCGTGGGCCGCGTCATCGGCGTGGACCTGAGCGTGCACAAGCCGCGCCGCTACGACTTCGACGACGTGCCCGGCCCCTGGGCGCTGCTGCGCGACCGCCTGCGCCCCTATGCGCAGCGGCGCTACCGGCTGCCGGGCATGGCGGCCTTCCTGATGAATGTCACCATCCTGTACAGCCATTCGCGGCAGCGCCAGGCGCGTGCGCTGACCGATCTGCACTTCAACCCGCCGCTGGCGCGCGTGGGCATGCTGCAGTGGAAGCGGCTGGAGCAGATCGTGCAGCAGGGCTACGAGCACGCCCTGCAGGTGCTGGACGCGCCGCCGCCCGCATGAAGCCGCGGCTGGCCTGCCTGCTGCTGATGGGCCTGGCCTGGCTGTGCCTGGCCGGCCCCGCGGCAGCGCAGGACAGCCTGCGCATCGGCGGCAAGCGCTTCACCGAAGCCTATGTGCTGGTGGAACTGCTGGCGCAGACGGCGCGCGCCAGCGGCACGCCGGTGCAGACCCGGCCCGGGCTGGGCAACACCGCCATCGTCTACGCCGCGCTGCAGGCCGGCAGCATCGATGTCTACCCCGAATACACCGGCACCATCGCGCAAGAGATCCTCAAGCGCCCCGACCTGCGCAGCCTGCCCGACCTGCAGGCCGCCCTGGCGCCGCTGGGCCTGGGCGTGGCGGTGCCGCTGGGCTTCAACAACGGCTACGCCCTGGCGCTGCGCGAAGACCGCGCCAGTGCGCTGCAGCTGGCCACGCTGTCGGGCCTGGTGCAACAGCCCGCGCTGCGCCTGGGCCTGAGCCACGAATTCATCGGCCGCGCCGACGGCTGGCCTGGCCTGCGCCAGCGCTACGGCCTGCCGCAGCAGCCGCAGGGGCTGGACCACGGTCTGGCCTACGAAGCGCTGGGCCAGCCCGGCACGCCCGGGCAGGTGGACGTGATCGACATCTACACCACCGACGCCAAGATCCAGCGCCTGGGCCTGCGCGTGCTGCGCGACGATGCCGCGCACTTTCCGCGTTATGACGCCGTGCTGCTGTACCGGCTGGACCTGCCGCAGCGCTGGCCCGCGGCCTGGGCCGCGCTGCAGGCGCTGCAGGGCAGCATCGACGAGCCCACGATGATCGCGATGAACGCCCGCGCCGAGCTGGACGCCGTGGCCTTCGACGTGATCGCGCGTGAGCACCTGGCGCGCGCCGCGGCGCCCCCCGTCATGGCAGCCCCGGCCGCGGTGGCTGCAGCACCGGCAGCGCCCGGGGCCGGCGGCAGCAGCTTCTGGGGCCGCCTGTTCGGCCCCGACCTGTTGCGCCTGACGGGCCAGCACCTGGGCCTGGTGCTGGCGTCCGTGGGCGCGGCGGTGGCGCTGGGGGTGCCGCTGGCCACGCTGGTGGCGCCGCATGCACGCTGGCGCGGCCTGCTGCTGGGGGCCACGGGCGTGCTGCAGACGGTACCGGCCCTGGCCCTGCTGGCGGTGCTGATCTCGTGGCTGGGGCGCATCGGCACGGTGCCGGCGCTGCTGGCGTTGACGCTCTACGCCCTGCTGCCCGTGATGCGTAACACTTGCACGGGCCTGGCCGGCGTGCCGGCCGGCCTGGTAATGGCGGCGCAGGCGCTGGGCCTGACGGCCTGGCAGCGGCTGCGCCATGTGCAGCTGCCGCTGGCCGCGCCCGTGATCCTGGCCGGCGTGCGCACGGCCACCAGCATCACCGTGGGCACGGCCACGATCGCGGCCTTCATCGGCGCCGGTGGTTACGGCGAACGCATCGTCACCGGCCTGGCGCTGAACGATCGGGCCTTGCTGCTGGCCGGGGCGCTGCCCGCGGCCGCGCTGGCCTTGCTGTTCGAAGCCGGCTTTGCCATCGCCGCTGCCCTGGGCGCGCGGCGCCGGCGCGGTCACTGGTAGACGAAGGTCCCTTCGAAGACCGTGCTGCCGCCGGCCGTCACCCGGCATTCCTGCGTGCGCTTGAAGGGCAAGGTCTTGCCCACCAACGGGCCGACCAGGGCCCCGTAGACCCTGGAGCAGGCCTCGTCGCGCAGGAAGGGCCGGTGGAAGCCGGCTTCGTCGGCCGTCACGCGGCAGGCGTTCACCAGCTCTGGCGGCAGCTTGGCCAGCGGCATGGGCTTGTCCGAGCTCATGTCCATGATCTCGATGCGCGGCGTGCAGGTGGCAGCAAACGTGGTGCCGCCCAGCTGCTTCTCAGCCCGCACATCGTCGCGGTCGTTGCCGTCGAACAGCGGCTGCCCGTTGACCGTCACGATGTGCCGGTTGGGCTGGAAGATCTGCCGCGACGTGCACCAGCGCGTCACCGTCTTCTGCGGCGTGGCGCCGGCTTCTTGCTGCATGCAGCGCATGTCGGCGCCGGCGCGGATGGTCATCTGGCTGCCCTGGGGGCTGGCGCAAGCGCTCAGCAGTCCGGCCAGGGCCAGGGTGGAAAGAGAGAGGGTTCGCATTCGGGGCTGAAGGGTTCGGATGTCGCCCGCTATGGTACGAAGCCCTGGGCCTGGTAGCTGGCATAGCCGGCTTTTGTCAGGGCGGCCAACTCGGTGAACAGCGCCGGCTCCACGGTCTTGAAGTTGAAGCACGACTTGCCCTGCATGCGGGCCAGCAGATCGGGCGATGCCCCGGCCAGCAGCTCGGGCTGGGCGTACACCGGCATGAGGTGGAAGCTGACATAGGACTTCTTCACCTGCACCGCGCCGAAGAACAGCGGCTTTTTGTTCTTCTGCAGGTGCCGCGTGTCCAGGTACAGCTCCTGCGCGTCGTCGCGCGTGGCGGCGAGCTTCGTCGCATACGGCGCCAGCAGCTGGCGCAGTTCGGTGAAGACGGGGGCGAGGTCGGGCATGCGGGGCTCCCAGGCGGTCGGCAGGTTGTAGGCGCAGGCTGCGCGCGCGGGCGCGGCGCTGCTTCGTGCGGCCTGCAGTCTCAGGGCGCCCGCGCGGGCATGTCCAGCCCCAGGCTGTGGGCGATGAAGGCCAGCATGTCGCCGCGTTCTTCGATGATCTTGCTCGTGGGCTTGCCCGCGCCGTGGCCGGCGTTGGTCTCGATGCGGATGAGCTTGGGCGCTGGCCCGGTGCTGGCGGCCTGCAACGCCGCGGCGTACTTGAAGCTGTGCGCCGGCACGACGCGGTCGTCGTGGTCGGCTGTCAGCACCAGGATGGGCGGGTAGGTCTTGCCAGCGGCAATGTTGTGCAGCGGCGAGTAGGCCCGCAGCGCCTTGAACTGCGCGGGGTCGTCGCTGCTGCCGTAGTCGTTCACCCAGGCCCAGCCGATGGTGAATTTGTGAAAGCGCAGCATGTCCATCACGCCCACCGCGGGCACCGCGGCGCCGAAGAGCTCCGGCCGCTGGTTCACCACCGCGCCTACCAGCAGGCCGCCGTTGCTGCCGCCATTGATGGCCAGCTTCTTCGGGCTGGTGATCTTCTCGCTGATGAGCCATTCAGCCGCGGCGATGAAGTCGTCGAAGACGTTCTGCTTCTTCAGCTGGGTGCCGGCCTCGTGCCAGGCGCGGCCATACTCGCCGCCGCCCCGGATGGACGCGCTCACGTACACGCCGCCCATCGCCATCCAGGTGGCCGCGGTGACGTTGTAGGCCGGCGTGTTGGGCACGTTGAAGCCGCCGTAGCCGTACAGCAGGGTGGGGTTGCTGCCGTCGAGCTTCAGGCCCTTGCGGTGGCCGATGAAGACCGGAAAGCGTGTGCCGTCCTTGCTGGTGACGAAGGCGCGCCGGGTCTCGAACTGCGTGGGGTCGAAGGCCGTGGCCGGGCGCCGGAAGAGCGTCACGGTGCCGCTGGCCACGTCCAGGCGGTAGATGTCGGCCGGGGTGATCAGGCTGGTGTAGCTGAAGAAGGTCTCGGTATCGGCCCAGCGCCCGCCGAAGCCGGCCGCGCTGCCCACGCCGGGCAGGGCCACCTCCTGCAGCGGCCGGCCGTCGGCTGCGTGCATCCGCACCAGGGTCGAGGCATCGCGCAGGTAGCGCAGCAGATAGCGCCCGCCCACGGCGCTGGCGGCGACCAGCGTGTCCGGGCCCTCGGGCACGAACGGCTTGAGCGCCAGCTTCGCCGGGGGCGCCAGGTCTTCGCCCAGTTCCACGCTCACCAGGCGGCCGTTGGGCGCGCCGTTGTCGGTGCGCAGCACCAGGCGCTGGCCGTCCAGGGCCAGGGGCAGGTACTGTGCGTCGAAGTCCAGGGTCAGCGGCTGCGGCTTGCCGCCGGCGAAGGCGCCGTTCTTCAGCGGCAGCAACATCAGGCCATTGCGCCGGGCGCTGCCCTTCCAGACGTTGACGAAGACTATGCGCCCGTCGTCGCTGACGCTGGTGTCGAAGCCCCACTGCTTGTCGGCCGGGTTCTCGGCCACCAGCACGTCTTCGCTCTGCGGCGTGCCCAGGCGGTGGTAGTAGAGCTTCTGGAATTCGTTGACGCCGCTGAGCTTCTCGCCCGGCTTGGGCGCGTCGTAGCGGGCGTAGAAGAAGCCCTTGCCGTCGGGCGTCCAGGTGGCGCTGCTGAACTTGACCCACTCGATGGTGTCGGGCAGGTCGGTGCCGGTGGCCAGATCGCGCACGCGCCAGGTCTGCCAGTCCGATCCGGCCTTGGCCACGCCGTAGGCCAGCAGCTTGCCGTCGCGGCTGGGCACCGTGCCGGTCAGCGCCACGGTGCCGTCTTTCGACAGCGTGTTCGGGTCCAGTGCCACCGTGGGTGTGGCCGTCAGCGACGTGGCCGTGACCAGTACCGCTTGCTGCTGCAGGCCGTCGTTGCGCGTCCAGAAGTAGCGCCCGCCTTCCTTGAAGGGCACGCCGAAGCGTTCGAAGTTGAGCAACTGCGTGTAGAGCTGCCGCGCCGGCTGGCGCTGCGGCACGCTGGCGAAGAACTTCTCCGTCACGGCGTTCTGCGCCTGCACCCAGGCCTTCGTGTCGGTGGCGTTGTCGTCTTCCAGCCAGCGGTAGGGGTCGGGCACGCGGGTGCCGTGGTAGGTGTCGACCTGATCCACCGTGCGCGTGGCCGGGTAGGCCAGGGTGGGCGCAGCGGTCTGGGCCAGGGCGGGCAGGGCGGCGGTGGCGGCCAGCGCCAGGAGCAGGGCGGTCTTCACGGGTGTGTTGGGCAGAGGGTTGCTCTGGCGGGGTGTGTCGTGGAACGGCGGGGCGATGCATTGTGATGCGGCCCGGCCCGCCACCTGGCCTTCTGCAGCACACTCTGCACCATGCCCCACCACGCGCGCGTCGGCCTGCAGAGCTTCGTGTTCGAGGACCTGCGCTGCCTGCTGGCCAAGGCCTCGCCGCTGCGTAGCGGCGACCAGCTTGCCGGGGTGGCCGCGGGCAGCGCCGTCGAACGCGTGGCGGCCTGCCTGGCGCTGGCCGACGTGCCGCTGCAGCGCTTCCTGCACGAAGCCTTGGTGCCCTACGAGACCGACGAGGTCACCCGCCTCATCCACGACAGCCACGACGCAGCCGCCTTCGCGCCGGTGGCCCATCTCACCGTGGGCGGGCTGCGCGACTGGCTGCTGTCCGATGCCGCCGACACCGCCACCCTGGCTGCGCTGGCCCCGGGGCTCACGCCCGAGATGGCCGCGGCCGTGAGCAAGCTCATGCGCAACCAGGACCTGATGGCGGTGGCGAAGAAGGTCAACGTCGTCACCCGCTTTCGCAACACGCTGGGCCTGCCCGGCCACCTGGCTGTGCGGCTGCAGCCCAACCACCCCACCGACAGCCCGGCCGGCATCGTCGCCAGCATCCTGGACGGGCTGATGTACGGCGCCGGCGACGCCGTCATCGGCGTCAACCCGGCGGCCGACAGCGTGCCGGCGCTGGTGAGCCTGCTGCGCCTGCTGGACGAAATTGTCCAGCGCCACGGCGTGCCCACGCAGACCTGCGTGCTGACGCACGTGACGAACACGCTGCAGGCCATCGAGCAGGGCGCGCCGGTGGACCTGGTGTTCCAGTCCATCGCCGGCACCGAGGGCACCCAGCGCAGTTTCGGCGTCAGCCTGGCGCTGCTGGACGAAGCGCACGCCGCGGCGCAGTCGCTCGCGCGCGGCACGCTGGGCGCGAACTGCATGTACTTCGAGACCGGGCAGGGCAGCGCACTCAGCGCTGGTGCGCACCACGGCGTGGACCAGCAGACGCTGGAAGCGCGCGCCTACGCTGTGGCACGGCGCTACCGGCCGCTGCTGGTGAATACCGTGGTGGGCTTCATCGGGCCGGAATACCTGGCCGACGGCAAGCAGATCGTGCGCGCCGGGCTGGAAGACCACTTCTGCGGCAAGCTGCTGGGCCTGCCGATGGGCTGCGATGTCTGCTACACCAACCATGCCGACGCCGACCAGGACGACATGGACAACCTGCTGGTGCTGCTGGCCGCCAGCGGGCTGAACTTCGTGATGGGTGTGCCGGGCGCCGACGACGTGATGCTCAACTACCAGAGCAGCAGCTTCCACGACGCCCTGTTCGTGCGCCGCCTGCTGGGCCTGCAGCGCGCGCCCGAGTTCGAGGCCTGGCTGCAGCGCATGGGCATCACCGATGCGCAGGGCGGCCTGCTGCCCGCGGGCAGCGCCCCGGCGCTGCAGCACAGCCTGCAGGGCCTGCTGGCGCCATGACCACGCCCACTCACCCCCCGCCCGACCCCTGGGCCGCGCTGCGCCGGCACACGCCGGCGCGCATCGGCCTGGGCCGCAGCGGCCACAGCCTGCCCACGGCCGAGGTGCTGGCCTTTGCCGCCGCGCATGCGCAGGCGCGCGACGCCGTGCACACGCCGCTGGACACCGCCCGGCTGTGCGCCGATCTGCAGGCCGACGGCTGGGCCACGCACACGCTGGCCAGCCGCGCGCCCGACCGCGCCACCTACCTTCGCCGCCCCGATCTCGGCCGCCGGCTGGACCCCGCCAGCGCCAATGCTCTGGCCACCGCTGTGGCTACCGGGGCCGGGCCAGCGCCGGAGGTGGCCCTGGTGCTGGCCGATGGCCTGTCGGCGCTGGCGGCCCAGGCCCACGGGCCCGAGGTGCTGCGCCACCTGCGGCAGGCGCTGGCGGGCGCGGCCAGCCTGTCGCCCGTGTTCGTGGCCACGCAGGCCCGCGTGGCGCTGGCCGACGAGGTGGGTGCGCTCACGGGTGCGCAGGCCGTGCTCATCCTGCTGGGCGAACGGCCCGGGCTCAGCTCGCCCGACAGCCTGGGCGCCTACCTCACCTTCGCGCCGCGGGTGGGCCGCAGCGATGCCGAGCGCAACTGCGTCAGCAACATCCGCCCCGGCGGGCTGGACGCCGTGGCCGCGGCCGGCCGCATCGCCTGGCTGCTGCGCGAGGCCTTGCGGCGCCGGCTCAGCGGCGTGGCCTTGAAGGACGAGAGCACGACGCCGGTGATCCCGCTCGACGCGCCGGCAGGCTGAAGGAACCGGCGCCGCCGCCCGCAGGCGGCCGGCGCCGTCATCCGCGCGCGGTCAGGCCGCGGCGGTCTGGGCCGCCTGGCGCTGCCGGCGCGTGGCCGCAGCCAGGCCGGCCAGGCCCAGCCCGAACAGCACCCAGGTGCCCGGCTCGGGGATCGGCAGCGCCGTGCCCGTGCCGCCGTAGCCCCAGGGGGTGCCCAGCGGGCGCAGGCCGATGACGTCGATCCACACGCAGCTGGCG
Organism: Rubrivivax sp.; assembly: GCA_027489455.1. Taxonomy (GTDB): domain Bacteria; phylum Pseudomonadota; class Gammaproteobacteria; order Burkholderiales; family Burkholderiaceae_C; genus Rubrivivax. The sequence continues at coordinate 10,465 of JAIXZR010000126.1, read as the reverse complement.
ATCGGGCAGCTGGCCCGCACCGTGAAGCTGCCCGAGCCCAGCGCCGTGGTGCCGCCGGCGTTCAGGCTGAACAGGAAAGTGCTGCGCGCGCCCGTGTCGTCGATCGAGTTGAAGGTGACACCGGTGAACACGGTGCCCGGGGCGGCTTCGACCAGCAGATTGGAGAAGCTGTAGATGCCGGGCGTGACGCCGGCCGTGCCCAGGTTCCAGGTGTCGAAGTAGGGCACCAGTGCCGGCGCGCCGTTCAGCGAGCCGGCGTCGGTGAGGGCGACGGCCAGCGAGGTGTTGCGGCCAAAGCCGTTCAGGCCGATGCCGGCGCTGGGCCCGCCCGGCAGGGGCGCCAGGAAGGCCGAGTTGAAGACAGTGACGGACGCCTGGGGCGCGCCCGCGGCCAGGGCCAGCGCGGCGGCGGCCAATATCGACTTGATTTGCATGCTCGCTCCTGTTGCGCAGCTGGCGGGGGGCATTTCCCATGCTTTGGGGGGGCACCGGGCTGCGAAAGCCATGCTACGCCGCGCTGGCGGCCTACCATCAGGGATCGGGCCGCCAGGCCACGAGCCCCCCGCGAACAAGGGGGCGGCGGCCGTGCACGGACAGGCATGAACGAAGAACAAGGGCTGGAAGAAAGCATCGCGGCACTGCAGGCCCAACGGGCACTGCTGGGTGACGCCGTGGTCGACATCGCCACCGCGCCGCTGCTGGCGCGGCTGGAGCAGCTGCGCGCCGCGCGCCAGGCCGCGGCCGGCGCCGCGCCGGTGCAGACGCTCAAGCAGGTGACGGTGCTGTTCGTGGACATCGTCGGCTCCACGCAGATGTCGCAGCGGCTGGATCCGGAAGACCTGTCCACCGTCTTCGACGGCGCGCTGGCCGACTACACGCGGCAGGTCGAAGCCCAGGCCGGCCGCGTGCTGCAGTACGCCGGTGACGGCCTGCTGGCGGCCTTCGGCGCCGACGAAGCGCGCGAGGACGGCGCCGAATGCGCCGTGCGCGCCGGCCTGGCCATCATCGACAGCACGCGCCGCCTGGCGGCCGATCTGCAGCAGCGCCATGGCGTGGGCGGCTTCAACGTGCGCGTGGGTGCGCACACCGGCCCGGTGCTGCTGGGGGGCGGGGTGGACGCCGAAGGCACGATCCGCGGCAGCGTGGTGAGCCTGGCCGCGCGCATGGAGCAGCTGGCGCCCCCCGGCGGCCTGCGCATCCACCACGACACCTACCGCCATGTGCGCGGGGTCTTCAACGTCACGGCCGACGCGCCGCTGTTCGTGAAGGGCAGCAGCGAGCCGCAGCAGACCTACCTGGTGCACAGCGCCAAGCCGCGCGCCTTCCGCGTCGTCACGCGCGGCATCGAGGGCGTCGAATCGCGCATGGTGGCGCGCGAGGCCGAATTCGAGCAGCTGCAGCAGGCCTTCCAGGCGCTCTTCGCCCGCCCGCCCCGGCTGCAGGTGGTGAACATCGTCGGCGAAGCCGGCCTGGGCAAGAGCCGGCTGGTCTACGAATTCGAGAACTGGGCCGAATCGCAGCCGCAGCAGTTTGCGTGGTTCCGTGGCCGGGCCGAACCGCTGACCCGCAAGCAGGCCTTCGGGCTGCTGCGCAACATCGTCTCGTGGCGGCTGGAAATTGCCGAGGACGACGATGCCGACACCGCCCGGCGCAAGCTCTGCGAAGGCGTGGCCGCCGTGCATGCGCCCGGCGAGCACGATGCCGACCACGTGCAGGCCCAGGCGCACCTGCTGGGCCACCTGCTGGGGCTGGACTTTTCCAGCAGCCCGCACGTGCGCGGCATTTCTGAGGACGCGCGCCAGCTGCGCAACCGCGGCTTCCACGCTGCGGCGCAGTTCATCCTGCGCACCGGGCAGCACTTCCAGGCGCCGCCGCTGCTGCTGCTGGACGATCTGCACTGGGCCGACGACGGCTCGCTGGACTTCCTGAGCTACCTGGCCCAGGTGCAGCGCAGCGATGCGCTGCTGATGCTGTGCATGACGCGGCAGAACCTGTTCGAACGCCGGCCCGACTGGGAGCTGCTGGCCGCCGCCCACACCCGCATCGACCTGCAGCCGCTGGACAAGCGCGGCGCGCGCGAGCTGGCCGGCGTGCTGCTGCAGCGGCTGGACGTGGTGCCCGCGGCGCTGCGCGAGCTGGTGATCGCCAATGCCGAAGGCAACCCCTTCCACATGGAAGAACTGGTGCGCATGCTGATCGATGACGGCGCCATCGTCACCGGCGACGGCAGCGGCAACCAGCGCTGGCAGGTGCGCGCCGACAAGCTGCTGGCCGCCCAGGTGCCGCCCACGCTGACGGGCGTGCTGCAGTCGCGCCTGGACAGCCTGCTGCCCAGCGAGAAACGCGCGCTGCAGCAGGCCGCGGTGGTGGGCTACGTGTTCTGGGACGCCGCGCTGGCGGCGGTGGACGCCGCCGCGCCGGCCGCGCTGCCCAGCCTGGTGCGGCGCGGCTTGGTGGTGCCGCGCCAGCACGCGGCCTTCGACGGGCAGAAGGAATACACCTTCAAGCACCAGGCGCTGCACCAGGTCACGTACGACAGCCTGCTCAAGCGCGAGCGGCGCACCGCCCATGCCCGCGTGGCGGACTGGTTCCTGCGCCTGGGCGGCGACCGTGGCGGCGAAGCCCTGGGCCCGGCCGCCGAGCACTGCGAACGCGCCGGCGATACCGCGCAGGCCTGCGAGCTCTTCACGCGCGCGGCCGACAGCGCCGCGGCGCGCAGCGCCGACGATGCACTGCTGGGCTATGTGGCCCGCGCCCTGCACCTGGTGCCAGCCGACGACCTGGCCACGCGCTGGCGCCTGCTGAGCCTGCGCGAACCCGTGCTGCTGGCGCAGGGCGACCGCGCCGCGCACGAAGCCGACCTGCAGGCCCTGGCCGCACTGGCCGAAGCCGGTGACAACCCGGCGTGGCGCGGCGGCGTGGCGCTGCGCCGCGCCGCCAGCCACCGCAGCACTGGCAACTACGCCGCGGCCGAGGCCGCCGACCGCGAAGGCCTGGCCCTGGTCAACAGCCTGCCGGCCGGCCCGGCGCGGCGCGCGCTGTCGGTCGCGCCCTACCACGGCCTGGCGGCCTCGCTGATCGGCCAGGGCCACTACGGCAAGGCACGCGAGGTGGCCGAAGCCGGCCTGCAACTGGCGCACACCCTGGACGACCGCGTGAGCGAAAGCCACCTCGTCAACGCGCTGGGCCTGATCGCGATGGAGCAGGGCGACCTGGCCGTGGCGGTGTCGCACTTCGAACGCGGCCTGCAGATGGTGCGCGACCTGGGCAACCGCGGCGACGAGGCGCTGCGCCTGTCCAACCTGGGCAGCGTCTACCCCCGCCTGGGCGACTACGCCCGTGCCCGCCAGTGCCTGGAGCAGGGCTTGCGCGTGGCGCGCGATGTCGGCCGCCGGCAGGACGAAGCCGCACTGCTGCTGAACATGGCGTCGGTGGCCCATCTGCAGGGCGACGACACCGCGGCCCTGGGCTATGCCGGTGCCGCCCACGACAGCGCGGCCGCCAGCGGCCAGCGCGACCTGGAAGCCTTCGCCCGGCTGGTGGCCGGCCATGCCGAGCTGGGCCTGGGCCGGCTGGACGCCGCGCGCGCGGCCTACACCGAAAGCTGTGAACTGCTGGCCGCCCTGAACCTGCGCCCGCAGCAGGTGCTGGACCCGGTCTCGGGCCTGGCGCGCGTGGCCCTGGCAGAGGGCGACATCGCGACGGCGCTGATGCACGTCGAACGCCTGCTGGCCCACCAGGCCGCCGGCGGCAGCTTCGACGGCACCGAAGAGCCGCTGCTGCTGCCGCTGACCTGCTGGCGCGTTCTGCACGCCGCCGGCGACGCGCGTGCGCAGGACGTGCTGACGGCCGCCGTGCTGGAGCTGCAGGCCCAGGCCGAGCGCATCCGCGACCCCGAGGCGCGCGACAGCTTCCTGCACCAGGTGCCGCACCACCGCGAAACCCTGCAGGCCTGGGCAGGGCTGCACAGCGGGGCCCGGGCCACGGCCTGACAATCCGCCGCAGCATGAAGCTGCCGTCGTTGTCCCTGTCTGCCCTGCCCGGGTTCGTCCTCTGTGCCTGGCTCGCCCCGGCTGCGGCGCTGGCGGCCGGCAGCCCTGCCCACACCCCGCCGCCCGAGCCGGTGCTGACGCTCGACGGCCTGCCGCGCCCGGCCGCGCCGCCGCCCGAAACCGGCCCCGTGGTGCCGGCGCAAGTGGAGCGCTGGCGCCAGGAAGCCAAGGCCCTGGAACATGGCGACGCCAGCCACGCGCGCGACCCGGTGCGCGCCGCCGAGCTCTACTGCCGCGCCGCGCGCCATGGCGACGCCGAGGCGCAATACAACCTGGCCTGGATGCTGACCAATTCGCGCGGCATCGAGCGCGACGAAGCCCAGGCCGCGCACCTCTTCGCCGCGGCAGCCGAGCAAGGCGTGGCGCAGGCCAAGAACATCCTGGCCCGCATGGGCCCGCCGCGCGGCAACCCGCCCATCTGCCTGCGCCCGCCCGAAGACGACCTGCTGATGGCCACGCTGCCGGCGGCCCGCGCGGCAGCCGATGGCCGCAACGGCAGCGCGCGCCCCGGGCCCACGGCCGGCGCCCGGCCTGCACCCTCGCCACCGCCCAACGCCCCGCCGGCCATCGTGCGCTACGTCAGCCTGGTGGCGCCCGAGTACAAGCTCGACCCGGCCCTGGTACTGGCCTTCATCGCCACCGAAAGTAACTTCGACCCGCTGGCCGTCAGCCCCAAGAACGCGCAGGGGCTGATGCAGCTCATCCCCGGCACGGCGCAGCGCTTCGGCGTGCGCAACGTTTTCGACCCGGTGCAGAACATCCGCGGCGGCATGGCCTACTTGCGCTGGCTGATGGCCACCTTCCAGGGCGACGTGCGCCTGGTGGCCGCGGCCTACAACGCCGGTGAAGGCAACGTCGAGCGCTACCTGGGCGTGCCGCCCTTTGCCGAGACACGCATGTACGTGTGGAAGATCGTCAAGGCCACCGGCGGCCTGATCGAACACCCCTTCGACCCGGCCGTGGCCCCGCCCAGCCGAGTGCTGCCGCTCATCCAGCCGCTGATGCAGCCGGGCCGGGCCGCGCCCCGCTGAAGCGCCGCCGCCAGACCAGCAGGCCAGCCAGGCCGCCCAGGGCCAGCAAGAAGCTGGAAGCCTCGGGCACGGCCGTGACGAACTGCGTGCCCCACTGCCAGGAATACTGCACCTGTGGCGTGATGTCGGCGCCCAGCGCGTCGAAGAAGCGCAAGCCGACCAGGCCAGCGCTGTTGCTGAAGTTGCCGCTGGCGTTGGCCATGCCGTCCCGGGCCGCGCTGGCCTGGCTTTGCACCAGCAACGTGGTGCTCAAGTCCAGGCTGTCGCCAACGCGGATGCCGCTCAGCGACACCGGCAGCGTCAGCCCGTCCAGCACCGACCTGGATTCGCTGACGGCGGGCCCGATCGACTGCAGCACCTGCCGCGGGTTCACCGTGCCGCTGGCAGCGCTGGCCGGCGTTCCCCAGGAACCGAAGGGCCTGACGAAAGCGCGGTAGAGCAGCTCGTTGATAGCAGCGGTGGACTGCCCCGAAGCAGCCGCGTCGAAGCCGCCCACCACCTGGAAGCTGAACACCGCGCTGGCAGGCACCAGCCCGCCCAGGAAGGTCAGGCGGTCGTCCCAGTTGCTGGTGGTGGCTGCGACCAGGTTGACTTGGGCCACGCTGGATGTGGTGCTGGCGCGCAGGATGCCGCCCAGGTTCGACCCGCTGGCTGCGCTGTTGCCTTGCGAGCCTGGCACAAAGTTGAAGCTGCAGCTGTCGCTGAGCGTGCCCTGCCCGCGCAGCAAGGTGGTGCCGCAGCTGCTGAGCTGCAGCTGCACCAGGCTGGCCGGTGCGGCCGGCAGCCCCTGTGCCTGGGCGGCCACGGCCACACTGGCCAGCGCCAGGGGCAGCAGCACCGCCCGCCATGCGGGGCCATGGGGCGGGGCCCGCCGCGCGGGCCGGTGGTGCAAGGCAGTGGCCGGTGCCGATGGGCTGGGTTCATGGGTCTGCAAGCATGGGGACATGGCGGGTTTCCTCCTGAAGCTGGCCCCGACCGTTCGGGGCACCCAGCCAGTGTTGGCAACAGGCGTTCCCTGGCCGTTCCGCCGGTGCCCGCCCGGGCCGCTTCCCGCGTGCTGGCAGGCCGCGCCCTCAATCCAATGGGGGAAGGCGCAGCGCCAGGGTGCAGTGGCACGGGCGCCCCGGGCCTGCCGCTGCGACGCCAGACTTGGCAAGATGCCGGGCCATGCCGAACCCCGCATCTGCCCCTGCCGAACTGCGCCTGTTCGGGCCGCCTGCCTTGCTGCGCGGGGCCCAAGCGCAGCCCTTGCGGCCCGAGCTGCCCATGCGCCTACTCGGGCTGCTGGCGGCCTCGCACAAGCCTTGGCCGCGCGAAGCCGTGGCGGCGCTGTTCTGGCCCGAAGCCAGCAGCGAGGCTGCACGCCGCAACCTGCGCAAGGCCTTGTTCAGGCTGCGCGAATGGCTGCAGGGCCAGGGGGTGGACTGGGCTGCCACCGGCCCGCTGCTGCAGTGGCCTGGCGGCAGCGACCTGCAGCGCGCCCAGGCCGCCTGCGATGCCGGCCAGCCCCTGCAGGCCATTGCCTGCCTGGGCGGCCCAATGCTGCAGGGGCTGGACGGCGGCAGCCCTGGTTTCCAAGACTGGCTGGACGCTGAACGCGCGCGCTGGGCAGCCCACTGGCGCGCCCTGGTGCTGCAGCAGGCCGCCGCCGGGCTGCCGGCGCACCTGCTGCTGCCCTGGACGGCCCGGCTGCTGGCGGAAGACCCGCTGGACGAAGCCGCCGCCCGCGCCCACGCCCTGGCCCTGGCGCGCGACGGCCAGCCCCAGCAGGCCCGGCGCGTGCACGCGCTGTGGCGCCAGCAGATGTGGGAAGAGCTGGGCCTGCAGACCCCGGCCGCTTTCTGGGCGCAGCCGGCTTTGCCGCAGGGTGCCGATGCACACCCCGCCCCCGCGCCGCCACCGGCGCGCGCACCGGCCTGGCCCGAATACCTGACACCGCTGGTAGGCCGCCAGGCCGAGCTGCAGCAGCTGCAGCGCTGGGCCCGCGGGCCCGCCGGGCTGCTGGCCGTGGTGGGCCCGCCGGGCTGCGGCAAGACGCGCCTGGCCACGGCCTTCATCGCAGCGCTCGCGGCTGCGCACGCTGCTGGCCCGGCCAGCAGCGCCGACGCCGCGCCGGCCCCCTCGGCCCCCGCGCCGCGCCGCCTGGCCTTCGTCGACATTGACCGCCTGCCCGCCCGCCTGGAAGACGAAGGCCCGCCAGCGGCCGTGGCCGATGTGCTGACGCCCAGCATCGCCCAGGCCCTGGGCCTGACCCTGGCCGAAGGCGAACAGCAGCAGGGCCACCTGCTGGCCGCGCTGCAGGCTGCGCCCACACTGCTGGTGCTGGACAGCTTCGAGCACCGCCTGGGCGACCTGCCCCTGCTGGCGCGGCTGCGTGCCGTGCCCGGCCTGCATGTGCTGGTGACGAGCCGCGTGCGCCTGCCGCCCGCGCTGGCTGAAGAGCTTCGGCTGGATGGCCTGCCCGTCGCGGCGATGGCGCTGGCCCCGGCCAGCCCGGTGGACGAGGCCGCCAGCGGCCCCCCGGCGGCCGACAGCGAAGCGCTGCAGCTCTTCTGCCAGCGCTGCCCGGGCCTGGGCCTTGCGGCCCGCGCGGATGCCGAGCGTCTGTGCCAGCTGCTGCAGGGCCAGCCGCTGGCCATCGAGCTGGCCGCGCGCACCTGCCGCAGCCTGGCGCCGGGCGAGCTGCTGCAGACGCTGCAGGGCAGCCTGGCCCAGCTGGCCGCCCACGCGGGCGACCTGCCGCCGCGCCAGCGCAGCCTGCGCGCCAGCTTCGAGGCGCACTGGCTGCAGCTGCCCGCCGGCCTGCGCCGCGTCGCGGCCCGGCTGGCGGTGCTGCAGGCCGACTTCAGCCCCTACACCGCCCGCGCCGTGGCAGCGGCCACCGACGCCGACCTGGCCGCGCTGTGCGACCACCATGCGCTGCGGCCCTCCATTGGCGGCCAGAGGCTGCACTGGCACCCGTTCCTTCGTGACTATCTTCGTGACTACCTGCGTGATTACCTGCGCGACGTCTTGCGGGATGACTGGCACGAGGCCAGCCCCGCCCGGCAGGCTGCCGACCCCACCCTGCAGGCCGACCACCAGGCCGCGCGCCAGGCGCTGTGCCAGCACTTCGCCGGCCAGCTGCGGCGCCTGGGCGCCGACGAAACCCGCCCCAGCCGCGCCACGCTGCGCTACCTGGCCGACGAGGCCGACAACCTGGCGGCGGCCTTCGCCCAGGCGCTGGCCCTGCACGACGTGCCGGCCCAGCGCACCCTGGCCGAAGCGCTGACGCTGCACCACGAGTTCCAGGCCCGCTGCCTGCAAGGCGCGGCCGTGCTGCAGCCCTGCAGCGACCCGCACGTGACGCTGCTGCGCGCCCGGCTGCTGCACTGGGCCGCGCCGGCCGAGGCCGAAGCCGTGGCCGCCCCCGCGCATGCCCAGCTACAGGCCGCGGGCGACGAAGCCGGCCAGGTGGCGGCCGCGCGCGTGCGCGCGCTGATCGCCTGGCGCCGCGGCGCGCTGGCCGAAGCCCAGGCCTGGTGCGACGAAGGCCTGGCCCGGCTGGCGCCCGGTGCACTGGCGCAGCGCGCCATCCTGCTGGACGTGCTGGGCCTGGTGCGCCAGAGCCAGGGCGACAGCAGCGGCGCACGCGCGGCCTTCACGGAAGCGCTGGCCTTGAACGACGCCATCGGCAACGAGCTGCAGGCGGTGCAGAACCTCATCAACCTGGCCCTGGACGCCCGTGCCTTCACCCCCGAGCGCGCCTGCGCCCTGGCCGCGCGCGCGCTGGCGTTGTGCCAGGAGATCGGCTTTCGCCACTACGAGCCGCATGCCCAGGTAGCGCTGTCGCTGGCACTGACGGCCACCGGCCAGCCTGCGGCCGGCCTGGCGGCGGTGGAAGCCGCCCTGGCCCTGACGCGCAGCTCGGGCGACCGCTATGCCGAATGCTGGGCCGGCCTGGCCCTGGCCCAGGCGCGCAGTGCTGCCGGCGATGGGCCGGGTGCGCGCGCTGCCTGCGCCGCCGCGCTGGCCCAGGCCCTGCGCCTGGGCGATGCCAGCCTGATGGCCCAGCACCTGGCGCAGGCCGGCCTGCCGGCGCGCCCCGGCCAGCCGCTGGGTGAGCGCGTGCACGAAGCGCTGGGCCTGCTGGCCCGTGCTGAGGGTTGAAGCCTTCCGCCGGTCGCGCTGCGCGGTACGCGCCGCCGACTGCAGTGCTCCGTCAGCCCGCGGCGGCTGACATCAGCCGCGGCAGGTTGGCCATCGCCGCCATCGCGCCGGCCTTGTAGCGCGCCAGCACGGCCTGCCTCTCGGTGTCGGCGGGGTCGATGCCGCTCATCAGCCGGCCGAAGCCATCGAGCCGGCTTTCGCGCATCCACTGGCGCAGGGCCTTGTCCTGCCCCCAGCGGAACTGGTTCTGCATGCCCACCGCCATGGCGCGCGGGTAGTCGGCCAGGGTGTGCGGGAAGGGTACGGTGGCGCACATCGCGTTCTTGGCTGCCGTGCTGGGGTAGGCCTCGTCGTGCGCTTCCACGTAGGCGATGGCCGCGGCGCTGAAGGCCGGCTGCGGCAGCCGCACGATCTGCAGCACGATGCGGCCCGGGCTGCCGGGCGCCGCGTCGTGGAAGATCGGCAGCACCGGCCGCGGCTCCACCGCCGAGGCCGTGCAGTCGATGAAGAGCGCATCGGCCGGCAGCGCCGCCTCGCCGCCCGCCAGCACCAGCCGGCCCGGCGCCACGCGCTGCACATGGCCCAGGCGCACGATGTTCTGCAGTGTGCGCAGCGCCGCCACTTCGGCCGTGCTGACGGTGGCCAGGTGGAACATCGTCGGCACACGGCCGGTGTCCACGCGCAGCAGCGCGCCGCAGGCTTCGAGCCGCAGGTACAGATCGTCCAGCGAGGTGGCCGCGCCCAGGGCGGCCATCTGATCGGCCTGGCTGCCGATGGCATCGAAGAAGAACTCTGGCGCCGGCTGCGTGGTGACGCGGTTCACCAGCCAGGCCTCGCGCGGCTTGACCCAGGTGATGGCCTGCGGCGGCACGCCGGTGCCCAGCAGCCACAGCGCGGTGTCCATTGCTGTCTTGCCGGCGCCGATGACGACGAAGTGCCGGGGCAGTGGCGCCCCTGACGCCCCTGAAGCCGCCGCGCCCTGCGCCAGGCCGGGCAGGGCGTTCGGGGCCACGAGTTGCGCCCCGGGCTCGACCTCGAAGCGCGGCGTGTGCGTGGCCGGGATCACCGGGCTGAGGTAGCGTGCGTCGACGATCTTGCGGCGCACGTTCACCGGCTGCACGGCGCCGGTCAGCAGGTTCTCGATGCGCGGGCCTTCGGGGCCACCCTCGTGCACCCGGCACATCGGGTGCCAGCCCACACGGCCGCTGGGCAGCAGGGTGTGCTGCAGCACGC
>JAIXZR010000305.1 GCA_027489455.1 Rubrivivax sp. | reverse complement strand
TCGACGACGTGCTCTACACCGGCCGCACCATCCGCGCCGTGGTCAACGAGCTCTATGACTTCGGCCGCCCGGCCAGCGTGCAGCTGGCGGTGCTGGTGGACCGCGGCGGGCGCGAGCTACCGGTGGGCGCGGCCTATTCGGCCGCGCGCATCAGCCTGCCGGCCACGCAGCGGCTGTCGCTGCTGCGCACCGATGACGCACGTCTTCGCTTCGATCTGCGCGAACAGGAGCTTCGCTGATGCTGTCGCGCCGCAACCCCCAGCTCAACAAGCACGGCGAGCTGATCCACCTGCTGTCGATCGAAGGCCTGCCCAAGGCGGTGCTGACGCAGATCCTGGACACCGCCGGCACCTTCCTGAGCGTCAACGACCGCGAGGTGAAGAAGGTGCCGCTCTTGCGCGGCAAGAGCATCTTCAACCTGTTCTTCGAGAACAGCACGCGCACCCGCACCACCTTCGAGATCGCGGCCAAGCGCCTGAGTGCCGACGTCATCAACCTCGACATCGCGCGCAGCAGCACGGCCAAGGGCGAGAGCCTGCTCGACACCATCGCCAACCTGAGCGCGATGCACGCCGACATGTTCATCGTGCGCCATGCCGAAAGCGGCGCGCCCTACCTGATTGCGCAGCACGTGGCGCCGCACGTGCACGTGGTGAACGCCGGCGACGGCCGCCATGCCCACCCCACGCAGGGGCTGCTGGACATGTACACCATCCGCCACTACAAGAAGGATTTCACGCAGCTGCGCGTGGCCATCGTCGGCGACATCGTGCACTCGCGCGTGGCGCGGTCCGATATCCATGCGCTGACGACGCTGGGCGTGCCCGAGATCCGCGCGGTGGGCCCCAAGACCCTGGTGCCCGGTGATCTGGCGGCGATGGGCGTGCGCGTGTGCCACACGATGGAAGAAGGCATCCGGGACGCCGACGTCATCATCATGCTGCGCCTGCAGAACGAACGCATGAGCGGCGCGATGCTGCCCAGCGCCGGCGAGTTCTTCAAGAGCTTCGGCTTGACGCCAGAAAAGCTTGCGCTGGCCAAGCCGGACTGCATCGTCATGCACCCGGGCCCGATCAACCGCGGTGTCGAGATCGACAGCAGCGTGGCCGATGGCCAGCACAGCGTGATCCTGCCGCAGGTGACCTTCGGCATCGCGGTGCGCATGGCGGTGATGAGCACGATTGCAGGCAACCAGCCATGAAGACTCTCATCCGCAACGGGCGCGTCGTCGATCCGGCTTCTGGCCGCGACGAGATCGCCGATGTCGCCATCGCCTCGGGGCGCATCGTGGGCATCGGCAAGGTGGCTGATTTCACGGCCGAGCACGAGTTCGATGCCAGCGGGCAGGTGGTCGCCCCGGGCCTGGTGGACCTGGCTGCGCGGCTGCGCGAGCCGGGGCAGGAACACGAAGGCATGCTGGAGAGCGAGCTGGCCGCGGCCGCGGCCGGTGGCGTCACCAGCCTGGTGTGCCTGCCCGACACCGACCCGGTGCTGGACGAGCCGGGCCTGGTAGAGATGCTCAAGTTCCGCGCTCGCAAGCTCAGCCGCTGCCGCCTGTTCCCGCTGGGGGCGCTGACGCGGCGGCTGGAAGGCGCGGTGCTGACGGAGATGGCCGAGCTTACTGAGGCTGGCTGCGTGGGCTTCTCGCAGGTGGACGTGCCGGTGCGCGACACGCAGGTGCTGCAGCGCGCGATGCAGTACGCAGCCACCTACGGCTACAGCGTCTGGCTGCGCCCGCAGGACGCCTGGCTGGGCGGCGGCGTGGCCGCCAGCGGGGCCGTCGCCACCCGGCTGGGCCTGAGCGGCGTGCCGGTGCTGGCCGAGACGGTGGCGCTCTACACCATCATCGAACTGGCCCGCGCCACGGGTGCGCGCGTGCATCTGTGCCGCATCTCCAGCAGCGCCGGCGTGGCGCTGGTGCGGGCGGCCAAGGCCACGGGGCTGCCGATCACGGCCGACGTGAGCATCAATTCGCTGCACCTCACCGACATCGACATCGGCTACTTCAACCCCGACATGCGCCTGGTGCCGCCACTGCGCCAGGGCCCCGACCGCGAGGCCTTGCGCCAGGGCCTGGCCGACGGCACGCTGGACGCGCTGGTGTCCGACCACAACCCCGTGGCCGACGACATGAAGCAGCTGCCCTTCGGCGAGGCCGAGCCCGGTGCCACCGGGCTGGAGCTGCTGCTGAGCCTGGCCTTGCGCTGGGGCAGCGACAGCGGCCTGCCGCTGGCGCAGAGCCTGGCCCGCGTCACCTGCGATCCTGTGCGCGTGCTCGGGGGTGCGCTGGATTCGTTGGCCGGCAGCGCCGGGCGGCTGGTGGAAGGTGGCGTGGCCGACATCTGCGTCTTCGACCCCGCGGCCGAGTGGGCTGTCACGCCGGATCAACTGCTGAGCCAGGGCAAGCACACGCCTTTTGCCTTCGCCGCCACTGGCATGGCTTTGCCCGGCCGCGTGCAGGCCACCTGGGTGGCCGGCACCCTGGCTTACGAGCGGCGGCCCGCGTGAGGCCCTGCCCGCACCCGGGCCCTGGCGTGCCGGCCCGGCCGGCAGCGCGCTGATGGCCGCCAGTGACCGCGTGGCTGCGCCCGTGGCGCTGTGGCGCATGGCCCGGGCCATCGTGCACGTGCTGCATGGCATGCTGGTGATGACGCGCTTCCCGGCGCTGGATGCCCGGGCGCGCCAGGCGCGCATCCAGTGGTGGTCGGCCGGCGTGCTCAAGGCCCTGGGCCTGGGGCTGCAGGTGGAAGGCACGCTGCCCCGGCCCGGCGCCACGCTGCTGGTGGCCAACCACGTGAGCTGGCTCGACATCATGGCTCTGCACGCCGCCACGCCGCAGGCGCGCTTCGTGAGCAAGGCCGACGTGCTGAAGTGGCCGCTGCTGGGCTGGCTGATCCGCGGCGCCGGCACGTTGTTCATCGAACGCGAGCGCAAGCGCGACGCGGTGCGCGTGGTGCACGCGATGGTCGAGGCGCTGCAGGCCGGCGACACCGTGGCGGTGTTCCCCGAAGGCACCACCGGCGCCGGGCCCGAGCCCTTGCCCTTCCACGCCAACCTGCTGCAGGCGGCCATCGCCACCGGCACCCCGGTACAGCCGGCGGCGCTGCGCTATGCCGACGCGCAGCGCCCCTTCAGCCCGGCCGTGGAGTTCCTGGGCGAGACCACGCTGCTGCAGAGCCTGTGGCGCGTGGCCAGCGCGCGCGGCCTGCAGGTGCACGTGCGGCTGCTGCCGCCCCAAGGCACCGAGCACGCCGACCGCCGCGCCCTGGCCGAGCACCTGCGCGAGCAGATCGCCTCGCATCTGGTGGTGATCGATTGAGTCTGCTGCTGGCCTTTGACGACGAAGCCGCCCTGGCCCGGCGCCTGGCTGCGGCCCTGGGCTGGCCGCTGGCCCTCATCGACCGCCATGCCTTCCCCGATGGCGAGACCCGCCTGCGCCTGCCGCCGCAGCTGCCCGAGCGCGTGGCCGTGCTGCGCGGCCTGCAGCAGCCCAATGCCAAGCTGACCGAGCTGCTGCTGGCCGCCGCCGGCGCGCGCGAGCTCGGCGCGCAGCGGCTGGTGCTGGTGTGCCCCTACCTGGCCTACATGCGGCAGGACATGGCCTTCACGCCGGGCGAAGTGGTGAGCCAGCGGCACATCGGGGCTTTGCTGGCCACGGCCTTCGACACCGTGGTGACCGTGGACCCGCACCTGCACCGCGTGGCCAGCCTGGCCCAGGTGATGCCTGGCCGCCAGGGCCTGGCCCTGACGGCTGCGCCGCTGTGGGGCCGCACCATCGCCCAGCGGCTGCCGGGGGCTTTGCTGCTGGGCCCGGACGAAGAGGCCGGGCAGTGGGTGCGTGTGGCCGCTGCCGCCGGCGGGCTGGATTTCGCTGTCTGCCACAAGCAGCGCCATGGCGACCATGACGTCGACGTAGCCCTGCCCGATGTGCCGGTGCAGGGCCGGGCCGTGGTGTTGCTGGACGACGTGGCCAGCACCGGCCGCACCCTGGCGGCGGCGGCGCGCGGTGCGCTGCAGATGGGCGCAGCCAGCGTGGACGCCGCCGTGACGCACGCGTTGTTCGTGGGTGACGCGCTGGCGATGCTGCACGCCAGCGGCGTGCGCGAAGTCTGGAGCGCCGACGGCGTGCCGCACCCGACCAACGTGCTGCCGCTGGCACCGCTGCTGGCCGCGGCCTGCCTGCAGGGGGCGGCGGACGGCTGAACCCCGTGGGCCCTGGCGGGCCCGGTCAGCCGCGCTGGACGGTCGCGGCCGGCGCAGGCGTGCCGTCGAGGTAGCGGCTCGCGACGGGCCGCAGCGCGTCGTCCAGTTCGTACATCAGCGGCATGCCGTTGGGGATGTTGACGCCGACGATGTCGGCGTCCCCGATGCCGTCCAGGTACTTCACGAGTGCGCGGATGCTGTTGCCATGGGCCGCGATCACGATCCGCTGCCCGGCCCTCAGGCCAGGCGCGATGCGCTCGTTCCAGCACGGCAGCACGCGTGCCACCGTGTCTTTCAGGCATTCGGTCAGCGGGATCTGCTCGGGCGCCAGCCGGGCGTAGCGCACGTCGCCGCGCTGGCCGCGCGGATCGGCCGCATCCAGCACCGGCGGCGGTGTGTCGTAGCTGCGGCGCCAGACCAGCACTTGCTCGTCGCCGTATTCCTTGGCCATGTCGGCCTTGTTCAGGCCCTGCAGCGCGCCGTAGTGGCGCTCGTTGAGCCGCCAGTCGTGCTGCACCGGCACCCAGGTGCGCTCCATCGCATCCAGGCAGTGCCAGAGCGTCCAGATCGCACGCTTGAGCACCGAGGTGTAGGCGACGTCGAATTCAAAGCCGCCGGCCTTCAGGAGGGCGCCCGCCTGGCGCGCCTGGGCCACGCCGGTGTCGGTGAGCGGCACGTCGGTCCAGCCGGTGAAGCGGTTTTCCAGGTTCCACGTCGATTCGCCGTGGCGGATGAGTACGAGTTGGGGCATGGGTAGGAATTCTATAATCCGGGGTTTTGTCTCTGGCCCAGGGCCCCGCTGTGAAATTCATCGTCGACAACTGGATTCTCCTGCTCGTGGCCTTTGTCTCAGGCGCGATGCTGGTGTGGCCGATGGTGCGCCGCCAGGGCGGGGCCACGGCCGTCAGCCCGAACGAAGCCGTGCGCCTGATCAACCGCGAAAAGGGCGTGCTGATCGACGTCTCCGAGCCCGCCGAGTACGCCGCTGGCCATGCCGCCGGCGCCAAGAACTTGCCTTTCGGCCAGCTCGAAAAGCCCAAGGAACTGCCCAGCAACAAGGCCCTGCCGCTGCTGCTGCTGTGCCCCACCGGTGCACGCGCCGGCCGCGCGGCAGCGCTGCTGCGCAAGGCCGGCTACGAGCGTGCGCTGGCGGTGGCCGGCGGCACACCGGCCTGGCGCGAGGCCGGCCTGCCGATTGACAAGAGCAGCGAACCCACCACCGCCAAGGCCACGGCCTGAGGCCACCGCACCGGCTTCCAGCCGCCCGCCCCATGCAGCCCGTCAAGATCTACCTCACCGCCACCTGCCCGTACTGCACCCGTGCCAAGGCGCTGCTGGCCCAGCGCGGCGTGGCGGCGATCGACGAGATCCGCGTCGATCTCGACCCGGCCCAACGCACCGAGATGATGGCCATCACCGGCCGCCGCACCGTGCCGCAGATCTTCATCGGCAGTACCCACGTCGGTGGCTGCGACGACCTCTTCGCGCTGGACCAGCGCGGTGGTCTTTTGCCGCTGCTGCAGGGCAGCGCCGGCTGAAGAACCCCACGATCCCGGGCCTCGCCCAGGGCCTCGGGTGCCGAGGCCGGGGCCCATAATCCGCCCCTCCGCCGCAGGGCCGGCGCGCTCGCCGGCCGAGGGCAGGGCACCTTCCGCAAGACATCCAGGACACACCACCATGGCCGATACGACCCCCGTTTTCCAGATCCAGCGCATGTACCTGAAGGATCTGTCGCTGGAACAGCCCAACTCGCCGGCCATCCTGCTGGAACAGGCACAGCCGCAGGTCGACATCAACCTCGGCATGGCCGCTGCGCCGGTGGCCGACGGCGTGTTCGAAGTCACCGTCACCGCCACCGTCACCACCAAGGTCAAGGACAAGGTGCTGTTCCTGGTCGAAGCCAAGCAGGCCGGCATCTTCGAGATCCGCAACGTGCCCGAAGAGCAGATGCAGGGGATCATCAGCATCGTCTGCCCGCAGATGATCTACCCCTACCTGCGCGCCATCGTCAGCGACGTCTGCACCCGCGCCGGCTTCCCGCCCATCCTGCTGACGGAAGTCAACTTCCAGGCCATGTTCGAAGCGCAGCAGCAGCAGGCCGCGGCGCAGAACGGCGGCTCGCGCATCATCACCGGCGCGAACTGAAGCCCCTGCCGATGCCCAGGGCGCAGCGCTGCCAGGCCGTGTGCCGCGGGCAGCGGGCGCGGCCGGACCAGCCATGAAGATCGCGGTACTCGGCGCCGGCGCCTGGGGCACGGCTCTGGCCGTGGCCGCCGCCACGCGCCACGAGGTGCTGCTCTGGGCGCGTGACCCGGCGCAGGTGCTGGCCTTGCAGGCCACGGCCTGCAACAGCCGCTACCTGCCGGGCGTGGCGTTGCCGCCAGGCCTGGTCTGCACCGCCGATCTGGCCCAGGCTTACGCCCACATCAGCGCACCCGTGGCAGACGGCGCCGCGGCATCGGCGCTGCTGGTGATCGCCACCCCCACCGCGGCTCTGCGCCCGATGTTGCAGCAACTGCCCGCGGGCATGCCGGCCCTGTGGCTGTGCAAGGGCTTCGAAGCCGGCAGCGGTGCGCTGGGGCACGAGGTGGCCCAGCAGACCCGCCCAGGCGCGGTCTGCGGCGTGTTGTCGGGCCCCAGCTTCGCCCTTGAAGTCGGCCGCGGCCAGCCCACGGCGTTGCTGGTGGCCAGCGCTGACGCCGGGCTGCAGGCCGCCGCGGTGGCGGCCTTCCACGGCAGCAACCTGCGCGTCTACACCAGCGAAGACGTGGTCGGCGTCGAGGTCGGCGGGGCGGTGAAGAACGTCCTGGCGATTGCCGTCGGCATCCTCGACGGGCTGGCGGCCCGGGCTGCACCGGGCCCAATGGTGCCGGGCCTGAACGCGCGGGCCGCGCTGATCACCCGTGGCCTGGCGGAGATGACGCGCCTGGGGGTGGCGCTGGGTGCGCGGGCCGAGACCTTCATGGGCCTTTCCGGCTTGGGCGACCTGGTGCTCACCGCCACGGGCGATCTGTCGCGTAACCGGCGCGTCGGCCTGCTGCTGGCGGCCGGCCGGCCGCTGGCTCAGGTGCTGGCCGAGATCGGGCATGTGGCCGAGGGCGTCTACAGTGCCGCCACCGTGCTGGCGCGGGCCCAGGCCCTGGGCGTGGACATGCCGATCACCGCTGCCGTGGCCGCTGTGCTGCAGGGCCGCCTGACGCCGGAACAGGCCCTGCAGCAGCTGATGGCGCGCGAAGCTCGGTCTGAGCATTGACAGGGCGCCCTGGGCCGACGGCCCACGATGCCGACGCCTCGTCCGCCCTGCCGCCGGTGGCTGTTACGCCGGGGGTGCTGCGTCGGATCCGGCATAGCCGCACTGACGCCAGGCATCGAACACGGCCACGGCCACGGCATTGCTCAGGTTCAGGCTGCGCTGCCCCGGGCGCATCGGCAGGCGCACGCGCTGCGCGGGCGGAAAGGTCTCGCGCAGCGCGGCGGGCAGCCCGGCTGTTTCGCTGCCGAACACCAGCCAGTCGCCGGCCGCCCATGACACCGTGGCCAGGCCGCGCGAGCCCCGGGTCGTGAAGGCGAAGCAGCGGTCGGGCGCGGGCTGCGCGGCCTGCAGCAGGGCGGCCCAGCTGTCATGGCGCAGCACGCTGGCGAACTCGTGGTAATCCAGCCCGGCGCGGCGCAGCAGGCGGTCTTCCATGCTGAAGCCCAGCGGTTCCACCAGATGCAAGCGGCAACCGGTATTGGCGGCCAGGCGGATCACGTTGCCGGTGTTGGGCGGGATCTCCGGCGCCACGAGCACGATGTTGAACATGGCGCGCCCGGGCCGGCCTAGGTGGCGTCGGCGGGCGCTGGCGTGCGTGCCAGCACCCACAAGTGCACTGCAGCGGCACCGTGGCGCAGCAAAGTGCGGGCGGCCTCGGCGGCCGTGGCGCCGGTGGTCATCACGTCGTCGACCAGAGCCAGTTCGCGCCCCTGCAGCCAGGCCGTCTGCCCCGGCGCGACCATGAAGGCCGCGCGCAGGTTGCGCTGGCGCTCGGCACGCGTGGATGCGGCTTGCGCCGCCGTCTGGGCCAGCGGGCGCAGCAGCACGTCGGCACGGGCGGGCCGGTCCAGCGCGCGGGCCAGGCGGCGGGCCAGTTCCCAGGCCTGGTTGTAGCCGCGCTCGGCCAGGCGGCTGGGCGCCAGCGGCACCGGTACCAGCCCGCCCAGCGCTGGCGGCGGCGTGCGCAGCATCAGCCGGCTCAGGCACCCCGCCAGCTCTGGCTGGCCCTGGTACTTGAAGCGCGTGATCAGGCCGTCCCAGGGGAACCCGTAGTCCACCGCGCAGGCGGTGCTGGCAAAGGGCGGTGGCTCTTGCAGGCAGGCGCCGCAACGCCAGATCGGCATGCCGGTGCGCAAGCCGCAGGTGGCGCAGCGCGTTGCCGGCGTGGCAAACCGCAGGTCGCAGGCCGTGCAGATCCGGCCCTGGCCCCAATACTGGCAGACCTCGCACAGGCTGGCCTGCGATGGGCGCCGTACCATCCTGGGGCGATCGAAGAGCTGCATCGACGACGACTTTAGCGCTGCCTGCGGGCTTTCTGTCTTGGCCGAAACCGAATCATCCGCCCCCCGCCCCGTCGACGCCCTGGCCTTGCGCCTGTTGCGGCGACGCCTGCATCGCGCGGCCACGGTGCCCTGGCTGCATGCCGAAGTGGCGCGCCGCATGGCCGAGCGGCTGCCGATCGTGCGCATGCAGCCGCAGACGGTGCTGGCCTGGGGCCTGCGCGTTGGCGGCGGTGGCGCGGAAATCCGGCAGGCCTACCCGAAGGCCGCTGTCGCGGCGGTCGAGGCCGAGGCCGGCGCCGGGCCGGCGCTTCGCCCCTGGTGGCGGCTGGGGCGGGCAGACCCTGCCCCCCTGCTGCCTGCAGCCGTCCAGCCCGCCAGTGGCGATCTGCTGTGGTGCAACATGGGCCTGCACTTCGAGGCCGACCCCCGTGCGCTGCTGCGGCGCTGGCAGCAGGCCCTGCGTGTTGACGGCTTCCTGATGTTTTCCACCCTCGGGCCCGGCACCCTGCAGCCCCTGCGTGCGGCATACCAGGCCCGGGGCTGGCCGCCACCGCACGCGCCCTTCGTCGACATGCACGACCTGGGCGACATGCTGCTGGAGGCCGGTTTTGCCGATCCGGTGATGGACCAGGAGACCGTCGTCCTGACCTGGCCCGACGCCGCCGCGGCCGTGGCCGAGCTGCGCACCCTGGGTGGCAATGCGGCCTTGGGGCGCCACGCTGGCCTGCGTACGCCGCGATGGCGGCAGCAGCTGTTCGACGCGCTGTCGGGCCTGCCCGGGCCAGGCGCGCCGGGCCGTGTGGCCCTGCCGTTCGAGATCGTCTACGGCCATGCCTTCAAGGCCGCGCCCCGGGTGGCGCTGGGCGCAGAAAGCAGCGTCTCGCTGGAGGACATGCGCACGATGGTGCGCCAGGGTTTGCGCCGCCCCTGAAGCGCGCAACCGACGGCTTGCCGCTGGGCTAGAATTTCAACCGTAGACAGCAGGGTCATCCCGGCCCGGTGTAGGCAGGCCAGGCCGGCATGGATGCACCGCTCGACATCGGGCGTGCTAAGGGTCATCCGCCGCGTCAAGGCCGTTTCATCGGCGTCGGGATGGGCCCTCCCAGCAGTAACCTCGTTTGCAGCAGTGCCCCGCGAACCCAGCAGTACCCGTTCGATGCGCAGTTCCTCGATGACCAGCCCCTGGCCCGCCGCGGCCGATGGCAGCGCCCATTGGGCTTTCGGTCAGGAGCGTCACGTGCCCGGTGCGAGTACGCCAGTGCTCGAATGGCTGCTCAAGCGCAACTGCTCCATCACCCCTCGCCAGCTGATGGCGTTTTTTGCCTCGCTGTGCGCCGTCTCCCTGGGCATCGCCGGCTTCTTCTTCTGGCAGGGCGCACCCTTCGTGCTGTTCTTCGCCGGGCTGGAACTGCTGGTGCTGGGCACGGCACTGTTGGTCTTTGCGCGCCATGCCGGCGATCGCGAGACGCTGACGCTGGCTGGCCAGTCGCTGCGTGTCGAACAGCTTTTCGGCAGTCGCCTGGCCTGTACCGAATTCACCGCCGAGTGGCTCAGCGTCGAGCCAGCGGCGGGGCAGGGGTCGCTGGTGCAGCTCTCGGGCGAAGGTCGCAGCGTCTGCGTTGGCCGTTTCGTGCGCCCCGAGCTCCGACCGGCCCTGGCCCGCGAACTGCGCCGTGCGCTGCGCCGTGCCCCCCTGGCCGCCCCCACCGAACCCCAAGACTGACCTTGAACCGGGAATGATGACGATGACGAGCACCCCCCTGGCCGCCTGCTGGCAGCGCACCGCGCAGTTGGGACTGGCGCTTTCCGTGCTGCTGGCTGCGGGTCTGGCGCATGCGCAGCAGGCCGTGAACGATTTGCCCGGCGGCCCGGCCGTCAACCAGATCGACCTGCACCCGCCGGCATCGATCATCGCCCAGCAGCAGCACACACTGCACTACATCGTGCTCGGCATCTGCGTCGTGATCTTCGTCGCCGTGTTCGGCGTGATGTTCTATTCCATCCTCAAGCACCGCAAGTCGGTCGGCCACAAGGCCGCCAACTTCCACGAGAGCGTGGCGGTGGAAATCGCCTGGACCATCATCCCGTTCATCATCGTCATCGGCATGGGCGCGATGGCAACGCGCACCGTGGTGGCGATGAAGGACACCAGCAACGCCGACATCACCATCAAGGCCACCGGCTACCAGTGGAAGTGGGGCTACGACTATCTGAAGGGCGAAGGCGAGGGCATTGCCTTCCTGTCCACGCTGGATCTGTCGCACCGCCTGATGTCCGACAGCGGCAAACCCAGCGGCGACGACTACCTGCTCAAGGTCGACAACCCGATGGTCGTGCCCGTGAACCAGAAGATCCGCATCGTCACCACGGCCAACGACGTCATCCACGCCTGGATGGTGCCTTCGCTGGGCGTCAAGCAGGACGCCATCCCCGGCTTCGTGCGCGACACCTGGTTCCGTGCCGACAAGACCGGCGATTTCTATGGCCAGTGCGCCGAGCTCTGCGGCAAGGAGCACGCCTACATGCCGATCCACGTGAAGGTGCTCAGCAAGGCCGACTACGCCGCCTGGGTGGCCGCGAAGAAGAAGGAAATGGCGGCCCTGGCCGACGATCCCAGCAAGACCTGGGAACTGGCTGATCTGGTGGCCCGCGGCGAGAAGGTCTATGCCGCCAACTGCGCCGCCTGCCACCGGCCCGACGGCAAGGGCGCCGGCCCGATCAAGGCCCTGGACGGCAGCGCCATCGTGCTGAACGACCCGGCGGCCCAGCTCAACATCCTGCTCAACGGCGCTGCGAACGGCGCGATGCCGGCATGGAAGCAGCTTTCCGATACCGAGATCGCTGCCGTCATGACCTACACCAAGAACGCCTGGAGCAACCAGACCGGCAAGCTCGTGCAGCCTGCCGAGATCGTGGCCGCCCGCAAGTAATCCGCCCTAGCGCCGAAGAATCCACAAGGACACCCCCCCCATGAGCGCAGTTCTCGATCCCCACGGGCACGCCCACGACCACGATCACGCCCATGGTCAGCCGCACGGCTGGCGGCGCTGGCTGTTCGCGACCAACCACAAGGACATCGGCACGATGTACCTGCTGTTCAGCTTCGCGATGCTGATGATCGGCGGTGTGCTGGCCCTGGGCATCCGTGCCGAACTCTTCCAGACCGGGCTGCAGTTCGTGAACCCGCTGCTGTTCAACCAGCTGACCACGATGCACGGCCT
>JAIXZR010000014.1 GCA_027489455.1 Rubrivivax sp. | reverse complement strand
ATCAGCGGCTGCAACAGGCCGATGCTGGCGTCGTCGGCAAAGTGAAGATCGTCCAGCAGCAGCGCGCGCACGCCCTGGCGCACCGCGTCGGCCAGCAGCCGCGCGCAGGCCTGTGCCAGCCGGGCGCGGCCTTCGCCTTCGCTGGCCGGGGCCGGGGTGCCCCACTCGGGCACGGCACGGGCCAGTTCGTGGCGCAGCGCGTCGGGCAGCGGCGCCGCCAGGCGCGCAGCCACGCGCCGCAGCAGCCGCGCCACGGTGGCGTAGGGCGTGGCGCCATCGCCCGGGCGCGCACCGGCCAGCACGAAGGCCCGGGCGCCCAGAGGGTGGGTCTGCTGCAGGTCAGCCAGCAGCCGGCTCTTGCCGATGCCGGCTTCGCCGCACAGCAAGGCCAGGGCGCCGGCATCGATGGCGCGTGCCAGCGCCTCGCGTTCGGCCGCCCGGCCCAGCAGCACGCCAGCGCTGCCGGCGCCGGCGGAAGCGTCTGCCGCCGTCGCCGAAGGCGCCAGCACGAAGCGGTAGCCCCGGCCCGGCACGGTGGCGATGGCGCTGCGGCCAATGTGGCGGCGCAGCGCCGAGATGTGGGTCTGCAGGTTGCCTTCCTCGACGGCCGCGTCGGGCCAGACGAGGTCCAGCAGTTCCTGCTTGCCCACCACCCGGTCGCGGCGTTCGACCAGCGCCAGAAGCACGTCCCAGGCCCGCCCGCGCACGGGCACGGGCCGCCCGTCGACCAGCAGCTCGCGCTGGGTGACGCGCAGCTCGAGCGGCCCGAACCGCTGCACCAGAGGATCCAGCGCCTGCATGGGCATCATTGTGCGATGAGGGCGGCGCCGGGCCGGGCGCGCCGCTCGGGCACTCAGCCAGAGTGACGACCGCGCCGCAGGCGCAGCAGCGCCAGCAGCAGCATGCCGCCAGCCAGGGACCCGGCCGTCGCCGGCTCCGGCACCGGGCTCACCTGGCTGCGCAGGTAGTCGACCCCGGTGTCGGCACTCAGGGCCGACAGGACACTGGCGCCTGCCAGCGATGCGCCACCGGCGCCGGTCATCTGCAGCACGCCACCCCAGCCTGCCCGCAGCAGGGTCTGGAAGGCCGCCTGGCTCGTCGAGCCCGAAGAGTCGTAGCCGACAGCGGCATCGGCGCTGGCCATCGTCAGCATGTCGACGAAGATGGTGCCGCCGAAGACGAAGTTGAAGGTCACGGTCTTCAGGCCGAATTCGGCGAACGGGTAGCTGATGTTGTATTCACCGATCGAGCCACCCGATTCCGAATCTCGCAGGGTCTGCCCGCCGGCCCAGGACGCGGCGCCCACCAGGCCCATCGGCGACAGTGCTGTCATGTTCAGGCCCGCCGCCCACTGCGCGTAGCCCGACCAGCCGCCGTTGTAGCGCACGCCCGTCGTGGTGATGGCGCCACTGCCGGCGCTGTTGCCCAGCACCAGGAAGCCGACCGTCATGCTGCCCATCTGGCCATCGGCACAGGCCGCCAGGCCGCTGCAGCGCACGACGAAGCTGTCCTGGAAGCGCGCGTTCGACGATGCCGTCCCGCGCCCGACCATCGATGCCGAGAATGGCACGTTGGTCTGCTGTGCGTTGCCGCTGACGAAGAGATCGAGCACGCCCTGCCCCGCCTGTGCGCTGGCGGTGGACGCCCCGGCGCCGACTGCCAGGCCGAACTGCGGCGGCCCGGCCGATTCAGTGATGCTGGAGTTGGCGGTCAGCAGCGCCGTCGGTGCCGGCCCGGACACGTTGGTGGTGTCGCGGGGCCCGCCCGCATTGATGGTGTTGCTGACGGCCAGGACGCCAGCCGTATAGGTGGCGGCCACCGCCGGGCCGCCAAGGCACAGCGCAACGCCTGCCAGCAGTGCCGGGCCCGTTGTCTTGAGCAGGTTCATCGACGTCATCTCCATTTCCGCAGTGGCTGCGGGGCCCCGCCTGCGCCCGATCGGCGCCCGCTTGGCGACCCTGTGGCGCCCGCATGGCGGCACTGTCGTCGGTGCGGGGTGGTGACGTCCTGAAAATTCCTCAAGGCGCAGCCTGGATCGCGGCGTCAGCCGCCCCCTCGTCTGCGGGGGCGGGATGGTCGACCGCCTGGGGCGCTACAGCGGATGAAGTGATCCGCGACGCGGGGGCAGCACAGGCCGCGACGAGTCGCCACGACGATACGAGTCCCGGCGGCATACTTGGCGCCGGCCGTCCTCCAGCGCACGCCATCGGCCACCCGCCAGCCGGCCTGGCGCCAACCCCCGGGCACCCATGAACCTGTTCGTTTCGATGAAGTACCTGGTGGCGCTGGACGACCACCGGCACTTCGGGCGCGCCGCACTGGCCTGCCATGTCACGCAGCCGGCGCTGTCCAACGCCCTGCGGGCGCTCGAAGAGGGCCTGGGCATCTCCATCGTCAAGCGCGGGCGCACCTTTGCCGGCTTCACCAGCGAAGGCGAGCGCGTGCTCGCCAGCGCCCGTCGCATCCTGCGCGAGCAGGAACTGCTGCAGCAGGATCTGCACAGCAGCGAAGGCCAGCCCCAGGGCCAGCTGCAGGTGGGCGCGGTGCCGACGGCGATGCCGATCGCGGCCCGCTTCGTGGCGCTGCTGCAGGCGCGCCATCCGGGGATCGTGCCGACGCTGCGGTCCATCAGCTCCGCCGAGCTGGAATCCGGCCTGGAAAGCCTGGCGCTGGACATGGGGCTGGGTTACGCCGAACGACTGGACAGCGGCGGCGGGCCGCTGCAGGTGCTGCCGCAGTACACCGAGCACTACTTCCTGCTGCGCCGCACCGCAGCCGGCGCTGGCGCGGCGGCCCTGCGGGGGGCAGGCGCCATCACCTGGCGTGAAGCCTCGGCGCTGCCGCTGTGCATGCTGGGCGCCGAGATGCACAACCGCACCATCGTCGACCGCGCCTTTGCAGCGGCCGGCGTGCGCGCGCAGCCAGCGATCGAGACCAATTCGACGGTGACCTTGGTGATGAGCGTGCTGGCAGGCCAGGTCTGCAGCGTGCTGCCGGGCGCGCTGCTGGACACCGTGCGCGGCCAGGCTGGCCTGGAAGCCGTGCCGCTGGTGGAGCCGCATGTGGAGGTGCCGATCGCCTTCCTGCTGCACAAATCCAACCGCCCTTCCCGCACGCTGCAAGCGGCGATCGACTTCGCCCAGCAGCCGGCCTGGCTGGCCCAGGCGGCTGCGCACGCGCGCCTGCCCGAGGCTTGATCACGCCCACGCATCGGGTCATCACCCGATGCAATTGGACGGCGCGGCCCGCCGGCGCCGACACTGCGCCGGGGCGCGGGTGGCCGGGCCTGAGCCAGAGGTGCGGACGTGCAAGGTGCGGTGCAGCAGCCAGCGGGGCCCGCGGGCCGGCCAACGGCAGACAGCGGCAGCCTGGGCGCCGATGCGGCGGCGGTGGTCGACGGCATCCTGGCGCGCCTGGCCCTGGAGCCTGGGGCGCTGTTGCCCATCCTGCACGCGGTGCAGGATGCCCTGGGCCATGTGCCCCCGGCCGCCGTGCCGCGCATTGCCTTGGCGCTGAACCTCTCGCGGGCCGAGGTGCATGGTGTCGTCACCTACTACCACCACTTCCGCAGCGCCCCGCCCGGGCGGCACCTGGTGCAGCTGTGCCGCGCCGAAGCCTGCCAGGCCCGCGGTGCCGACGCGCTGCTGGCCCATGCCGAAGCCCGGCTGCGCTGCCCGCTGCACCACACGCGGGCCGATGGTGCCGTGACGCTGGACCCGGTCTACTGCCTGGGCCTGTGTGCGATGGCCCCGGCCGCCATGGTCGACGACCAGCCCCAAGGCCGCGTCACGCCCGATCGGCTGGACGAGATCCTGGCAGGTCTGGGGCTGCCGGCATGACGACGCGCCCGGCCGCCACCGTCTACGTGCCCCGCGATTCGGCCGCGCTGGCCGTAGGCGCCGAAGCGGTGGCCACGGCCATCGCCGCGCACTGCGCCGCGCGGGGCTGGGCGGTGGACATCGTGCGCAACGGCTCGCGCGGGCTGTTCTGGCTGGAGCCGCTGGTGGAAGTGGCCACCCCTGCCGGCCGCGTCGCCTATGGCCCGGTGGCGCCGGGCGACGTGCCCGAGTTGCTGGACGCCGGCCTGCTGGCCGGCGGCGCGCACGGCTTGCGGCGCGGGCTGACCGAGCAGATCCCCTTCCTGGCCGCGCAGGAACGCCTGACCTTCCGCCGCATGGGCATCACCGACCCGCTGTCGCTGGCGGATTACGAAGCCCACGAGGGCTGGCAGGGGCTGCGCCGTGCGATCGCGATGCTGGCCGGTGCGGGCGATGGCAGTGGCCCGGGCTGCGCGGCCATCGTCCAGGAAGTCACCGCCTCCGGCCTGCGCGGCCGCGGCGGCGCGGCCTTCCCCGCCGGCATCAAGTGGCAGACCGTCCTGCAGGCCGCGCCCGACGAGCCCGGCGGCCAGAAGTACCTGGTCTGCAACGCCGACGAAGGGGATTCCGGCACCTTCTCCGACCGCATGACGATGGAGGGCGACCCGTACATGCTGATCGAGGGCATGGCGATCGCTGCGCTGGCGGTGGGCGCGACCCGGGGCTACGTCTACATCCGGTCGGAGTACCCGCACGCGGTGGCGACGATGACGCAGGCCATCGCGCTGGCCACCGCGGCCGGTTACCTGGGGGCCAACGTCGGCGGCACCGGCCGCGCATTCCATCTGGAAGTGCGCAAGGCCGCGGGCTCCTACGTCTGCGGCGAGGAGACGGCGATGCTGGAAAGCATCGAAGGCAAGCGCGGCATCGTGCGGGCCAAGCCGCCGCTGCCCGCGGTGCAGGGGCTGTTCGGCCGGCCCACCGTCATCAACAACGTCATCACCTTCGCCAGCGTGCCGCTGATCCTGGCGCGCGGTGCGGGCTTCTACCGGGACCACGGCGTAGGCCGCTCGCGCGGCACCCTGCCCTTCCAGCTGGCCGGCAACGTGCAGCAAGGCGGCCTGGTGGAAAAGGCCTTCGGGGTGACGCTGCGCGAGCTGCTCTACGCCTTTGGCGGTGGCAGCGCCAGCGGGCGGCCAATCAAGGCCGTGCAGGTGGGTGGGCCGCTGGGCGCCTACGTACCCGAATCGCAATGGGACCTGCCGCTGGACTACGAGACCTACGCGGCCGTCGGTGCCGTGGTGGGCCATGGCGGCATCGTCGTGCACGACGACACGGCCAGCCTGTCGAAGCTGGCCCGCTATGCGATGGCCTTCTGCGCCATCGAAAGCTGCGGCAAGTGCACGCCCTGCCGCATCGGCTCCACGCGGGGCGTCGAGGTCATCGACCGCATCACCGCCGGCCAGAACCGCGAGCAGCAGGTCGTGCTGCTGCGCGATCTCTGCGACACGATGCTGCACGGCTCGCTCTGCGCCATGGGCGGGATGACGCCGTACCCCGTGCTGTCGGCCCTGGCGCACTACCCGCAGGACTTTGGCCTGGCCGCCGCAGCACCACCCGGCGTAGCCACGGCATGACGATGAAGGGACAGCCATGCTGCAACACCTGAAAGACACCGACCACGGCACGCCCCGGCGCGAATCAGAGCAGCACGTGACGCTGCAGATCGATGGCTTCGACGTCACTGTGCCAAAGGGCACCTCGGTGATGCGCGCCGCGGTGGAAGCCGGCATCCAGGTACCCAAGCTCTGCGCCACCGACAGTCTGGAGCCCT
>JAIXZR010000155.1 GCA_027489455.1 Rubrivivax sp. | reverse complement strand
CGGCTCGCTCTGCGCCATGGGCGGGATGACGCCGTACCCCGTGCTGTCGGCCCTGGCGCACTACCCGCAGGACTTTGGCCTGGCCGCCGCAGCACCACCGGGCGTGACCACGGCATGACGATGAAGGGACAGCCATGCTGCAACACCTGAAAGACACCGACCACGGCACGCCCCGGCGCGAATCAGAGCAGCAGGTGACGCTGCAGATCGACGGCTTCGACGTCACCGTGCCGAAGGGTACGTCGGTGATGCGCGCCGCGGTGGAGGCCGGCATCCAGGTGCCCAAGCTCTGCGCCACCGACAGTCTGGAGCCCTTCGGATCGTGCCGGCTGTGCCTGGTGGAAGTGGCAGGCCGCAAGGGCTACCCGGCATCCTGCACCACACCGGTCGAGCCGGGCATGCAGGTACGCACCCAGAGCCCGAAGCTGCAGCAGCTGCGCAAGGGCGTGATGGAGCTCTACATCAGCGACCACCCGCTGGACTGCCTGACCTGCAGCGCCAACGGCAACTGCGAGCTGCAGGACATGGCCGGCGTGACCGGGCTGCGCAACGTGCGCTACGGCGTGGGCGACCAGTTTGGCGGCGCCCACCACCTGAAGGCAGAGAAGGACGAATCCAACCCCTACTTCACCTACGACCCCAGCAAGTGCATCGTCTGCAACCGCTGCGTGCGCGCCTGCGAGGAAACGCAGGGCACCTTTGCCCTGACGATCAGCGGGCGGGGCTTCGAATCCCGTGTCTCGCCGGGGCAGGACGAGCCGTTCATGAACTCGGAATGCGTGAGCTGCGGCGCCTGCGTCGAGGCCTGCCCCACCGCCACGCTGCAGGAAAAGTCCGTGATCTGGCTGGGCCAGCCCGAGCACAGCGCCATCACCACCTGTGCCTACTGTGGCGTGGGCTGCGGCTTCAAGGCCGAGATGAAGGGCAGCGAGGTCGTGCGCATGGTGCCCTGGAAGGACGGCCAGGCCAACGAGGGCCACAGCTGCGTGAAGGGCCGCTTCGCCTGGGGCTACGCCACGCACCAGGACCGCATGCTCAAGCCGATGATCCGCGCGAAGATCACCGACCCCTGGCAGGAGGTGAGCTGGGACGTGGCCATCGCCCACGCCGCCAGCGAATTCAAGCGCCTGCAGGCGCAGCATGGGCGCGACAGCATCGGCGGCATCACATCTTCGCGCTGCACGAACGAGGAAACCTATCTGGTGCAGAAGCTGGTGCGCGCAGCCTTCGGCAACAACAACGTCGACACCTGCGCCCGGGTCTGCCATTCACCCACCGGCTACGGCCTGATGCAGACCCTGGGCACGTCGGCCGGTACGCAGACCTTCAAGTCGGTCGAGCAGGCCGACGTGATCGTGCTGATCGGCGCCAACCCGACCGACGGGCACCCGGTGTTCGCATCGCGCATGAAGCGCCGCCTGCGCGGCGACGGGCACACGCCGGGCGCGAAGCTGATCGTCATCGACCCGCGGCGCATCGACATCGTGCGCACGCCGCACGTGCAGGCCACGCACCACCTGCAGCTCAAGCCGGGCACCAACGTGGCGGTCATCAGCGCGATGGCGCACGTGATCGTCACCGAAGGGCTGGTCAAGGAGGCCTTCGTGGCCGAGCGCTGCGACCTGCAATCCTTCAATGAATGGCGCGATTTCGTCGCCCGGCCGGCCAATTCACCCGAAGCGCTGGAGGCCGCCACCGGCGTGCCCGCAGCCGAGTTGCGCAGCGCCGCGCGCCTGTATGCCACGGCCAGGAACGGTGCCATCTACTACGGCCTGGGCGTGACCGAACACAGCCAGGGCTCGACGATGGTGATGGGCATCGCCAACCTGGCCATGGCCACGGGCAACGTGGGCCGCGAAGGCGTGGGCATCAACCCGCTGCGCGGCCAGAACAACGTGCAGGGCGCCTGCGACATGGGGTCCTTCCCGCACGAGCTGCCGGGCTACCGCCATGTCTCGGACAGCACCGTGCGCGCCGAGTTCGAGGCCGCCTGGGGCGTGCCCATCGATCCCGAGCCCGGCCTGCGCATCCCGAACATGTTCGACGCTGCGCTTTCCGGCCAGTTCAAGGGCCTGTACTGCCAGGGCGAGGACATCGTGCAATCCGACCCGAACACGCAGCACGTGGCCGCGGCGATGATGGCGATGGAGTGCGTGGTGGTGCAGGACTTGTTCCTCAACGAGACCGCCAAGTACGCGCACGTCTTCCTGCCCGGCTCGTCGTTCCTGGAAAAGGACGGCACCTTCACCAATGCCGAGCGCCGCATCTCGCGCGTGCGCAAGGTGATGCCGCCGAAGGCCGGCCTGGCCGACTGGGAAGTGACGCAGAAGCTGGCCAACGCGCTGGGCTACCCGATGGACTACCGCCACCCGGCAGAGATCATGGCCGAGATCGCCGCGCTGACCCCCAGCTTCCGCGGCGTGAGCTTCGAGAAGATCGACCGGCTGGGCAGCGTGCAGTGGCCCTGCAACGACAGCACGGAAGAAGCCGGCACGGCCACCATGCACATCAACCGCTTCGTGCGCGGGAAGGGCCGCTTCATCATCACGCAGTACGTGGCCACGGACGAGAAGGTGACGCGCAGGTTCCCGCTGCTGCTGACCACCGGGCGCATCCTGTCGCAATACAACGTGGGGGCGCAGACCCGGCGCACCGAGAACAACCGCTGGCACAGCGAGGACCGGCTCGAGATCCACCCCCACGATGCGCAGGAGCGCAGCATCAAGACCGACGACTGGGTCGGCATCGCCAGCCGTGCCGGCGACACCGTGCTGCGCGCCACGGTGACCGACCGCATGCAGCCCGGCGTGGTCTACACCACCTTCCACTTCCCGGAATCGGGCGCCAACGTCATCACCACCGACAACTCCGACTGGGCCACCAACTGCCCGGAATACAAGGTCACGGCGGTGCAGGTGATGCCGGTGATGCAGCCTTCCAGCTGGCAGCAGGAACACCAGCGCTTCGATCAGGCGCAGCAGGCCCTGCTGCACGTCGGCAGCCAGGCGGCCGACGCCGGGCAGGTGCCGTGAAGCCGCTGGCGAGCCTGCCCGGCCCCGAAGGCCAGGCGCCCGCCCCGGCCTGGCCCGGGGCGCAGCAGCTGCCCGTGCAGGGCGTGCGCGCCGGGAACGTCTTCGCGCTGCGCGACTGGGTGGCCGACGAGGTGCCGGTGGCGCTGGAAATCAACGGCATCTCGCACGCCGTGATGCTGGCCACGCCGCTGGACCTGGAAGACTTCGCGCTGGGCTTCGCGCTCACCGAAGGCCTGCTGGCCACGCCCGACGAGCTGTTCGACATCGAGGAAGAGGTGTCCGAAGCCGGGATCACGCTGCATCTGCGTGTCGCCGGTGCCGCCTTCGCACGCCTGAAAGACAGGCGCCGGGCCATGAGCGGCCGCACCGGCTGCGGCTTGTGCGGCACCGAAAGCCTGCAGCATGTGACCCGCGCGCTGCCGCCGCTGCCCGAAGGCGCCGTGCTGCAGCGCGCCGCCATCAGCCACGCGATGTCGCAGTTCCGCGCCTGGCAGACCCTGCAGCAGGCCACGGGCGCCGTCCACGCCGCGGCCTGGTGCTCGGCCGCAGGCGAGGTGCTGTGGCTGCGCGAAGACGTGGGCCGGCACAACGCCCTGGACAAGCTCATCGGCGCCCTGGCGCGGGCGGGCGTGAACGCGGCCAGCGGCTTCATCGCCGTCACCAGCCGCGCCAGCTTCGAGATGGTGCAGAAGGCCGTTTCGGCGCGCGTACCGCTGCTGGCGGCAGTGTCGGCGCCAACCTCCCTGGCCGTGCAGACAGCACAGCAGGCGCGACTGACCCTGGTGGGCTTTGCACGGCAGCAGGACATGGTGGTCTACGCCCACCCTGCCCGGCTGGCGCTGGACGGGCCGATGGAGCAGCGTCGTGCATCCTGAAGGCCTGGTGCGCATGGCCAACCAGATCGGCGAGTTCTTCGCCGCCATGCCCAACCGCGAGCAGGCGCTGGAAGGCATCGCCACGCACCTGAAGAAGTTCTGGGACCCGCGGATGCGCCGCGAACTGCTGGCGCACGTGGATGGGCAAGGCAGCGCCGGGCTTCAGGCCATCGTCGCCGAGGCCATCCAGCGCCACCGCGCGCTGCTGGGCTGAGGCGCCGGGCTACAACCAGCGCTTGCGGCGCCGGTAGGACTTCATGTCGCGGAAGCTCTTGCGCCCTTCCTTCGACAAGCCCAGGTAGAACTCCTTCACGTCGGCGTTCTCCGCCAGCGCCTTGGCCGGGCCGTCCATCATGATGCGGCCGCTTTCCAGGATGTAGCCGTAGTCGGCGTACTTCAGTGCCACGTTGGTGTTCTGCTCGGCCACCAGGATGCTGACGCCCTCCTTCTGGTTGAGATCGCGCACGATCTCGAAGATCTCGGCCACGATCTGCGGCGCCAGGCCCATCGACGGCTCGTCCAGCAGCAGCATGCTGGGCTTGGCCATCATCGCGCGGCCGATGGCCACCATCTGCTGTTCGCCGCCCGAGGTATAGCCGGCCAGGCTGGTGCGCCGCGTCTTCAGGCGCGGGAAGTAGGCGTAGATCTTCTCCAGCTCATCGCGCACCTGGGCGTTGCTGATCGGGCGCGCGTAGGCGCCCGTGATCAGGTTGTCTTCCACCGTCAAGTGGCCAAAGCAGTGCCGGCCTTCCATCACCTGCACCATGCCCATGCTGACCATGTCGCCGGGCGTGAGCTGGTCGGTGCGCTGGCCGCGGTACTCGATCGAACCCTTGGTG
>JAIXZR010000009.1 GCA_027489455.1 Rubrivivax sp. | reverse complement strand
TTCTCGTCGAAGGCCATCACCACCGCGGCGGCGCCGTAGCGGCGCACCAGGTGTGCCTGGCGCTTGAACTCGGCCTCGCCTTCCTTCAGGCTGATGCTGTTGACGATGCCCTTGCCCTGCACGCACTTCAGGCCGGCTTCGATCACGGCCCACTTGCTGCTGTCGATCATGATCGGCACGCGCGCGATCTCGGGTTCACCGGCGATCAGCTTCAGGAAGCGGTCCATCGCCGCCTGGCTGTCCAGCATCGCTTCGTCCATGTTGACGTCGATGATCTGGGCGCCGTTTTCCACCTGCTGGCGCGCCACGCTCAGCGCGTCCTCGAAGCGGCCTTCCAGGATCATCCGCGCGAAGGCCTTGCTGCCGGTGACGTTGGTGCGCTCGCCGATGTTGACGAACAGGCTGCCCGTGTTCAGCAGCACGGGCTCCAGGCCCGACAGGCGCATGGGGCCGGGCTGGGCGGCCGCGGCGGAAGGCGTGGGGGTGACGGAAGCAGAAGCGGAAGCGTGCGCGGGCGTGATCATGGGGCTCAGTCCTGGTCAGGGCCGAGCGCCGTTACCGTCTGCGGCCGGGGGCCTGCGCAGATGTCCGAGCCTGGCAGGGGCAACGCCCTGTCGCAACGCTCCTCGGAAACCCGATTCTATCGACTGTGGGATGTCAGCAGGGCCAGGGGTGTGGCGGCGCTGATGCCCAATCCTGCACGCCGCGCGGCCGGCGCCGGTGCGCCTGCGGCGGCCCCGGGCGGCAGCTCGGGCCGGGCTTCGTCCAGCCCGGCGCTGGCGGCCGGCGCCAGCGCCGGCAGCACCACCCCGCCTTCGCGGCTGCGGCGCATCGCCACGCCCACGGCCAGGATGTCGATCACCAGCAGGTGCAGGATGCGGCTGACCATGGGCAGCTGGGTGGCCACGTCTTCCACGTGGTCCACGATCAGCGCGACGTCGGCCTTCTTGGCCAGCGGCGAATGGCTGGCGGTGATGACGATCACCGCCGCGCCACGCTCGCGCGCCAACTCGGCCACGGCCAGCAGGTCGTCCACGCGCCCGCTGCTGCTGATGATCACCACCACGTCGGTGGGCCGCAGCACATTGGCCGACAGCAGCTGCAGCCGCGTGTCGGTGATGGCCGCCGAAGGCACGCCGAAGCGCAGGAACTTGAACTGCGCGTCGTCGGCCACCACGCCGTAGTGGCCGACGGCGTAGAACTCGATGCGCTGGGCCGCGCTCAGCACGTCGATGGCGCGGCCCAGGGTGTCGCGGTTGAGCTGCTCGCGCAGCTGCAGGATCGCGCTGGCGGTGTTGCCCAGCACCTTCACGCCCAGCTCCAGCATGCTGTCCTCGCCCGTCACCTGCGTGTGCGTGACGGGCACGGTGGCCGACAGCCCCGAGGCCAGGCGCAGCTTGAAATCCGACAGGCCCTCGCAGCCCAGGCTGCGGCAGAAGCGGATCACCGTCGGCTGGCTCACGGCCGCCGCACGGGCGATCTCGGCGATCGGCTCCGACAGCGCAGCGCGCGGGTGCGCCAGCACGTGCTCGGCCACGCGCCGTTCGGCCGGGGACAACTTCTCGCGCGAGCGCCGGATCTGCCCCAGCAGCGCCGAACCTTCGCTGCCCTGAAGCGCCTGCAGCTGCGCCCCCAGGATGGCCGAAGCGCCCATGAAGGTGGCGTTCTCCGCCGTCACCACGCAGGTGGGGATGGCGCGCAGGTAATCGCTGAAGCGGCCCTTGTCCTCGAAGCGGGCGCGGAAAGGGCTGCGGTCGAAGTACTCGCCCAGCCGCGGCACGATGCCGCCGCCGATGTACACGCCGCCCAGCGCACCCAGCGTTACCGCCAGGTTGGCCGCCGCCGTGCCCAGCACGGCGCAGAAGGTGTCCACCGCCTCGCGGCAGATGGCGTCGGTGCCGTCCAGCGTGCGGCGCGTGATCTCCGGCGCCGGCAGGGCCTCGGCCGGCAGCCCGGCACGGTCGCGCAGCGCGGCGTCGATCAGCTCCAGCCCGGGGCCCGAGAGCAGCCGTTCGAACGAGACATGGTCGAAGCGCTGCAGCGCGTAGCGCAGGATGGCGATCTCGCGCTCGTCGCGCGGCGCGAAGCTGGTGTGCCCGCCTTCGGTGCCCAGCGCCACCCAGCCATCGGCGGCCGGGATCAGCCCGCTCACCCCCAGCCCGGTCCCGGCGCCCAGCACCCCCAGCACGCTGCGCTCCACCGCCTGGCCGCCGCCCACCTGGCGGCGCTGGCCGGGCGCCAGGCGCGGCAGGGCCATGGCCAGCGCGGTGAAGTCGTTCACCACCACCAGCGTCTGCAGGCCCAGCCGCTGGCGCATCTGCTCGATACTGAATTGCCAGTGGTAATTGGTCATGCGCACGCTGTCGCCTTCGACCGGGTTGGCGATCGCCACGGCGGCATGCTCGAGCGCACCGCCCAGCGCCTGCGGCGGCAGGCTGCGCAGGTAGGCGCTGACGGCGGCGTGGAAGTCGGCGTGATCGGCGCAAGGCAGCGATGCGGTGTGCGTGAAACGGCCAGGGCCCGGTTCCAGCGCGAAGCGCGCATAGGTGCCGCCGATGTCGGCCAGCAGGCGGGGGCTGTCGAAGGCGGCGGGGCTGATCACGCTCATGTCGCCAGATTGTGCCCGGCGATCCCCCCCGCACCCAGCCCCTGGCGGCTGGCCCTGTAGCCCGATTACAGCCACGATGCTGGCGCGGCGGGCGCGCGCCAGCGCTTGCGGTGCGCGCCGGGGGCTGCCATAGCCCGGGGTCGGCGCTGCCTGGGTCCGCCTGGCTTGTCCGCCCCATGTAGTTTTGCTACCGTCCCAGCATGCAGTCTTGTGATCCAGAAACGCCGCGCCCAGCCGCCGCCACCACGCTGGGCTGGCCCCGGCTGCTGGCCGACATCGGCGGCACCAATGCCCGGTTCGGCTGGGTGAGCGAGGCCGGCGCGCCGCCCGCCGCCGTGGAAACCCTGCCCACGGCCGGCCACGCCGGCCCGGCCGCAGCGGCGCAGCAGTACCTGGGCCAGCTGCAGCGGCGCCTGGGCCCGGCCTACCGGCCGCCGCGCGCAGCGGCCTGGGCCGTGGCCACCGCCGTGGGTGGCGACGAGGTGCGGTTCACCAACAGCGGCTGGTCGTTCTCGCGCGCCGCGGCGCGCGCCGCCCTGGGCCTGGACGAACTGCTGGTGCTGAACGATTTCGAGGCCCTGGCGCTGTCGCTGCCGCGCCTGCAGCCGCAGCAGCTGCGCCGCTTCGGCGGGCCCGACCACGGCCTGCCCGGCGCTGCGATGGCCGTGATCGGCCCCGGGACCGGCCTGGGCGTGGCGGGCCTGCTGCCCACCCGCCAGGGCTGGGTGGCGGTGCCTGGCGAAGGCGGGCACGCCACCTTGTCGGCGGCCGACGATTTCGACGCTGCCGTGCTGGCCGCCGTGCGGCGCCTGTACCCCCATGTCTCTGCCGAGCGGCTGCTCTCGGGCATCGGCCTGCCGGTGCTACACGCCGCCATCGCGCAGGTGCTGGGCCAGCCCGCGGCCCCGGTGCAGCATGCGGGCGAAGTCGTCGAAGGCGCGCTGCAAGCGGGCGATGCGCTGTGCCTGCGCACCATCGACAGCTTCTGCGCGCTCTTGGGCAGCTTTGCCGGCAACGTCGCGCTGACACTGGGCGCGCGCGGTGGTGTCTACGTGGGAGGCGGCATCGTGCCGCGACTGGGCGAGCATTTCTTCCAGTCGCCCTTCCGCCAGCGCTTCGAAGCCAAGGGGCGGTTCCAGCCTTACCTGCAGGCGATCCCGACCGCGCTGATCACCGACACCCTGGCGGCCCTGACGGGCTCGGCCTTCGCGCTCGACCTCCACCAGCCCTGACGCCCCGGGGCCCGCGCCAGCGCTCGCGGGGCGGTGGAAAAAAAGTCGTCGGCAGCAGCCACGCGCGTCAACCGCCGATGAACCCAGGTCGTTAAGGGTCATGTCGCGGGCGGGTTTTGCCGGCCCCGGCAAGTTTGTTCCACCCTGCTGAAACGAAGAGAGACTTTGATGAACAAGACCCTTGCCTCGCTGATCCTGGCCGCCTTCTCTGCCGTGGCTTTCAACGCCAGCGCCACCACCGCTGCCCCGGCCGCTGCCAAGCCGGCCAGCGCCGCCGACAAGAAGATGGAAAAGAAGGCCGAAGCCAAGAAGGACGACGCCAAGAAGGAAGTGAAGAAGGAAGAGCCGAAGAAGTAATTTCTTCAGCACGGCAAGAAAAGGCGGGGCGACCCGCCTTTTTCTTTGGGCGCACGATGTCTGCAGCCAGGGTGCGCGGCGTCAGGGCCGCCCCATCAGGAACAGCAGCGGCACTTCCAGCCGCTGTGCCCAGGCCCGTTCGTTGTGCCCCGTGCCTTCGAACACGCGGCTGGCGCTGTTGGCCGCGGTGTAGCCGCGGTCGCGCACGATCTCGTCGACGAAGCGCTGGTAGGGCGCGTAGATCGCATCCAGCTCGGTCGTGCCGTGGTCCATGTACAGGCGGTGCGTGGCCGGATCGGCCAGGTGCTCGCGCAAATAGTTGAAGGCCGCCAGCGGCAGCGCGGCGTTGGGTTGGCCCGAACCCACCCAGTGCGTCGACAGGCCTGCCGCACCGCCGAAGACCTGCGGGTATTCGTTCATGGCGTAGATCGAGATCAGCCCGCCCATGCTGCTGCCCATGATGAATGTGTGCTCGCGCCCGGGCCGCGTGGGGTAGCGGCTGTCGATCAGCGGCTTGAGCTCTTCCACCAGGAAGCGCAGGTAGGCGTCGGCCCGCGGCTGGCCCTGCAGGGCCCGGTCTACGAACTGCTGGCGCAGCGGCTCTGCCACGAAGGGCAGGAACTTCTGCGGGAAGTATTCGCTGTGGCGCTGAGCGCCGTTGTTCCACACCGCGACCACCAGCGTGTCCGGGATGCGGCCCTCGTCGATCAGGCGCTGCACCGCCACGTCGACCTGCCAGGCCTGCCGGTTCCAGGTGGTGCGGGCGTCGAACAGCATCTGCCCGTCATGCATGTAGAGCACGTTGTAGCGCCTGTGCGGGTGTGCGACCGGGTCGTAGCCGGCAGGCAGCCAGACGTCCACGGGCCGCGGCGCGACATGACGCCAGGGCAGGCCTTCCAGGCGCTGCAGCGTGCCCACCGCAGGCCGGGCCAGCGCCGGGGCCTCCTGAGGTGTCTGCGTCTGCGTCTGCGTCTGCGTCTGCGTTTGCGTCTGGGTCTGCGCCGGGGCCAGCCCCGGCAGGGCCGCCAAGGCCACGGCGGCCAGCAGGGTGCGGGCGGCCAGGCGCCGACGGCCCACCGTGAGCACAGGCCGGCCGCGCTGCTGGCGGCCCCGGCACGATGTCACCCCGGGGGCCGGAGCGTTGCTTTTTTGCACTGTAGTTTCGCTACACATTGCTGGAGTCTGTGGTTCGTTCGCACCGCCGAGGTGCGGGCGGAGATCTTCCAGGGCGCATCCTAGGGTGGAAAGCCCGGAAAACGATCATCTTGCGCACCGGTCTAGGGTTAACCGCAGGCAAGCACCAATCTAGTTTTGGTACAAACCGGCCGTTCAATGCGTATTTCAGCGACCTCGGCCAGCCCGCCCCGCGGCTGCAGACCGGGGCTTTTTGCCCAGACCGGGCCTGCAGGAGACACCTCATGAAGTATTCGAACTCCCGGCGTGCCGCCGCGTTGTGGCGCGCCACGCCCGTGGCCGCTGCTGTCGGCGCAGCCCTGGCCATGCCCGGTTTCGTGGCCGCCCAGGCCACGGGCGCCACGGCGGCGCCCGCCGCGACCGTCACCATCACCGGCATCCGTCGCGGCATCGAAAGTGCCATCAGCACCAAGAAGAGCGCCGACGGCATCGTCGAGGCGATCTCGGCCGAGGACATCGGCAAGCTGCCCGACAGCAGCATCGCCGAATCGATCGCCCGCCTGCCCGGCATCGCCGCACAGCGCGTGAACGGCCGCGCGACCGAAATCAACATCCGCGGCCTGTCAGGCGACTTCGCCAACACGCTGCTGAACGGGCGCGAGCAGGTCTCCACCGGCAACAACCGCAGCGTCGAGTACGACCAGTTTCCGTCGGAGCTGATCAACAAGGTCACCGTCTACAAGACCCCCAGCGCGGCCCTGGTGGGCCAGGGCCTGGCCGGCACGCTGGACCTGGAAACCGTGCGTCCGCTGTCCTTCGGCCAGCGCACGATTGCGCTGAACGTGCGCGGTGAAAGGAACGGCGGCGGCACCCCCTTCAGCGGCGACGGCAACCGCGCCAGCTTCACCTACATCGACCAGTTCGCCGACCGCACCGTGGGCGTGGCCTTCGGCGTGGCGCGGCTGACGACGAAGACCGAGAAGTCGCGCAACGAAACCTACGACACGTCCAACACCGGCAACTTTGCCAACGTCAACGGCGGCGCCAACTTCACCTTCAACCAGGGCTTCAAGTTCTTCGTCGACGAAACCGACGAGACGCGCACCGGCGCGGTGGCTGCGATCGAGTTCAAGCCGAACAAGGACTTGAGCAGCATGGTCGACTTCTTCTATTCGAAGTTCGACAAGGACGTCACCAAGCGCGGCCTGGAAGTGCAGGTCAACGACAGCTGGAAGGGCGGCGACCTGGCCTTCCAGGCGCCGACCCTGACCAACGCCGTGGTCACCAACAACCGCCTGATCAGCGGCGTGTGGGGCAACGTGAACCCGCTGTCGCGCACGATCTGGGAACCGCGCAAGGACGACCTGAAGTCCTTCGGCTGGAACACCAAGTGGAAGTTCGCCGAAGGCTGGCAAGGCACGGTGGACCTGAGCACGTCCAGCGCCAAGAGCCGCGAGCAGATCATCGAGATGGAAGCCGGCGTCTACGACACGGTACGCAACCGGCCGCTGCCGGGCACGGTGACGGTGGGCAACTACAGCAGCATCACCGCCTTCCAGTACGACCACGGCAACCCCGCCATCGTGCGCCTGACGGACCCGGAGAGCTGGGGCCAGAACGGCTACGACAAGATCATCACCACCGACGACAAGATCAAGGCCATCCGTCTGGGCGTGGACCGCGATCTGAGCGGCTTCTTCTCGCGCGTGAGCGCCGGCGCCAACTTCAACCAGCGCGAAAAGACCAAGGGCGCGGCCGAGAACTTCCTGCGTCTGCCCGGCCGCACCCCGGGCACCAACCCGGGCGGCGCCCTGCCTGCGGGCACGGGCACGCTGGCCCTGCCCGGCAGCCCCAGCGGCACGATCAGCTTCGATCCCGCCGCCGCCTACCCCAGCCTGTACCGCCTGGACCCGAACGTCAACGGCGACATCCTGAACAAGGGCTGGACGGTGAAGGAAGACGTCAAGACTTTCTTCGTCAAGGGCGATGTCGACACCGAGCTGTTCGGCATCCCGGTGCGCGGCAATGCCGGCATCCAGGTGGTGAACACCGACCAGCGCTCGACCGCGCCGGTGGTGGACAACACCAACCAGAGCAGCTTCACCCTGCGCACCGACGGCAAGAGCTACACCGACGTGCTGCCCTCGGTGAACCTGGCCTTCGAGCTGGGCAACGACATGTTCCTGCGCACCGGCATCGGCCGCCAGATGGCCAAGCCGCGCATGGACCAGCTGCGCGCCTTCAGCCGCAGCGAAGTGAACGACCAGCGCCGCTGGACGGGCAGCGGCGGCAACCCCAAGCTCGACCCGTTCCGCGCTACCGCCTTCGACCTGTCGGCCGAGAAGTACTTTGCCGGCAACAAGGGCTACGTCTCGGCGGCCGCGTTCTACAAGGACCTGAAGAGCTACATCTTCGAGTTCAAGAACACGGCCTACGACTTCACCGGCTTCCCCAACCTGTCGGGCCGCGTGCCGCTGTCCAGCATTGGCGAGTTCACCCAGCCCGTCAACGGCAAGGGCGGGTCGATCAAGGGCATCGAGCTGGCCGCTTCGGTGCCGCTGAACCTGCTGACGCCGGTGCTGGACGGCTTCGGCGTGCAGGTCAGCTTCTCCGACACCAAGAGCGCCATCAAGCCCTTTGGCGACGCCGACGTACGGCCGCTGCCCGGCCTGTCGCGCAAGGTGACGCAGCTGACCGCCTACTACGAGAAGTACGGCTTCTCGACGCGCGTGGCCAGCCGCAAGCGGTCTTCCTTCATCGCGGAAATCGAAGGCTTCGGTGCCGACCGTGAATTCAAGTACGCCCGCGGCGAAACCCTGGTGGACGTGCAGGTGGGCTATGAATTCAGCAGCGGCTTCGCCAAGGGCCTGAGCGTGCTGCTGCAGGTGAACAACGCGACCAACGAGCCCTATCGCGAATTCGACACCAACTCGGGCAACGACACCAAGCTGGACGAGAACGGCCGCACCATCCTGTTCGGGGTGAGCTACAAGTTCTGACCCGGCTTCGCGCCACAAGCCCTTGCCAGCCCGGCAAGGGCTTTTTCACTTTCGGACAATCCCCCTCACGCAGTCACGAGGAAGCGCCATGCCAGCCACCCACATCCAGCACATCGTCATCGCCGGCGGCGGCACCGCCGGCTGGATGGCCGCCGCCGCCCTGGCCAAGCTGCTGGGCACAGCCTGGCGCATCACGCTGATCGAAAGCGAAGACATCGGCACCGTGGGCGTGGGCGAAGCCACGATCCCGCTCATCAACATCTACAACCAGGCGCTGGAGCTCGACGAGAACGAGTTCATGCGCCAGACCAGCGCCACTTTCAAGCTGGGCATCGAGTTCGTGAACTGGGGCCGCCAGGGCGACAGCTACATCCACGGCTTCGGGCCGCTGGGGCCGGACATCGGCCTCACGAAGTTCCACCACTACTGGCTGAAGATGCGCGCCCAAGGCCGGGCCAGTGGTCTGGAGGACTACAGCATCAACACCGTGGCCGCGCGCCTGGGCAAGTTCCAGCGTGCGCAGCCCGAGATGGGCAAGAGCCCGCTGGGCGAGATCGCGCACGCCTACCACTTCGACGCCGGCCTGTATGCCGCCTTCCTGCGCCGCTATGCCGAAAAGCTGGGCGTGGTACGGCTGGAAGGCAAGATCAGCGCGGCCACGCAGAGGCCCGCGGACGGCTTCGTCGATGCCGTGGTGATGGACGACGGCCGCCGCATCGAGGGCGACCTCTTCATCGACTGCAGCGGCTTCCGCGGCCTCTTGATCGAGCAGACGCTGAAGACCGGCTACGAGGACTGGAGCCACTGGCTGCCCGCCAACCGCGCCTGGGCCGTGCCTTGCGAAAACACGGTGATGACCCCCTACACCCGCGCCACGGCGCGCGACGCCGGCTGGCAATGGCGCATTCCGCTGCAGCACCGCACGGGCAACGGCCATGTGTTCTGCAACCACTTCATCAGCGAACAGCAGGCCGCCGACACGCTGATGGCCCACCTGGACGGGCCGGCTCTGGCGCAGCCGCGCATGCTGCAGTTCGTCACCGGCAAACGCCGCAAGCTGTGGAACAAGAACGTGGTGGCCGTGGGCCTGGCCAGCGGCTTCATGGAGCCGCTGGAAAGCACCAGCATCCACCTGATCCAGAACACGATTGCGCGGCTGACGACCTTCTTCCCGTACACGCGCTTCGACGACGCCGACATCGCCGAATTCAACCGCCAGAGCGATTTCGAATTCGAGCGCATCCGCGACTTCATCATCCTGCACTACAAGGCCACGGAACGCACCGACACCGAGTTCTGGAACTACTGCCGCACGATGCCCATCCCGGACACGCTGCAGCAGAAGTTCGACCTGTTCCGCAGCAACGGCCGCGTGTTCCGCGACGGCATGGAACTGTTCAGCGAGATCAGCTGGGTGGAAGTGTTCATCGGCCAGCACGTGCTGCCCCAGGGCTACCACCCGCTGGTGGACACGCTGCCGGAAGAACGCATCGCGCAGTTCCTGGACAACGTGCGCAGCACCATCCGCCGCTGCGCCGAAGCGATGCCCCCGCACCCCGAGTACGTAGCGCGCCAGTGCGCCAGCGGGCTGCCGGTGCAGCGCGCAGCCGCGCTGGCACGCGCCGCCTGACGCGCTGGCCGGGCCGGTGTTCAACCCCCGCCCGCGCCTCGAGCGCGTGGACGTCGGCGGCGGCTTCCACGCCTGGGTGGTGGACGATGCGCTGATCGACCCGCAGGCCCTGCGCCAGCGCGCCATCGCCGAGAGCCAGCGCTTCGAGCCTGCGCCCCACAACGCCTACCCGGGGCTGGAATGGCGCATGGACGACAGCGTCTCCGCCCCGCTGGCTGATTTCTTCCTGCTGCATCTGCGCTGCGTGCTCGGGGGCCGGCGCACGCAGGGCATGTACAGCCGCCTGTCGCTGGCGACACTGCAGCCGCATCAACTGAGCCCGCTGCAGCGCCTGTGCCACCGCGACCGCTTCGGCGCCACGCCGGAGCAGATGGTGGCGGCCTGCACGCTGTACCTGTTCGACGACCCCGCCCTGGGCGGCACCAGCTTCTTCATGCCGCGCCGGCCCATCGAGCAGATCAATGCCGACATCCGCCGCTGGCACACGATGGACAGCCAGGCCTTCACGCGCGAGATCGGCAGCCCGCCGGGCTACCTGACCGAGAGCAACGCACACTTCGAACGCACAGGCCTGGTCCCCGCGGCCTTCAACCGCGCCGTGTTCTACGACGGCAGCCAATTCCACAGCAGCCACATCACGCAGCCCGAGTTGTTGAACGCCGACCCGGCGCACGGGCGGCTGACGCTGAACGGCTTCTTCATCTGCCGCCGGGCGGCGGGCTAGGGTGGTGTGCGGCTTGTCGTTGTTCGAAAGCGGCACTGCTGCAAGGGCGGTGAGATGCAGGCGAAGTCACCTGCCCGCCGCTCGTGGTCGACCGCGTGTGCCAGGGGGGCTGGGCCGAATCAACTGCCCGTGTCTCGACCACCGGTGTAGCGGCCCCTGAAGCTGAGCGGCGTTGCGCCCACCAGCCGCACGAAGAAGCGGTTGAAGTTGGTGGGCTCGGAGAAACCCAGCGCATGGCCAACTTCGGCCACGCTGGCTGGCGAATGCACCAGCATGCGCGCTGCCTCCATGGCCAGGCGCCGGTCCAGCAACACCTTGGCCGATTGCCCGGTGGCGGCACGGCACACGCGGTTCAGCGTGCTTTCGGAATAGCCCAGGCGCCGTGCGTAGTCGGCCACACTGCGGTGGCTGCGGAAGTGCTGTTCCAACTCGGCTTCGAACAGCCGGTAGACCTGCTGCGTGCCGGCCGGCGGCCGCGGTAGGTCGTTCCATCGTCGCCGGTGCCAGCGCGCCACGCGCAGCAGCACCGCCAGCAGGCCCTGGCGGATCAGCGTCACGTCGTGCACGGTGCCGTCGTACTCCGCCAGGTCTCGCGCCAGGCGGTCCAGCCCGGCACGCAATTGGGCGGCGAATTCATCGTCAAGCCGCACGCCCACGGGCCAGTCGGCCATGGCCGCCAACAGCGCGTCGCGGCCGCTGCGCGAATGCGTGATCGGTGTCAGCGCTGGTGGGTCGATCAGCACCAGGCAGCCCTGGGCGCGCTCGTCCAGATGCCAGTGCTGCACCTGCCCCGGCCGCACGAACACCAGGCTGCCCGCGCCCAGGCGCAGTTCCGCGAAATCGACCACGTGGCGCAGGTAGCCGTTGGCCACGAACAGCAGCATGAAGAACTCCACCCGCTGCGGCGCCGCCAAGTGGCGCGCGCTGACACGCTGGCGCAGCGTGCTCAGGTGCAGCACCTCGACGCCCACGGTGCCCAGTTGCGGGTTGTGGAAGCGGACTTCTTCGGGCTGGCCGCGGATGTCCTTCATGCGCCGCGAGCTTGGGCGCAGCAGGGTGCCGAACGGCTCAGGACTAACCCGCAGCG
Source organism: Rubrivivax sp. (assembly GCA_027489455.1). GTDB lineage: Bacteria > Pseudomonadota > Gammaproteobacteria > Burkholderiales > Burkholderiaceae_C > Rubrivivax. The sequence continues at coordinate 7,222 of JAIXZR010000009.1, read as the reverse complement.
CCCGTGCGTGTGACGGAAATTGATCATCGCTTGCACGGCGCTGATCTTTCACGGCGTTGGCGGCGCCAGCAGACTCACCGCCATCGTCCGCCCGGACGGCCCTTGAAGGAGACCGAAACCATGTCCAGCCCCCGCAAAGCGCAAGTGGCCGCGCTGCTGAAGTCCATCGAAACCGGCGACGCAGCAGCGGTGGCCGTCGTCAACCCCGACAAATACATCCAGCACAACCTCGCCGCCGGCGACGGTCTGGCGGGCCTGGGTGCGCTGCTGGCCGCACTGCCGCCGGGCTCGGCGCGTGCGAACCCCGTGCGCGTGTTCGAGGACGGCGACTACGTCTTCGCGCACACCGAATACAACTTCTTCGGCCCGAAGATCGGCTTCGACGTCTTTCGCTTCGAAGACGGCCGCATCGTCGAGCACTGGGACAACCTGCAGACCACGCCGGCCCAGCGCAACCCCAGCGGCCGTACCATGACCGACGGCACGACCACGGTGACTGATCTGGACCGCACCGAAGCCAACAAGAAGCTGGTGCACGCCTTCGTGGACGACATCCTGGTCAACGGCCGCATGGACCGGCTGGCCGGCTACTACGACGGCGACGCCTATCTGCAGCACAACCCCGGCGTGGCCGATGGCCTGTCGGGCCTGGGCGCCGCCTTGGCTGCGATGGAAAAGGCCGGCATCTCCATGAAGTACGACCGCGTGCACAAGGTGCTGGGCGAAGGCAACTTCGTGCTGGTCATCAGCGAAGGGCAGTTCGGCGGCCAGCACGTGGCGTTCTACGACTTGTTCCGCGTGCAGGCCGGCAAGGTGGCCGAGCACTGGGACACCATCGAGCCGATCCCGCCGCGCGCCGAGTGGCAGAACGCCAATGGCAAGTTTGGTTTCTGACAAGAAGGAAACGAGACTGACAAAGGCCGCGCGCCAACTGCTGCTCAATCCTTGGCTGGCGCCTTGGGCTTCAGGTGCCTGCCCAGGAACTGCTCCATCGCGCCGTAGAACTCGAACTGGTTCTCCTCGTTGCGGAAGCCGTGGCCTTCGTTGTCCTTCACCATGTAAGGCACGTCCACGCCGCGGGCCTTCAGTGCGGCCACCATCTGGTCGCTTTCGGCCTTGTTCACGCGCGGGTCGCGGGCGCCCTGCACCACCATCAGCGGGGTCTTGATCCGTTCAGCGTTCAACGCGGGTGAGGTGCGCGTCAGGCGTTCCTTGTCACGCTCGGGGTCGCCCACCATTTCCTTGAACTTGGGCAGGAAGGGCTTCCAGTAGGGCGGGATGGTGTTCATGAAGGTGAACAGGTTGCTCACGCCCACGTAGTTCACCGCCGCGGCATACAGGTCGGGCGTGAAGGCCACGCCGGCCAGCGTGGCATAGCCGCCGTAGCTGGCGCCGTAGATGCCCACGCGTTTGGGGTCGGCAATGCCTTGCGCCACCAGCCAGTTCACACCGTCGGTGATGTCGTCCTGCATCTTCAGGCCCCACTGGCCGAAGCTGGCTTCCCAGAACTGCCGGCCGTAGCCGGTGGAGCCGCGGAAGTTCATCTGCAGCACGCAGTAGCCGCGGTTGGCCAGGAACTGCACCTCGGGGTTGTAGCCCCACACGTCACGCGCCCACGGGCCGCCGTGCGGGTTGACGACGCAGGGCAGGCCCTTGGGCTCACGCCCCACCGGCAGCGTGAGGTAGCCGTGGATCGTCAGGCCGTCGCGGCTCTGGTAGCGGATGGGCTGCATCGGCGCCATCTTGGCCGGGTCGATCTTCGGGTTGATCTCGGCCAGCAGGCTGATGCTGTCGCTCTTGACGTCGTAGATGTAGCGCCCGCCGGGCGTGCGGTCGCTGCTGGCCGCGACGATGAACTTGTCTTCGGCCTGGGTGCCGCTTTGCAGCGTGATCTCCATGCCCGGCACCTTGGCGGCAATGCGCTTGTACAGGGCCTCGGTGGCCGGGTCGAAGAACTGGCGTTCCAGCTTGGCAGTGATGACGCTGGCGTCGGTCAGCTTCTTCTGCTTGCGCGACCAGGTCACGCCGCCCAGGTCCACTTCGGGGTGCACGTAGACCACGGTCTCCGCGTCGGGCCGCGCCGGATCGATGGTGACCAGCGCCTTCTTGTCGCGGCCGCGGTTGCTGATGGCGTAAAGGCGCTTGTTGTCGGCCGTGAAGGCCGGCACCTCGATCTCGGTCTTGTAGTCCGTGGTGATGATGGGCTTGAATTCGCTCTTCTCGTCCGGCCGGTACAGCACCACGCTGTTCAGGCCTTCGCTGCGGAAGGCCAGGCGCAGCCGGCCGGCGTGGTCCGTGCCCCAGGCGATGATGTCGCCGGGGTTCTGGGCCACCAGGGTTTCGCGGCCGGTGCGCAGGTCGATGCGCACGACGTCGAAGAGCTCGGGGTTGCGCCGGTTGTGGCTCACCAGGATGTGATGCGGGTCGTCGGGCAGCGCGTCCAGGATTTCGGCGCGCACCTTCTCGCCGGGGGTCAGGTCGGTCACCTTGCCGGTCTTCACATCGACCGAGACGACGTGGAAGTTCTCGTCGCCGCCGAAATCCTTCCCGTACAGGATGCGGTTGCTGCCCTTCCACGAATAGATGCTGATGTCGCGCGCGGTTTCGGCCGTCAGCCGGCGCGGCTGGCCCACGGGCTGGCTGCCGTTCAGCGCCTGCACGAACACGTTCAGCCGGCGCGGCGCGCCATCCACCGACACGGGCTGCATGAAGCCCAGGGTCTTGCCGTCTTCGCTGAGGCGGAAGTAGGCCTTCTCGGGGTTGGAGAAGAAATCGCGGATCGGGAACTCGGGCGGTACCTGGCCTGCGGGGGCGGGTACGGGTGTGGGGGCGGGCGGCCTGGCTTGCGCATGCACCGGCAAAGGCAGGCTGAAGGCCACCAGCAGGGCTGCACCCACGCAAGCCAGGCTGAGCGTGAAGCTGCCGGGGGTGGGCCAGGCGGCACGACGGCGGACAAAGTGGCGCATGGGGGCTCCTGCAAGACGATGCGGTGCACGCAGTGTCACACCCCCGGCCCCAGGCTGGCCGACGGCATGCGACGAAACGCCACGGCACAGGCACAGACTGCCGCCGGAGCATGGCCAGCGGGCTGCCCGCCCGGCTGCCCGCTATGCCCGCTACGCCTGCAGCGCCCGCTGCCGCCACTGGCCGGGCGTCAGGCCCAGGCGCTGGCGGAAGAAGCGCGTGAAGTACCCGGCCTCGCAGAAGCCCAGGTCCAGCGCGATCTCGGCCACCGTCATCGCGGTGTAGGCCAGGTCGCGCTGCCCCTGCAGCAGCAGCCGCTGGTGCAGCACCTGCGAAGCGCTGTGCCCCAGCACCTGCTGGCAGGCGCGGTTGAGCTGCGTGGGCGTGATGCCGATCTGCGCCGCCAGCGCGGCCAGCGTGGGCTGCTGGCGGAACTGCGCTTCCACCAGCGCGCGCAGGCGCTGCACATGGGCCAGCGCGCGCGGCGGCGGGCTGCCCACCGCCTCGGCCGGGGCGGGCCAGGCGCGCACTGCGGCCACGGCCAGGCGCAGCCAGGCGGCGTCCAGCGCCGCGGCGCGGTGCGGGGCGTCGTGGGCCTCGTGCTCCTCGTGCAGGGCGCGGGCTGCGGCCAGCAGCGCTGCCACCGCTGGCTTGCGCGCCGGCAGCGCCGCGGCACGGGGCTGCAGCAAAGCCTCTGCCAGGCCGCTGGCGCGCGCGGCCAGCGCGCGGGAATGGGCCTCGGGCTGCGTGAAGACCCAGCCGTCGACGTCGTCGGAGAAGCGAAAGCCATGCGCCGCCATCGCCGGCACCGTCACCAACGCCGGCCCGCGCAGGGCCAGGCTGCGGCCGTCCAGCGCCACCTGCACCTGCCCGCGCCGCACCACCAGCAGCTGGCACAGCGCCTCGTGCCGGTGCGGGCGGATCTCCCAGCCGTGCAGCCGGCTGCGCGCGGCGATGGCCTCGGCATGCACGGCGTCGAAAGCCGGCGCGAGTGTGGTCTCGCCATACAGCGCATAGGCCGGCATGGGCCCGGGCGGGGCCAAGCGTGCGGCAGCGCGGCGGGGTCGTGGCATGTTCGAATTGTTCACCCCAACGCCGCTTCCGTCCATTGAAGCCGGGCCCCAGCGCCTCTACCCTGCGCGGCTGCTGACACCTGACTGACGGAGACACCCCATGCGTACCCAAGTCGCCATCGTCGGCGCCGGCCCGGCCGGCCTGTTGCTGGGGGCGCTGCTGCACCGGCACGGCATCGACAACCTGATCATCGAGCAGCGCAGCCCGGACTACGTGCTGGGCCGCATCCGCGCCGGCGTGCTGGAGCAGGTGACGGTGGGCCTGCTGGAAGAAGCCGGCGTCGCCGACCGCCTGCACGCCGAGGGCCTGCCGCACCACGGCTTCGACATGTGCTTTGCCGGCCAGCGCCGGCGCATCGACCTGCAGGCGCTGGTGGGCAAGCACGTCACCGTCTACGGGCAGACGGAAGTGACGCGTGACCTGATGGACCACCGCGCAGCCATCGGCCGGCCCACGGTGTATGAAGCGCAAGACGTGGCCGTGCACGGCTTCGACAGCGCCCACCCCAGCGTCACCTGGCGCCAGGGCGGCGTGGCGCACGAACTGCAGGCCGACTTCATCGTCGGCTGCGACGGCTTCCACGGCGTGTGCCGCGCCAGCGTGCCGTCAGGGGCCATCCAGACGTTCGAAAAGGTCTACCCCTTCGGCTGGCTGGGCGTGCTGGCCGACGTGCCGCCCGTGGCGCACGAGCTGATCTACGGCAACACCGAGCGCGGCTTCATGCTGGCCAGCATGCGCAGCGCCACGCGCAGCCGCTACTACCTGCAGTGCAGCCTGCAAGACAAGGTGGAGAACTGGTCCGACGAAGCCTTCTGGGACGAATTCCGCCGCCGCCTGCCGGCCGAAGACGCCGAGCGGCTCGTCACCGGCCCCAGCATCGAAAAAAGCATCGCCCCGCTGCGCAGCTTCGTGGCCGAGCCGATGCGCTTCGGCCGCCTGTTCCTGGCCGGCGACGCGGCGCACATCGTGCCGCCCACGGGCGCCAAGGGCCTGAACCTGGCGGCGGGCGACGTGGGCCTGCTGGCGCGCGCGCTGGCCGAGTTCTATGCCGGCACGGCCAGTGGCATCGACACCTACAGCCAGCGCGCGCTGGCACGCGTGTGGAAGGCCGAGCGCTTCAGCTGGTGGTTCACATCGCTGATGCACCAGTTCCCGGACAACGGCGCCTTCGGCGCGCGCATGCAGCTGGCCGAGCTGGAATATCTGTTCACCTCGGACGCCGCGCAGCGCGTGGTGGCCGAGAACTACGTCGGGCTGCCGCTGGCCTGAGCGCTGCGCGCTTGCGCCAGGCGCCGGCGCGAGGCGCGGGCATGCGGCACCCACCGGTGCTGCGCCCAGCGCCGCCACATCAGCAGGCCGCGCAGCCACTCGTCGGCGGCATAAGCCAGCCACACCCCGGGCAGGCCCCAGCCCAGCACGAGGCCGAAGAACCAGCTGCCACCGGCCAGCACCACGGCCATCGAGACCACGCCCACCACCACCGGGTAGCGGGCATCGCCAGCGGCGCGCAGGCCGTTGATGACCACCAGGTTGAAGGTGCGCCCGGGCTCCAGCAGCACCGTCCACCACAGCAGGGTGACGGCGGCGGCCACGATCTCGGCATCCTGCGTGAAGCCACGCATGAGCCAGGGCCCGGCCAGTGCCGCCAGCAGCGCCACGGCCAGGCTCACGGCCAGCCCGCGCGCCAGCGCGCGGCGCACCAGCCGGTGGGCCTCGTGCAGGCGGCCAGCGCCGATGAGGTGCCCGACCACGATCTCCACCGACAGCCCCGTGGCCAGCCCGAACAGCAGCACGAGATGCATGACCTGCGACGCGTAGGCATGGGTGGCCAGCGCCTGCGCGCCCAGCGCCCCCGCCACGCCGATGCTGACCATGAAGGCCAGCCGGTAGGCCCCGTTCTCGGCCGCGCCGGGCAGGCCGATGTGGGCCACGGCCGCCAGCTCGCGCGGGCGCAGCCGCCACCAATCCGCCGCGCGCGGCACCAGAGCCAGCCGCCGGCGCCACAGCCACAGGTGCAGCGCCAGGCCCAGCACGCGCGACAGCAGCAGGGCCAGCGCAAAGCCCGGCAACCCCAGCGCTGGCACGCCCAGCGCCTGCGTGGGGCCCCAGCCCAGCATGAGCGGCACGCACAGCAGCAGCAGCGTGCCATGCATGGCCACCGTCACGGCCAGGGCGTCACGGGCATGCAGGTGGGCCCGCACCACGCTGCCCATGGTGGCGTTCCAGGCATCCAGCAGCATCAGCGGCGCCAGTGCCTGCAGCAGCGGCAGGGCCAGTGGCAGCACCTCGGGCGGCGCGTTCATCAGCCGCAGCAGCGGCGCCGCACCCAGCAGCGCGGCCAGCGCGGTGAGCACGCCGATCCAGCTGCTGGCGCCCAGCGCGGCCCGCGCCACCGCATCGGCCGCGGCACGCTGGCTGCGCCCCAGGTTCTGCGCCAGCACCACGCCCACGCCGGCACCAATGATGCGGAACAGCAGGAACAGCGTCGCCGCCACGTGGTTGGCCAGCGCAAAGGCAGCGCCCGCGGTGTCGGACAGGCGTGCCGCCAGCAGCGTGCCGGCCACGCCCACGCCAATGCCCAGCAGCAGCTCCAGGAACAGCGGCCAGGCCAGGGCAAACAGGCGCGGCGTGGGGGGACGGGCAGGGCGCATTCCGGATGGAGTCTAGGGGCGCGGCATGGGCTGGATGCCCTGCGATAGAGCCTTCAGAATGGCGCGCCGGGCCGGCATCGCGCCGGCCATCGTCGCCACCAATCGAACCAGGGAGTCAGCCTCACCGTGCGCCTTTCGCTTGTCTTGGCCCTGTGGGGCTGGGTGTGTACAGCGGCCTCTGCACAGGCCACCGCCACTGCGCCGCCGCCCAGCGCAGAAACCTTCTTCCGCCATCCGGCTGTCATCACGGCCCAGCTGTCGCCCAGCGGCCAGCGGCTGGCCTTCAGCGCGGCTGTCGGGCCCGCCGCGCGCGTCGGCGTGTTCGTGCTCGACCTGCAGAGCGCCGAGCTCAAGGCCACGCGGGCCGCGCAGTTCTCTGACGCCGACGTGCCCAGCTTCGACTGGGTGGACGACGAGCGCATCGTCTTCAGCGTCGTCGACCTGCAGTCCGGCAGCGGCGAGGACTACCGCACCGCACCCGGCCTCTTTGCCGCCCGGTACGACGGCAGCGAGCTGCGCACGCTGATCGAACG
>JAIXZR010000301.1 GCA_027489455.1 Rubrivivax sp. | reverse complement strand
TAGTCCTTCACGGCCAGGCCGCAGCCGCTGGCGTTCATCACGATGGCTTCCACCTTGCCGTCGGACGTGAGCCCGTCCACCAGCGGCCACCAGGCGTCGATGTTGCGGCGTGCGTCGGCCAGGCCGCCCTCGGCGTCGTTCAGGTGGGTGCGGATGGCACCGCAGCAGCCGGCGCCGTCGGCCACCAGGGTCTGGATGCCGGCGGCGTCCAGCACGCGCGCGGTGGCGCTGTTGACGTTGGGCATCATCGCCGGCTGTACGCAGCCCAGCAGCATCAGCACCTTGCGCTTGTGCGTGCGCGTGGGCCACTGGTGAGCGCGCTTGCCGCCCGGCGCCGGTACCTTGTTCTGCAGCGTGGCCGGCAGCAGCGGGCGCACCATCTGGCCCAGCTTCATGGCCGGGCTGAACAGGGGTGAGGTCAGGCCTTCCTTCAGCAGCCAGCGCACGGCCTTTTCCTTGGCCGGGCGTTCGACGCGCTCTTCGACGATCTTGCGGCCGATGTCCACCAGGTGCCCGTATTCCACGCCGCTGGGGCAGGTGGTTTCGCAATTGCGGCAGGTCAGGCAGCGGTCCAGGTGCTGCTGGGTGCTGCGCGTCACGGGCGCGCCTTCCAGCACCTGCTTCATCAGGTAGATGCGGCCGCGCGGGCAGTGCAGGTCAGCGCCGAGCAGCTGGAGGGTGGGGCAGGGGGGGGTGCAGAAACCGCAGTGCACGCACTTGCGCAGAATGGCTTCGGCAGCCTCGCCGTCGCGCGTGCCTTTGAATTCAGGGGCCAGATGGGTTTGCATGATTCTTGATGGAACGAACTCTAGCCGGGTAGCAGCATCAGGGCAGCAGGCATCAACAGGGCAGCCAGCAGCACCTGCAGGCCCAGCGCCAGCGCTGCGTAGGCGCCAGCCGCCGGGTGCACCTGCATGGCCCGCGCCGCGCCGATGCCGTGGGATGCGGTGCCGATGGCAAAGCCGCGCACTTCAGGCGCGCGCACGCGCATCACATCGAACAGCGGCTTGGCCAGCACGGCGCCCACCAGCCCGGTGAGCACCGCGAACACCGCCGCGAGCGCAGGCACCCCGCCCAGCTGCTGCGCAATGCCCATGGCCACGGGCGCCGTCACGCTCTTGGGCGCCAGCGAAGCCAGCACGGGCGCCGGCAGGCCCAGCGCCCAGCCCACGAGAACCGCCGACCCCGCCGCCGCGCTGCCACCGGCCAGCGCCGCCAGCAGCAAGGCACGCCAGCGCTGTCGCAGTTCAGCCCGCCGCTGCCACAGCGGCCAGGCCAGGGCCACCACGGCCGGGCCCAGCAGGAAGTGGATGAACTGCGCGCCCGAGAAGTAGGTGGGGTACGGCGTGCCCGTGGCGGCCAGCAGCGCGGCCAGGCCCAGCACCGTCCACAGCACGGGGTTGGCCAGCGGCGGGTGGCCCAGGGCCTGCGATGCGCCCTGCGCCGCCACGTAGACGGCCAGCGTGGCCGTCAAGCCGAACAGCGGCGTGGCCGACAGGTAGACCCAGAGCTCGACGAAGTTCTGCATCGCCCGGCCCTTCAGCTCTTGGCCGCTGGCGCTTCGCCAGGCACGCCATCGCCCGCAAAGCCATCGCCGCGCAGGCAGGCCTGCAACACCCAGGCCGTGACGGCCAGCCCGGCCACGGTGGACACCAGCAGCACCAGGCCGATGCGCAAGCCGTACTGCGCCACCACCGCCACATGCGTGACCACGCCCACACCCACGGGCACGAACAGCAGCGACAAGTGCTGCAGCAAGCCATCGGCTGCCGCCGCCACGGGCGCGCGCACCACGGGCCAGGCCAGCAGCGCCAGCATCAGCAGCATGCCCAGCACCGGGCCGGGCAAGGGCAGCCCCAGACCGCGCGCGGCGGCTTCGCCGACGGACTGGCAGAGCAGCAGAAGGGCGAGGCCTCTTAGCGCTTGCATGGCAGCGGGGTGCTGGGTGGGCATGCTGGCTTGGCGGAAGCAGGGAGGGTGCTCGTGCTCGTCGCGCTCAGCCTTGTCCCCGTTCGCGGCAGGCGGTGCCCAGTGCGGGCGCAGGATGGGGCGGTCGACGCTGCGCGCCGACTTCCCTGCGCTGCTCGCCTGGAGGGGGTGCCGCATAACTCGCTTCGTTCGCTGCGCTCACTGCGCTCAGACAGGATGCGGCAAGTCAGATGTCGAAGCTCGCTGCGCGAGCCCCCCTCCAGACTGCGCTGCTCGGCGCCCCATACAGCGCCCGCACTGGGCACCGCCTGCCGCGAAGCCACCATCTGTGCGCTCGACCGGTTGCTCGCGACCTTGGTTCGCGAAGGCGGGCTGGGGTTTCCCAGCTCGACGCGACCCGCCAGTCGAAGACGCCAATGCGCCAAGGCCTCAACGCCGCTCATAAGCCAGCACCCAGAAGTGCTCCAGCGCCTGCCAGCGCACCTCGGCGGCAGCGCTACCCAACAGCGCCAGCGCCTGCTCATGGCTGGGAAAGTTCTTCAGCACTTCATGCGTGCTGCCGTCGTCCAAGCGCCGCAGCTGGTAGCCGTTGCCGTGTTCGTCCACGCGATGCACGGGCGTGCTCTGGCCTTCGACATAGCGGTTGTCGATGAAGACGACGCGGGCGCCGGGCTGTAGCGTGGCGTGCAGCAGGGCCAGCCAGCCGGGCAACTGCTGCAGGGGCACGTGGCTCCACCAGAAGCCGGCAAAGGCGGCATCGAAGACGCCTTCAGGCCCAGCCTGCAGCGCCGCCAGCTCGTAGGCATCGGCCACCGACAACTTCACGCAGGCCGGCAGGGGCTTCGTGCGGGCAATCGCCAGGGTCTCGGGGTTCAGGTCGGTGGCCAGCCAGGCGCGGGCGTGGCGGGCGGCGTGCGGTGTCCACCAGCCGGTGCCGCAGGCGATCTCCAGCCCGCTGCGGCCGGCGAATTCAGCCGGCAGCAGGGCTTCGATGCGGCGCAGGTCAGCCTGCCGTTCCGGCCGTGCGTAGATGCGTTCGTATTCGGCCGCGCGGCGGGCGTAGTAAGTCGCCATATCGGCCGCGATGTCGGCCGTGGCCATCACAGGCCCGGCACCAGGCGGCCGGGGTTGAAGATGCCTTCCGGGTCGAAGGCGGCCTTCAGTTCGCGGTGAATGCGGTCCAGCGGCGGCGCCAGCGGGGTGAAGGCGCCGGCGCGCTTGTCGTTGCCGCGGAACAGCGTGGCATGGCCGCCAGCGCTGGCCGCTGCCTCGCGCACCTTGGCCGCGGGCAGCGGCGTGCAGAGCCAGCGCTGGGCGCCGCCCCATTCCACCAGCTGTTCGCCTGGCAGGGCCAGCGGCGCGGCCGTCTGCGGCACCGACAAGCGCCACAGGCCGGCACCACCGGCCACGGCGCGCAAGGCGCCAACGAAGAACTCGTCGCGGTGGTCGCGCAGTCCCTGCCAGAAGGTGGCTGCGAGAGACGCTTCGATGATCTCGCCCCCCAGCTTGTCTTGCGCGGCGCGCACGGCGGCTGCGGCGCCCGACAAGCGCAGCACCAGCATGCCGTCCCACCAGGCGCTGGCGTTCAGCGGCAAGGGCTGGCCGCCCCAATCGTTCAAGCGCTTCAAGGCGCTGGCCTGGTCCATTTCCATGCGCAGCGTCAGCGTGGCCGGGGGCACGGGCAGTACCTTCAGCGACACCTCGCACAGCACGCCCAGCACGCCCAGGCTGCCGGCGATGGCGCGCGACAGGTCGTAGCCCGCCACGTTCTTCATCACCGTGCCGCCAAAGTGCAGCAATTCAGCGCGCCCGTTCAGCAGCGCGGCGCCCAGCACGTAGTCGCGCACGCCACCCACCGCAGCGCGGGCCGGCCCGGCCAGGCCGGCGCAGACCATGCCGCCCACGGTGCCATCTTCGGCAAAACGCGGCGGCTCGAACGGCAGGCACTGGCCCTTTTCGGCCAGCGCAGCTTCCAGTTCGGCCAGCGGCGTGCCGGCGCGGGCCGTGATGACGAGCTCGCTCGGTTCGTAGCTGCTGATGCCGGCCAGGCCGCGCGTGTCCAGCGCCGCCGCTTCGGCATCCACAGGCTCGCCGTAGAAGGCCTTGGTGTTGCCGCCCACGATGTTCAGCCGGCCGCGCTGCGCGCGCGCCGTCTGCACCTGGTCGACGATGCGGGCCAGGGCCGCGTCCTGAGGCGCGTCCAGCACTTCCCCGGCTGCCAACCCCGACATCAGAAGCGCTCCAGTTCCGGGAACGGCAGCAGGCCTTTCTTCACGTGCATCTTTCCGTATTCGGCGCAGCGTTGCAGCGTGGGGATGACCTTGCCCGGGTTCAGTAGGCCCTGCGGGTCGAAGGCGCGCTTCACGGCAAACATCTGCTCGCGTTCGGCCGGGCTGAACTGCACGCACATGCTGCTGAGCTTTTCCACGCCCACGCCGTGTTCGCCCGTCACCGTGCCGCCCATCGCGACACTGGTTTCCAGGATGTCGGCGCCGAAGAGTTCGCAGCGGTGCAGCTGGTCCGGGTCGTTCGAATCGAACAGGATCAGCGGGTGCAGGTTGCCGTCGCCGGCATGGAAGACGTTGCAGCACTTCAGGCCGTACTTCTTTTCCATCTCGGCGATGGCCAGCAGGATGTCGGCCAGGCGCTTGCGCGGGATGGTGCTGTCCATGCACATGTAGTCGGGGCTGATGCGCCCGCTGGCCGGGAAGGCGTTCTTGCGGCCGCTCCAGAAGGTCAGGCGCTGCTTCTCGTCCTTGCTCACTTCCATGCGCGTGGCGCCCGCGCCCGACAGCACGTCCAGCATGCGGTCGATCTCCTCGGACACTTCTTCGGGCGTGCCGTCGCTTTCGCACAGCAAGATGGCAGCGGCGTTCAGGTCGTAGCCGGCGTGCACATAGTCTTCGACGGCGGCCGTCATCGGCTTGTCCATCATCTCCAGCCCGGCCGGGATGATGCCCGCGGCGATGATGGCGGCCACGGCATCACCGGCCTTTCGCACGTCGTCGAAGCTGGCCATGATGCAGCGCGCCAGCTGCGGCTTGGGCACCAGCTTCACCGTCACTTCCAGCGTCACGGCCAGCATGCCTTCGCTGCCCACCACGATGGGCAGCAGGTCCAGGCCCGGGGCGTCCAGCGCCAGGCCGCCGAATTCGACGGGCTCGCCTTCGACGGTGAGGCCACGCACGCGCAGCACGTTGTGCAGCGTCAGCCCGTACTTCAGGCAGTGCACGCCGCCGCTGTTTTCGGCCACGTTGCCGCCGATGGTGCAGGCGATCTGGCTGCTGGGGTCGGGCGCGTAGTACAGGCCGTAGGGCGCTGCGGCTTCGGATATCGCCAGGTTGCGCACGCCGCACTGCACGGTGGCGGTGCGGGCCGTGCGGTCGATGGCCAGGATCTTGTTGAACTTGGCCAGGCTCAGCGTCACGCCCAGGCCGTGCGGCATGGCGCCGCCGCTCAGGCCGGTGCCGGCACCGCGCGCCACCACGGGCACCTGCAGCGCGTGGCAGGCCTTCAGCACCGCGGCCACCTGGGCTTCGGTTTCGGGCAGCACCACCAGCAGCGGGCGTTCGCGGTAGGCGGTGAGGCCGTCGCATTCGTAGGGCACCGTGTCTTCGGCCTGCCACAGCAGCGCGTGCGGCGGCAGCAGCGGGCGCAGCGCCTGGACGACGGCGTGCTGGCGCGCGGCACGTTCGGCGGCCTGGACGGCCGCGTTGGGCAGGGGAGCGTTCATGCCGTTGACTTTAGCGGCTGGCCCTGCGCCCGGGTGGGCACCCTGGGGTCATGACTATTTCGACCGCAGGGTGGGGGGGGCGTTACCGGCGCGGGCGGCCGCGCTCAGGCGCCGGTGAAGACCGTCAGCACGCCGGTGTAGCCATAGAGGTGGTGGCGCGCGATCTCGCCGCCGGCGAAGAAGCCCACCAGCGGCACGTCGCCCAGCGCGTGCTGCACGATCTTC
>JAIXZR010000054.1 GCA_027489455.1 Rubrivivax sp. | reverse complement strand
GCGTCAGCCGCCACGTCGGCCCTGTCCTTCCAGGGTTTCGGCGCGCAGACCTGGGGCTGGGCCTGGGTGGATCTGGTCGCCGCTGCACCATCGGCCGTGTTGACGTTGCGTCCGCAGTTCGTCGCCGCAGGCACCGTGGGCGTGCTCAACGACGGCCGGTTGGCGATCGACGGTCTGTCGATCTCCGCCGTGCCCGAGCCCGCCAGCTGGGCTCTGTGGCTGGCCGGTGCCGGGCTGCTGGCCGCGCTACGCCGCCGCCGCTGAAAGCCCGGCCCGCGCGCCGAAGCTGTGCGCCTTGGCCACCAACTGCCGCGACGAATTCCGGGGTGCCGTCCTTGCCGCACTGGTGCACACCGTCCAGAGTGGGCAGGGGGGTGCCATCCGGCGCCCGCTGGAGCTGCGGCCAATGGCTTGTACGTGAAGGCGGCTTCGGGGCGGCGAGGTCAAGACAGCGAATGTCCTTTCAGGGTCGGCAGTGACTCGTCGATTCGAGGACGAGTCGTCATCCGATCTGACCGTGCCGAGGCTTGACGTGGGTTGAGGGGTTTGCGCCTCCAGCCGGTGCGAGCTCGAACGACTGCGAGGTGTTCGAGACCGTGAGTCCGAGGGCTGGCGGCGACTGGCCGCAACCGCTGCCCTGCGGTCATCGAAACGCGCGGGGCAAGTTGGGAAATCGGGGACCCCTCTGTCTCAGCTCGACGTGACAGCCTCGGCTCGGCTGACGCCTGCAGGACGAGAAGCCCGGCTCAAGCGCAACTTCAGCACTGCTTCGCCTCACTGCTCCGGCAGGCTTGGCTCCTCGTACCAGAGCTGTCTAGGCGCACCGCAGGATCGGTGCAGACAGACCGTCGGATCGCGTCCTGGATCTACTTTTCGACTTCATGGCTGTGTTGACGACTTTATTCGGTCGGAACAAAGAACTGTTCCGACCAAATAGAGTCGTAAACAGCACCCCGCGTAAAGTCTAACGATCCGGCGTGGCGATTCGGCCACATGGGTCCGAGAAGTCGAAAACACCAGGGGTCGGACAGAGCCAAAAGGCGCCGGGCTCGACAAACATAGTCGTAAACGCACTCGTGAGGCCTGCCAAAAGGCCGCTGGTGATCTGCCGGTGGACGCAGACAGGTACTCCCGCCCACCTCAGTGCTGATGCTTGAGACCGCTCTGCAGCGGTTGGAGCCATTCGCCGACGGCGGACGTACTCACGGTAAGCGCCAGAAAGCCGACGCTCGGTTTGGCCACCGGCGCTGGCCTGAGCGGCAGGTATGAGAGGTGCCGCTGACATAGCCGCCGTCGCCGTCGGGCCAGCACCGCCGGACCTCAGTCAGTGACCGCTGTTCACTGCTCCGAACTCACGCAACCGACCCTCAGCTGCCGTTCGCGGCGCTCCGAACCCGCCCGAGGGCCAAGCCTCAGCTCAACGCGGTTCGCGTCGGTGAAGCAGCCGTTCGTGACGGCCAGCACCCGGCCATAAGCAGTCTTACCCCGATGACCGTTATTGGGCAGCCAAATGGGCCCTCACCGGTCCGCACATTTCGAGTCTCTGAGCAATGCTACGGGTGCCATCGAAGGTCACGACCAGACGGGCTTCAAAGCGGAACCAGCGCGCGTACGGTGGCCTAACCAGCACGCGGACGCCGGTTTGGGAAGCACCTGATCGAGTTGGAAGCAGCCCGGAGGAGCCGCCGCTCTTCTCAATCGACCTTGGCGGTGCGCAGGCGCAAGGCGTTGCCGATCACGCTCACTGATGACAGGGCCATAGCCACAGCAGCCACAACAGGCGACAGCAGCAATCCGAAGAACGGGTAGAGCACCCCTGCCGCGAGGGGAATGCCCGCGACGTTGTAGGCAAAGCTTAGGAACAGGTTCTGCCGAATGTTCTTCATCGTCGCGTGCGACAGCGTGCGCGCCCGCACGATGCCCATCAGGTCACCCTTGAGCAGGGTGATGCCCGAACTCTCCATCGCCACGTCGGTGCCGGTCCCCATCGCGATGCCGACGTCGGCCGCGGCCAGCGCCGGCGCGTCGTTGACGCCGTCGCCGGCCATCGCGACCACGCGCCCCTCGGACTTCAGACGTAACACGACCGACGCCTTGTCCTCGGGAAAGACCTCGGCTACCACCTCGTCGATGCCGAGTTCGCGGCCGACCGCCTCGGCTGTGGTCTTCCCGTCGCCGGTCAGCATGACGATGCGCACGCCCGCGGCCTTGAGCGCCCGCAGGGCCTGAGCAGTCGTCGCCTTGATCGGGTCGGCGATTGCCACGAAGCCCGCCAGCGCGCCGCCCACGCCGACGAAGATCACCGTCGCTGCTTTCTGGCGCTGCGCCTCCGCTGCGGCGAATTGGTTCGCTGTGTCGATGCCGTGCTCGGCCAGAAACTTCGCGCTGCCCGAAACGATGACCTGACCGTCGACAGTGCCGATGACGCCCTTGCCCACGGGCGAGTCGAAGTCGGTGACGGGCGACAGCGGCAGCTTGCGTTCCTGAGCGTCCATGACGATGGCCATCGCCAGCGGATGCTCGCTGGCGCGTTCAACGCTCGCGAGCTTCTGAAGGACGGCGTCGGAAGTGAAACCCGGCGCGGGTTCGATGTGGACCACCTTGGGCCGGCCTTCGGTCAGAGTGCCGGTCTTGTCGACGACCAGCGTGTCGACCTTCTCCATGCGCTCCAGCGCCTCGGCGTCGCGGATGAGCACGCCATGCTGCGCGCCGCGGCCGACACCCACCATGATCGACATCGGCGTGGCCAGCCCCAGCGCACAGGGACAGGCGATGATCAGCACGGCCACCGCGGTGATCAGCGCATAGCTGAACGCTGGCGACGGCCCCCAGACCAGCCAGGCGACGAAGGTCAGCGCCGCCACGCCGATCACGACGGGGACGAACCAGCCGGCCACCTCGTCGGCCATGCGCTGGATGGGTGCCCGGCTGCGCTGGGCGGCCGCGACCATGTGCACGATCTGCGAGAGCAGGGTATCGGCACCGACCTTCTCGGCGCGCATCACGAAACCGCCAGTCTGGTTCAACGTGCCCGCCGTGACCTTGGAGCCCATCGCCTTTGCCACCGGGATCGGCTCGCCGGTCACCATCGACTCGTCGACGTTGCCCTTGCCCTCGGTGAGTTCGCCGTCGACCGGCACCTTTTCGCCGGGGCGCACGCGCAGCAGGTCGCCGACCTGGATGGAATCGACCTGGACGGTCTCGTCGCTGACGTCGGCGTTGACCTTCACAGCCGTCTTCGGCGCCAAGCCCAGCAGAGCCTTGATGGCGCCCGAGGTCTTCTCCCGGGCGCGCAGCTCCAGCACCTGGCCGAGCAGGACGAGCACGGTGATCACCGCTGCCGCCTCGAAGTAGATCGCGACGGCGCCATCGGCCATGCGCAGGTTCGCGGGGAACAGCTGTGGCGCTACGGTCCCGACGATGCTGTAGATCCAGGCCGCGCCCGTGCCCAGCGCGATGAGCGAGAACATGTTCAGGCTGCGGTTCTTCACCGACGCGACGGCGCGCACGAAGAAGGGCCAGCCCGCCCAAAGCACCACCGGCGTGCCCAGCAGCAGCTGTATCCAGTTCGATATCTGCTGGCCGAGTACGTGACTCAGATTCGTCAGGTGGCCGCCCATCTCCAGTGCAAAGACCGGCACCGTCAGCGCGGTGCCGATCCAGAAGCGCTTCGTCATGTCGCGCAGCTCGGGGCTCTCGCCTTGCTCGGCGGTGGCCAGCACGGGCTCGAGCGCCATACCGCAGATGGGGCAGCTCCCCGGTCCCATCTGGCGCACCTGCGGGTGCATCGGGCAGGTGTACTCGACCTGGCTCGGGTCGCCTCCAGGGCCGGGCTTCGGCTGCGACGGTGTGTGGACGTGATGGCCGTGGTCGTGGTGGCCGTGCCCCGCGTGGTCGTGGTGTCCGCCCTTCATCACCGTGCCGTCGGGCATCACGTGGGTGCCCTCGGCCGCATGGGCGTGATGGGCGTGATGCGCGTGATCGTGGTTCGTGCTGCTGCGGTCAGACATGGCGCTCTCCTGTTGTCGCTGCCAGTTTTGACCTTGTCCCAGTGGGAAGGTCAAGGGCGCGCTTTCGAGCGGCGAAGACGACCGCAATCGACAGGCCGAGAGCGGCCAAGCCGACCCAGCATAGCCAGAACAATGCCCGCTCTCACCAGAGGTGTGGCCCGTCCCAACGATCGAGGCGGACCTTCAGGGTCATGCCGAGGGCGGGGACGAGTGCCCCGCCAGCCAGCAGCGGCAGGGCATGGGCGCGCAGCCACTCCGGCAGCATCAGTGCCGCGCCGGCGCCAAGCACGACGGCTCCCATTCACGTGGCCAATTCGGCGGCCCTCTCGTGACCGCGAGGCCCGCCATTCATGTCATGGCGGCGGTGTGCGGTCCTTGGGCTGCCCGCGGTCCCGATGGCCAGTGTGCCCGTGCCCATGGAAGAAGTGCATCAGCGGGCACGCCAGCAGAACCAGGTAAGGGATGGCCTGCGTCACGTGAGTCAGATGCTCGGTGAGCAGGTAGTAGACGCCGACCGCGCCGGCTGCGAGCATGAAGATGCCCAGCGGCGAGCGCCAGCGCGACGGTGCCACGGGCTCCTCGTGATGCATGACGCGCCTCGCCCGCCTACTTGGCGGCCGGTGGCTTCGTCGCCTCGCGGTCCATCATCATCTTCATCATCATTTCCATCATGTCCATGCGCTTGCCCATCATCTCCGGGCTCATGCGCATGCCGCCACCCATCCCCATGCCGCCCTTGCTGCCGTGCATCCGGCCCATCATGGCCATGTTGTCCTGCATGAGCTTCATGTGCTCCTGCATCAGCTTGGCGCGCTCCTCCGGGGTCTTGGCGGCCATCATCCTGTCGTGCATCTCCTGCATCGACTTCATCATCGAGTCCATCTGGCCAGGTGTCGGTGCGGCTGAAGCTGCCGCAGCAGCCCCCGGCGGGTGATGGGCGGCGTGGTCAGGTTCCTTGGGGCCAGCGGCACAACCGGCCAGTACGAACGAGGTGCCGAGTACTGCCAGGGCAAGCTTCATGCTGATCTCCGTTGAAGGCGCCAGCCAGTATGCGCGCCGCATCGGTCGCCCCGGCTTGATGTGCCTCAAGGGACTTCGCGCCCCATGATCAGGTGCGGCTGCAGCAGCCGCCCGTCTTGACAGGCTCTGCCACCACGGTGGTGGCCTGCACCGACACCGGCGTGTAGCCGGCCTCGGCGATGGCGTCGGTGAGGTCCTGTGCGTCCGCTTCGGTCGGCTCCACCATGACGAGGTGCTGCGCCAGATCGATGGTGACCTTCGCATCCTTGTCAGTGGCCTTGATGGCCTTTGTGATGGTGCTGACGCAATGACCGCAGGTCATGTCATTCACGCGAAAGACTTGCATTTCGATTACTCCTTGGGTTGACGATGTGTTGATGATTGGCCTTGTCACTGTGGAAAGGTCAAGTCATCCTGGAATCGCCGGGAATGGCGACGGGCAGTGCGAGGGCCTGAGCCTGCTGCCGGGTGGGCTGCCGCCGCCTCGCAAACCGAGCGCTCTTCAGTGCGAGCCGTGCGCGCTGTGGACGTTACGGGTCCAGGCCATCAGATCGGCATGTGGCGACGACGCGGCGCCTGCCTCGGTCACCTGACGGGGCTGTCGTGCTGGCGTCTTGCGCAGCGGCTGCTGGCCCACGCGCCCGGGTTCGGGCGTGGCCGGACTGTCGGCCGCCAGTTCCGCGAGGATCGCGCAATGCGGATCGTCGCTGCCGTGGCAGGACATCACAAGGCGTTCGAGCGCGGCCTTCATTGCGGCCATCTCGCGCATCTTCTCGGCCAGGTCGTCCAGGTGCCGTCTGGCCACCTCCTTGACCTCGCGGCTCGCGCGGCGCCGGTTGCTCCACAGGCCGAGCAGATCGGCGATCTGCGGGATCGAGAAGCCCAGGCTCCGGGACTGCCGGATGAAGCGCAGCACGGACACGTCACGCTCGCCGTACTGACGGTAGCCGGCGTCGGTCCGCTCCGCCTCAGGCAAGAGGCCGATCTGCTCGTAGTGACGGATCATCTTCGCCGAGACGCCCGCTGCCTTCGCCGCCTCGCCGATATTCATGCTGGTGTCCATGGGTTCTCCGGGTTGCGTGGGGCCAGTCGCACCAGTGTTCACCTTCCCACGGGGGCAAGGTCAAGCGTTTCCTTGGCCCCTGGCAGGGATCACTGATGGCAGGCCAACCGCCTCGCTGCGCCGGAGGCGGAGGGGATGTCGACTCGGCCCAGCACCTCGCCGAGGGGCCCTGCCTGCAGTGAGCCTTTGTCTGCGCCTGAACGCAGGCGCACGAGCATCCGCGGTCTGGCGAAGGGATCGCCCGGCGCCCGCAAGGCCTGCCGCAAGCCCGGTGCCGGCCGCGTGCCCGCAGCCAAAAAAGGGGGGTGATGGTGTGAAGCCACGCTCCATTGGACGAACTGGGGTCGGGCAAGGCGCAGCTGGCCAGCACCAGGCGCTGGGCTCTCGCATTGGCAGGGCCGACGCCTGCTCTCACGGCTGCGTGCAGGTTGGCGTGGCTGGCGTCTTGCGTCAGTTCCGCGCGCGTGCGGGGCACCGCGACGACATCGCCCACACGTTCGCGCCCCGTTGCCGGCGTGGTCTGGCAGCCGGCCAGCAGTGCGGTGGCGGATGCCAGCAACACCGCTGCGACCTCTGCGCCGCGACGGATGCATCATCCAGGCCCAGTGCGCGGTGTCGTCATCACTTCCATTGGCAGGCTCCTTGCCGAAACATCATGGGCAGCGACTTCGCCACCAGACAGCGCGGCGGCTGCAGCACTGTGTTGTCGCCACGGCAACACGGCCCTCCAAGACAATGCCAATCACCGCAGCCGAGGAAGATGGGGCCCGATGGACCATCACGCCATGCAGTGTTTTTGTCGTGTCGGCGAAACCGGCAGCTTCGCCAGCGCCGCGCGCGATCTCGACGTGGCCCGCTCGGTGGTCACGCGCACCATCCAGGACCTGGAGGAGTGGACGGCCAGGGGGGTGCTTGAGCGCACCATGCACGCCATGCAGCTCACCGAGGCCTGCGACCGCTTCTATACCTACTGCCGGCGCGTGCTGCAGGACACGGAGCAGACGCTGTTGGCCATGCGCCGCGCACCCGCCGAGCTTGCCGGGCGCATAACCATCTCGCCCCCCCGTGTCGCCGACCCTCCTCCTTGAACGACGTGCTCGGTGGCCTGGTCCGCGTACCCAAGCTGCCAGAGTGCGAAATCAGGGTTGCTGAACTTCATATGGAACCTGAGGCATCCATGCCGGTCCAGCGACCATGCCCCGCCGTATACCTGCCTGAACGAATGCGGTCGGCCACCTCCAATCAACGACCGCCAATCATGTGAAGTTCCCGGCGCTCTTCCACGGTCAGGTTGAGAACCTCGTTCCGGACCTCCTCGCGGGTCCGCCCAGGCGTCGCGTTCTTGACCGGAACCGGCAAGCTGCGCTCCAGGTACCAAAGCGATCCATCCTTGCGCGCCGCTTCCAGTTCACGAAGAACGTCCGCGCGGGTCTTGGTGCTCTTGAAGTGCTCGGGATGGAAGATCGCGCCCCCGTCACCGTGGGACGGTTCATGCCACAACGAAGTGGCCGATACGAAGGTGGGCGTGGTCAGTGCAACCGCCATCGCAAGAAGAGTAAGCGCCTTGTGGGTGTTCACGGTAGGGTTCCTTTCGGGGGTGTCGACCCTGGCTGTTTGTCAGGGCTGTGCCGATGGGCACAACGCAACCTTAGAAATTCCGCACCGACGAGGCGCCAACGTCGAGATGACAAATTCGTCATTTCGGCCGACGCCCCCAAAGCTCAAAATGTGAAGATGAAACTGCTCGTGATTGAAGACGAGGTCAAACTGGCCGAGTACCTGCGCAAGGGCCTGACTGAGTCAGGCTACGT
The DNA here is from genome assembly GCA_027489455.1 of Rubrivivax sp. GTDB lineage: Bacteria > Pseudomonadota > Gammaproteobacteria > Burkholderiales > Burkholderiaceae_C > Rubrivivax. The sequence continues at coordinate 5,078 of JAIXZR010000054.1, read as the reverse complement.
CGTTGATTTGGCCCATGACGGCATCGATGGTTTGCACTTGGCGATGGAAGGCGGATACGACCTGCTCGTGCTCGACAGCATGCTGCCCGGCATCGACGGCCTCACGCTGCTGGCAGCCTTGCGCAAATCGAAACAGACCCCGGTCTTGATGCTGACGGCGCGGGTTCACGTCGATGATCGGGTGCGGGGCCTGCAGGGTGGCGCCGACGACTACCTGACCAAACCCTTTGCGTTCTCCGAACTGACCGCGCGCATTCAGGTTTTGCTGCGCCGTGCTGCGCCTGCCCAAGCGTCTGCGGAACCCACCGTGTATCGGGTGGGCGATCTGGAAGTTGACCTGCTCCGCCGGAAGGCCACGCGGGCTGGCCTGCGGCTCGACCTCACCGCCAAGGAGTTCAACCTGCTTGCGCTGATGCTGCGTCGTCAAGGTGAGGTCCTGTCGCGCACGGAACTGGCCGCCCAGGTCTGGGACATGAACTACGACAGCGAGACCAATGTCGTCGAGGTCGCCATACGCCGGCTGCGCAACAAGCTCGATGCACCCTTCGAGCGCGTGCTGCTGCACACCGTTCGTGGCATGGGCTACGTGCTTGAGGACCGCCGACCGTGAATCATCGTCCGGTCGGCTCTCTGGGACGAAGGTTGTCATGCTGGCTTGCGCTGCAAACGCTGGCAGGCCTGGGCGCAGTCTGCGCCGTCGTATACGTCGTCGCCGCGATGAGCCTGTCTGCGCGCCAGACTGAATCGTTGATTCAGAAGCAGGCACTGATCCGGCACGTGCTTGACGAGGCCGCGGTCGATGGCGACATGGCTGTACTCAAACACCGACTCGACGACTTCCTGCTCGGGCACGAGGATCTTTCGCTGACACTCCAGGCAGGTGCCGACGAGCCGCTGTACCGCTCGGGCGGGGCTGCCAAGCCGACAGCCGAACGCAGCTCTCAATTCGACTTGCCATTCTCGCTGCGTGGTGCGCCTCAGGGAGCACGGTTAGTCACCGCGACCTTGATCCTGGACACGCGATCCGATCAGCGCCTTTTGCAGCGGCTGGCGTTCACGCTGTTTGCTGCTGCCGCGGTCGGTGCCCTGCTCGTCTCGCTGGGCGGGTTCCAGCTGGTCAGGCGTGGCCTGGCCCCCGTCCGCGACCTCGTCGAGCAGACCCGGCAGTTGGCGGCCGACAGCCTGCGCCAACGCCTGGACGGGACGGCCCAGCCTGATGAGTTGCAGCCGTTGGTAGAACAGTTCAACGCGCTCTTGCACCGGCTGAACCAGGCCTACGAGCAGTTGGAGGGGTTCAACGCCGACGTGGCGCATGAACTGTGCACGCCGTTGACCACCCTGATCAGCGCCACCGAGTTGGCGTTGCGCAAAACCCGAAGCGCCGATGATCTGCGTGAGTTTCTGGGCTCGAATCTGGAAGAGCTGAGGCGCCTGTCAGGCATCGTGCACGACATGCTCTTCCTGTCTCACGCCGATCGTGGGGCCATAGCTCGACGTGAAGCCGCACCTAGCCTTGCCGCTGTAGCCGCTGCCGTCATCGAGTATCACGAGGCCGCGCTTGAAGAGGCACGGCTTGATGTGCAGATCATCGGCGACGCTCCATGCGAGGTCGATATTGCACTGGTCCGCCGCGCCTTGTCGAACCTGGTGGGCAACGCAACGCGCTACGCGAGCCGCGGCTCCACCGTGAAAGTGGAAATCGCCGAACAGCCCGGCAGGCAGTTGCGCATCGCTGTCATCAATCAAGGTGCGACCATCCCGGCTGAGCAGTTGCCGCGCCTGTTCGACCGGTTCTTCCGCGGCGACAGCGCACGCAGCGATGCTGGCTCCCACCATGGCCTGGGCTTGGCCATCGTGGCGGCCATCGCGCGCATGCACGGTGGCCGGACCTTGGCGCGCTCCGACGGGGGTGTCACGTCGATCGGGCTGACCCTCTGCGCGGCCCCTTCAACACCGGCCGCTGATCTCCGAACAACCTCGGGCTCTGAAGTGCATTCGGGCACCGCGCTGGGAGCTTGAACATGACAAACCTGTCACTTTGACGTCGGGGTTCTGTCGCCCTCAGGTTTGTACATTGGTGTGCCGTTACCTGCGTAACGGCGACCACACAGCCGTTGTCGGCACGGGGCGCGCGCACTGCGCTAAAGTAGAAGGATGGGTTTGTTGATCCGAGCGCTGTTGATTTGGTTGTTGGTGCTGGCAGTACCCGCGCAGGGTGCTGCTGCCGCGACCATGGCGTTTTGCGGACCCAATCACAATGGCGGCGGGGCAGCCACCCAGATGCAGCCCGCCCCAGCGGCTGGTCACGCACATCAAGACGGCGTCGCCGCGCAAGGGCATGAGCATCACCAAACCGCGGCCCTGGCGGACGAAGAGTCGGTCACCCCAGCCGTTGCGGCAGCTTCTGCCAAGGTGGGGGATGCCAGCAAGCACAAGTGCAGCGCCTGCGCTTCTTGCTGCTCGGTCAGCGCGATGCTGAACACGGTGCTGGCTGTGCCGGCACCGGTCTTCATGCCCGCGGTGTTCTCCATCGTGGTGCCGAGCGTCGACGCGTTCGCCGCTGACGGCCCCGACCGCCCCCCTCGATTCGTTCTCGCCTAGCTGGCGGAGGCTCGCCGCGTGCGCTGACACGCGGGTCCTCGCCAGGTCCTGTCTCTTCCGTGCTGCGCATGCGGCATCGGAATACCCAGACTTTGACGCGAGGACACCATGGTCCACTCCCTTCCCATTTCTGTTTCTGTCGTGGTTAGGCGCCAGCGCCTGCTGCGCGCGGTGCCCGCCGTACTGCTGGCAGCTGCGTTGTTTGCCTTGCTGACAGCGGCCCAGGCGCAACCCTCTGCCAAGGCCGCCAGGCCCGACCCGCTCGATCCGAAGGCCAGCGTGACGACGCTGCGCTACGAATCATCGTTCGCGCGGTACCGACTTCTCGGTGAAGAGAAGCCTGTCTCCTGGCGCGACGCGAACGACACCGTCACGCGGATCGGTGGCTGGCGTGTCTACGCCCGCGAGGCACAGCAGCCTGATCCGGCGCCCATTCCGGCACCCGTCTCCGCACCGGCCGTCAAGCCGACGGACACGCCGCCAGCAGCCAAACCCATGCCCATGCCCATGCCTGCTGGGCATGGTGGACATAAGACGCCATGAAGGCCCGCACCATGAACTTTCCGACATCCAGGTCGCCTCGACTGCGCCTGCTTGCCATGCTTGCCAGCGCCGCCGTGCTCGGCGGCTGCGCCAGCTTCACCCCCGACGGTGGCTTTGCAACGGTTGAGAAGACCACCAAGGACCGCCTGGGCAAGGACGTGCAATGGGCACGCTCGGACGCCGACCAGGACAGCATCAGCAAGCGGGTCGACGAGCTGTTGTCCAAGCCACTGACCGTGGACGCCGCCGTGCAGGTTGCCCTGTTCAACAACCGCGGTCTGCAGGCTGACTTTCAGGAACTCGGCATCACCGAGGCCGAGGTCGTGCAGGCCGGACGCCTGCCGAACCCGGGTTTCAGCTTCGGTCGCATGAGCCAGGGCGACGAACGAGAGATCGAGCGCGGCCTGCACTTCAACCTGGCGCGCCTGGTGGCGATGCCCTTGATCGGGCGCATGGAGGCTCGCCGCTTCGAGCAGGTGCAGGCCCGCGTGTCGATGAACGTGCTGTCGCTGGCCGCCGACACGCGCAAGGCCTACTTCACGGCCCTGGCGGCGGAAGAGACCGTGCGCTACATGCGGCAAGTGAAGCAGGCGGCCGATGCCAGCGCCGAGCTCGCCCGGCGCATGGAGCAGGTCGGCAACTTCAACAAGCTGCAGCGCGCGCGGGAGCAGTCTTTCTACGCCAACGCTGCCCTGCAGCTGGCCCGAGCGGAGCAGGCGCAGCGCTCGACACGTGAGCGCCTGGTGCGGCTGTTGGGCCTGTGGGGCGCGCAGACCCAGTTCGCCCTGCCAGAGCGGCTGCCGGACTTGCCGCCCTCGCCACTGGAACTGCCCGACGTCGAGCAGGTGGCGCTGGCCCAGCGGCTGGACGTGCAGGGTGCCAGGCAGGCCGCCGAGATGACAGCCAGCAACCTGGGCCTGACGCGGACCACGCGCTTCGTCAACGTGCTGGAGCTGGGCCTGGCGCGCAACAGCTCGAACGAGGCGCCGACCCAGCGAGGCTGGGAGATCGGTTTCGAGCTGCCGCTGTTCGACTGGGGCGGCGCGCGCGTCGCCCGTGCCGAGGCCATCTACATGCAGACGCTGCACCGCGCTGCCGAGACCGCGATCAACGCGCGCTCCGAGGTGCGCGAGGCCTACACCGGCTACCGCTCGGCCTACGACATCGCACGGCACCACCGTGACGAACTCGTGCCGCTGAACCAGCGCATCGCCGAAGAAAACGTGCTTCGTTACAACGGCATGTTGATCGGTGTGTTCGAGCTGCTGGCCGACGCGCGCACGCAGATCGCCAGCGTCAACGCCTCCATCGAGGCGTTGCGCGACTTCTGGATCGCGCAGGCCGACCTCGACATGGCCCTCATCGGCAAGCCCAGCCTCAGCGCCGCTGCCGGCCCCGCGATGGCGGCCGAAGCCGCCGGCCCAGGACATTGAACATGAAGGAATCTCACATGCTTTCCCGACGCAAGATGCTCGGTGGTGCCGGGGCCATCACCGCCGCCGCTGCCGCCGCCTCCGTCAGCAAGGTGGCGATGGCTGCGCTCCCCGAGCCCGTCATCCAGACCAAGCCCGACACCATGCCGCCGCTGGTGCCCAACACCGGCCGCCCCTACAACCCCGTCGTCACTCTCAACGGCTGGACGCTGCCCTGGCGCATGAACAACGGGGTCAAGGAGTTCCACCTGGTGGCCGAGCCCGTGGTGCGAGAAATGAGCCCCGGCTTCAAGGCCCACCTGTGGGGCTACAACGGCCAGAGCCCCGGGCCGACGATCGAGGTCGTCGAAGGCGACCGCGTGCGCATCTTCGTCACCAACAAGCTCGGCGAGCTGACCAGAATCCACTGGCACGGCCAGCGCCTGCCCAACGGCATGGACGGCGTGACGGGGCTGAACCAGCCCGGCATCCCGCCGGGCAAGACCTACGTCTACGAGTTCG
>JAIXZR010000003.1 GCA_027489455.1 Rubrivivax sp. | reverse complement strand
TGGCGTCTGCCTGGCGCGACAGGTCGATGTGCGCCATGCCTGCCGGGGGCTGGGTGTCCCACTGGCTGTCGAAGACCGGCCGGCCGCTCAGCGCCTGCATCGTCGCCCGGGTGATGAAGCGAGTGGCGGCTTCGGTCATCACCACCTGCACCGTGGCCCCGGCGCGCACGAGCTCCCGCGCGAGATCGGCCGCCTTGTAGCAGGCGATGCCGCCGGAGAGCCCCAGCACGATGTGGCGGCCCTGGAGCATGCGGTTCGTTGCCATGGCGTGCACTCTAGCAGCGCAGTGCCGGCACGAGAGCACGGCCGGGCTCATAGCGGTCGGGGCGCTGGTCGACAACGCCGTGGCCGAACTGGACCGCATGACGCAGCAGAACAGCAGCCTGGTGCAGCAGTCCAGCGTCGCGGCGCAGGGCCTGAAGGCCCGGGCCGGGCACCTGGCCGAGGCGATCGACGCGTTCGCTGGCTGATCGGTGTTGGCGGCCGCTCAAGCGGCCGCGCCGTGGCACTTCTTGAATTTCTTGCCGCTGCCGCAGGGGCAGGGATCATTGCGGCCGGGTGTCTTGTCGACCCGTCGCGTCTGCGGGCGCGGCGCATGGTCGACGCCGAACAGCCGCAAGTCCTGCACGGCGTAGCAAGCCTGTGTGAGCAGATCGTCCCGGCTGGGGTCGGCCCCTGGGAAGAGCGCGTCCCGATGGGCGGCGAACTCGGGGCTGTCCGGTGGCAGCGACAGGGCTTCGATCTGAGACCAGAGCTTGCCGTACGCAGCCGCCAGCTCGGCGTCGGCGCCCTCCGGCGGGGCGGGCCAGATGGCGGGCAGCGTTTCGGCGCAGTCCAGCAGGCCCAGGGCCCACAAGGTGCCGGTGTGCATCTGGGCGGCGTCTTCCAGGCCCATGCCCTGCTCGGCCACCACTGCCGCGCGGCTGGCGTCGTCCCAAGCGGTCAGCAGAGGGTTCAGGCGCATCTCGTCCGGGGCGTCGAACAGCGCTTCGGGGTCGAGCTGGTCGCGCAGGACAGCCAGGCGCGCCTTCAGCGCGCGCAGCGCGGCAGAGCGGGCGGGCGGGTCGGCAAAGGCGCGATCGAAGGCGTCGCCGCAGAGGGCTTCCAGCCACTCCTCGTCGTCCACCTGCCGGCAGCCCGCGGCCAGGCCGGTGAGGAAGCCATCGACCCATTCGAAGCCGATGTGGTCGGCGAAGCCGGACAGGCGCAGGCAGACATCGTCGAATGCGCGCAGTTCGTCAGCGTTGCTGTCGCGGATGGTGGGCAGTCTCAAGCGGGCTCCAGGGGTGCAGCGCGGGGGCGGGGTGGCGCGGGGGCCGGGTGCGGGCTCAGCCCGGCGGCCAGGCCAGGGTGGGCGGCCGCGGGTGCAACCGGGCCATTGCCAGCACGTCGTCGTACCGGCCATGCCGCAGCGCGTAGCCGCGGTGTGTGCCTTCGATGCGGAAGCCGAAGCGCTGGTACAGCGCGATCGCGCGCTCGTTGTCGGTGAACACCGTCAGCTCGATGCGCAGGATCTGCGCCCAGTGGTCGGCGTAGTCGCACAGCGCCTGCATCAGGGCGGTGCCCACGCCCTGGCCTTGGGCGCTGCGGGCGACGCTGATCCCCAACATGGCGCAGTGGCGGCGGCGCAGGCGCTCGACGGGGTGCAGCCCGGCGCTGCCGACCACGTCGCCGCCGCGCACGGCGACCGCGTGCAGGTGGTCGGGCCCGGCGGGCGTGGCCAGACGCTGGCGCCACTGGTCGGCGCTGGGCAGAGGCAGCTGCATCAGGTTGGCGAAGACTTCCGGATCGCCCATCAGTCGGGCGAAGGCAGGCGCGTCGTCGGGGCTGGCGCGACGCACGTCGATGGCATCGGGAGCGGTCATGGCAGGCGGAGGCAGGCGTTTCCGGCGGGCATCTTCCCACGCGCCGGGCCCCCGGTCCCGAGGGGGCGGTGTGACATCGAGACAACAGTCTGCCCGGACGAGCCGTGCGATGTCATCAAGTCGCGTTACTGTCTTTTCCTCTTTCGGCCAGACCGGGCATCCTGCGTGCTTTGCCCTGTGTTTGGCCACGGGGCCCGGCTCTGGATGCCGCCCCACCCCCCCCTGAACCGGCGCGCGCCTCCCCCTGGCACAGCGCCAACGACCCCCGAGGAAGACTGGAATGAATCACAACAGCTGGATGGGCTTCTCGCGCACGGCCGTGGCTGCCGCCGTAGTGTCCGTGGTGGCTGCTGCCCCCGCGCTGGCGCAGAACACCACCGCCGCCGTCAGTGGTCGCGTGCTGGCCGCCGACGGCAGCCCCGCCGCCGGTGCCACCGTGACGATCCTGCACGTGGAGTCGGGCTCCACCAACACCGCCACGGCTGACGCGCAGGGCCGCTACTCGGTGCGCGGCCTGCGCGTGGGCGGTCCGTTCACCATCACCTTCACCAAAGGCAGCGAAACCCAGCGCCGCACCGACGTCTTCCTGACGCTGGCCGAAGCCACCAGCCTGGACGCCCGGCTGGCCTCGGCCACGCAGACCATCGTCGTCACCGGCCGCGGCGGCTCGGACAAGTTCAACAGCGCCAACATGGGTGCGGGCACCAACATCGGCAGCCGCGAGCTGTCTTCGCTGGCCTCCATCCAGCGCAGCCTGACCGACTACGCCCGCCTGGACCCGCGCCTGAGCCAGGTCGACAAGGAGAACAACGCGATCTCCGTGGCCGGCCAGAACAACCGCTACAACTCGCTGACGATCGACGGCGTCAACATCAACGACACCTTCGGCCTGGAGAACAACAACCTGCCGACGAAGAAGCAGCCGATCTCGATCGACGCGATCCAGTCGGTGCAGGTCAACGTCAGCAACTACGACGTCACGCAGAAGGGCTACACCGGCGCCAACATCAACGCCGTCACCAAGAGCGGCACGAACGAATTCAAGGGCAGCGTCTACTACATCTGGCGCAACGAGAACCTGGTCGGCAAGTTCTACAACCGCACCAATGACGCCTTCAGCGACTTCCCGGCCTTCAAGGAAGACACCAAGGGCTTCACGCTCGGCGGCCCGATCATCAAGGACCGGCTGTTCTTCTTCGGCAGCTACGAAGAGTTCAAGAGCACCAAGGCCACGCCCTCGTTCGGCCCCATCGGCAGCCCGCGCGTGAACGTCGGCATCACCCAGAGCGCCATCGACCAGGCCATCAGCACCGCGCGTACCACCTGGAATATGGACATCGGCGTGGTCGAAGTGCCGCCCATCGCGCTGGAAGTGAAGGACGCGCTGTTCAAGCTGGACTGGAATATCAGCGACAACCATCGCGCCAGCGTCCGCTACAACAAGACCGAGCAGTCCGACCCGATCACGACGAACACGAACATGTTCACGTCGACTCAGCTGTCGCTGAGCTCGTACTGGTACGTGACCGACAAGACCATCGAGACGACGGTGGCGCAGTGGTTCGCCGACTGGACGCCCACCCTCAGCACCGAGCTCAAGGTCTCGCAGCGCGACTACACGCAGCGCCACACGCCCGTCAACGGCACGCGGCTGCCGGGCGTGCGCCTGGCCTTCACGGGCGCGCTGCCCACCACGGCGCCGACAGGCACCGCCACCGGCACGCGCAACCTGGATTTCGGCACCGAGGAAAGCCGCCAGTTCAACGTCCTGGACACCAAGACCAGCGACATCTACGCCGGTGCCAACTGGGCGCTGGGCGACCATGAGCTGAAGTTCGGCGTGGACTACAACAACAACAAGGTCTTCAACGCCTTCCTGCAGAACGTCAACGGCCGCTACACCTTCCAGTGCGAGAACAGCAGCGCCAGCGTCACCTACACCTTCGGCGCCATCAACTGCGCCACGGCCACGGCCGACCAGATCCAGGCCGCGGTGGTGGAAAACTTCCGCCTGGGCCGCCCGAGCACCTACACCGTGCAGCTGCCGCGCGCGGGCCTGACGATCGCCGACGGCGCGGCACGCTTCAGCATCGCCAACACCGGCCTGTTCGTGCAGGACACCTGGAAGGTGAACGACAAGCTGAACGTGATGTTCGGCGTGCGCGTGGACACCCAGGACGTGCCTGAGCGCCCGATCTTCAATACCGCTGCGGCGGCGGCGCCGGTGGCCGGCAGCGTCAGCGGCACCACCTTCACGCGCGCCACGGGCGGCTTCAACGTCGACAACAGCGTCACGCTCGATGGCAACACGCTGGTGCAGCCGCGCTTCGGCTTCAACTGGAACCCGGGCTTCGAGCGCCGCACGCAGGTGCGCGGCGGCTTCGGCCTGTTCCAGGGTGCGGCCGCCACGGTGTGGCTGAGCAACCCGTTTTCCAACACCGGTGCGGCCACGGTGCAGTTCAGCTGCGCGAGCCTGACGGCCTGCGCGACGGCCAACGCCCGCTTCAACGCCAACCCGGATACCCAGCCGACGCTGACGGGCGTGATCCCGGCACAGCAGGTCGACGCGATCTCGCGTGACATGGAGCAGCCCTCGGTCTGGAAGGCCAACCTGGCCTTCGAAACCGAGCTGCCCGCGCTGCCGGTGGTGGGTAGCCTGGTGGCTGGCGTCGAGTGGCTGCACACGCGCACCAACACGGCCATCTTCCTGCAGAACCTGAACCTGGGCGCCCCCACCCGCCGCGGCAACGACGGGCGTGAGCTGTACTACCGCACCGAAGGCCTGGACCCGAACTGCTACACCGTGGCGGCCAACGGCAACGTCACCAACGTCACCACTGGCGCCTGCCTGACCCCCACGGGCCAGAGCCGCACGCGTGCATTGAGCAACGCCGCCTTCACCAACGTGCTGGTGGCCAACAAGACGAGCCGCGGCGAAGGCAACGCCTTCACGTTGTCGCTGAACCGGCCCACCACGCAGGGCTTTGGCTGGGGCGTGGCCTACACGCGCACGCTGGCCACCGAGGTGAGCCCGCTGACCAGCTCGACGTCCAACAGCACCTGGAACACGCGTGCCGTGTTCAACCCCAACGAAGAGACGACCGCGACGTCGAACTACGTCATCCGCGACCGGTTCAGCGGCAACCTGAGCTGGAGCAAGGCCTTCGTCGGCAACCTGCGCACCTCGGTGGGCGTGTTCTACGAAGGCCGTCGCGGCCGGCCCTACAGCTGGACGTACATCAACGACCTGAACGGCGACGCCATCAACGGCAACGACCTGATGTACATCCCCACCGCCCCGGGTTCGGGCGAGGTGGTGTTCCGCGGCGGGGCGTCTGAAGAAGCGCGCTTCTGGGAGTTCGTCAACAGCCAGCCGGGCCTGGCCAACTTCAAGGGCCGCGTTGTCGAGCGCAACAGCAGCTATGCGCCCTGGGTGAACAACATCGACCTGCGCATCAGCCAGGACCTGCCGGGCTTCGCGAAGGGCCACAAGGCGGTGTTCGCGCTGGACTTCCTGAACTTCGGCAACCTGCTGAACAAGCGCTGGGGCCGCATCGACGAAGTCTCGTTCCCGTCGCGCCGCAGCTTCGTCAACTTCGTCGGTCTGGAGCCGGGCACCGGCAAGTACGTCTACAGCCTGAACACGGCCGCAGGCCAGGCGGACTACACCACGAAGCAGGTCGAGCGCGAATCGGCCTGGGCCATCCAGGCCACGCTGCGCTACGAGTTCTGACGCTGGCAGGCCGCAACCGCGGCCACCGCTGACGCGACAACGGGGCCCACGGGTCCCGTTGCTATTGGTGGTGCGCAGGCCGGCCGGTGATCAGACCCGCTCGCCCACCCAGGCCGCCACGCTGGCCAGAGCTGCGGGCAGGCCGGCGGCATCGGTGCCGCCGGCCATGGCCAGGTCGGGCTTGCCGCCGCCTTTGCCGCCCACCTGCTGGGCGACGAAGTTCACCAGGTCGCCGGCCTTGATCTTGCCCATGCTGTCGGCCGTCACGCCGGCGGCCAGCTGCACCTTGCCGCCGTCCACGGCGGCCAACACGATGGCGGCGGTCTTGAGCTTGTCCTTGAGCTTGTCCATGGTCTCGCGCAGGGCCTTGGCGTCGCCGCCTTCCAGCACGGCGGCCAGCACCTTCAGGCCCTTCACGTCCACGGCTTGCAGGAGCAGTTCGTCGCCTTGTGACGACGCCAGCTTGCTCTTCAGCGCAGCGAGTTCCTTTTCCAGCGCGCGCAACTGGTCCATCACCGCGCCCACGCGGGCGGGGGCCTCGGCTGGCGTGGCCTTCAGCAGGCTGGCGATGCGCGAGAGCTGCTTTTCCGTTTCGCCGATGTAGGCCAGCGCGTTGTCGCCGGTGACGGCCTCGACGCGGCGGATGCCCGCGGCCACGCCGGATTCGGACACGATCTTGAACAGGCCGATGTCGCCCGTGCGCTGCACGTGCGTGCCGCCGCAAAGTTCGCGGCTCGTGCCGATGTCGAGCACGCGCACCTCGTCGCCGTACTTCTCGCCGAACAGCATCATCGCGCCGAGCTTCTGCGCTTCGTCGATCGGCAGCACGCGCGCCGTGGTGGCGGCGTTGGCCAGGATCTCGGCGTTCACGATCGCTTCGATCTGCGCCACCTGCGCGTCCGTCACCGGTGCGTTGTGTGCGAAGTCGAAGCGCGTGCGCTCGGCGTTCACCAGAGAACCCTTCTGCTGCACATGCGTGCCCAGCACTTCCCGCAGGGCTTTGTGCATGAGGTGGGTGACGCTGTGGTTGCGCATGATGCGCGCGCGCTGTTCGCCATTCACGCGCGCCGTGAACACGTCACCCACGGCTACCGTGCCTTCGACGATGCGGCCCTGGTGGCCGTGCACCGCCGCCTGCACCTTGATGGTGTCTTCCACCACCACGCGCGCCTGCGCGTTGCGCAGCTCGCCGGTGTCGCCCACCTGGCCGCCGCTTTCGGCATAGAAGGGCGTGTGGTCGAGCACGATGACGACGTCGTCGCCGGCCTTGGCGCTCTGCACCGCCGTACCTTCCAGGTAGATGGCGGTGACCTGGCTGGTTTCGCACACCAGGTGCTCGTAGCCGTGGAAGGCGGTGGCCGCCCCTTCGTACTGCAGGCCGGCCGCCACCTTGAACTTGGCGGAAGCGCGGGCCTGCTCACGCTGCCGCGTCATGGCCGCGTCGAAGGCGGCGCTGTCCACCGTCACACCGCGTTCGCGGCAGACGTCGCCCGTCAGGTCCAGCGGGAAGCCGAAGGTGTCGTGCAACTTGAAGGCGGTGTCGCCGTTGAAGACGGTGCTGCCGTTCTTCGCCATCGTGGCCAGCTCGCCTTCCAGGATCTCCATGCCGTTGGCGATGGTCTGGAAGAAGCGCTCTTCTTCCTGCTTCAGCACCTCGGCCACCCGCGCGCCGTCGCGCTGCAGTTCGGGGTAAGCGGCACCCATCTCGGCCACCAGCGGCATCACCAGCGTGTAGAAGAAAGGCTTGCGCGCGCCGAGCTTGTAGCCGTGGCGGATGGCGCGGCGCGCGATGCGGCGTAGCACGTAGCCGCGGCCCTCATTGCCGGGGATCACGCCGTCGGCCACCGTGAAACTGCAGGCGCGGATGTGGTCGGCAATCACCTTCAGCGAGGGCGATGCTGCGTCCACCACCGTGCCGGGGGCCGACGCGTATTCCACGGCGTTTTTCGCTGCAGCCAAGAGGCGCACGAAGAGGTCAATCTCGTAGTTGCTGTGCACATGCTGCAGCACGGCGGCCAGGCGCTCCAGGCCCATGCCGGTGTCCACGCTGGGCTTGGGCAGCTTGTGCATCACGCCGTCTTCAGTGCGGTTGAACTGCATGAAGACGTTGTTCCAGATCTCGATGTAGCGGTCGCCGTCCTGCTCGGCCGGGCCCGGAGGGCCGCCGGCGACGTCGGGGCCGTGGTCGTAGAAGATCTCGCTGCAGGGGCCGCAGGGGCCCGTGTCGCCCATCATCCAGAAGTTGGCGGACATGTAGCGCG
>JAIXZR010000059.1 GCA_027489455.1 Rubrivivax sp. | reverse complement strand
GCACGGTGACGCCGGCCATGAAGCGCGACTACACCCTGGTGCTGAAGGGCACGATGAACCTGAGCCGGGCGCGCTTTCCCCGTGGCACGCTCAGCCCGATGCTGGACAGCTTGGCGCGCGCGCCGCTGTGGGCCGAGGGCATCGACTTCGGCCACGGCACCGGCCACGGCGTGGGCTACTTCCTGAACGTGCACGAAGGCCCGCAGAGCATCAGCAAGGCCATCCCCGACGCCCACATGGCGATGGAGCCCGGCATGGTCACCAGCATCGAACCCGGCGTCTACCGCCCCGGCCAGTGGGGCGTGCGCATCGAAAACCTGGTGTTGAACGTGCCGGCCACGGGCGCGGCTGCCGACGGCACATTCGCTGAATTCCTGGAATTCGAAACCCTGACGCTGTGCCCCATCGACACCCGCTGCATCGACCTGGACCTGATGCGCGAAGACGAACGGGCCTGGCTGAACGGCTACCACGCCACCGTGCGTGAACGCCTGGCGCCGCGCGTGCAGGGCGCAGCGCTGGCCTGGCTGCTGGCGCGCACTGAACCGATCTGACGGCGCTGCCGTCAGCCGAAGCGGATGAAGCGCGCTACAGCCAGCGCTTGCGCCGCCGGTACGACTTCATGTCGCGGAAGCTCTTGCGGCCTTCCTTGGACAGGCCCAGGTAGAACTCCTTCACGTCGGCGTTCTCGGCCAGAGCCTTGGCCGGGCCGTCCATCATGATGCGGCCGCTTTCCAGGATGTAGCCATAGTCGGCGTACTTCAGCGCGACGTTGGTGTTCTGCTCGGCCAGCAGGATGCTGACGCCTTCCTTCTGGTTCAGGTCGCGCACGATCTCGAAGATCTCGGCCACGATCTGCGGCGCCAGGCCCATCGACGGTTCGTCCAGCAGCAGCATGCTGGGCTTGGCCATCATCGCGCGGCCGATGGCCACCATCTGCTGTTCGCCACCCGACGTGTAGCCGGCCAGGCTGGTTCGGCGCGTCTTCAGGCGCGGGAAGTAGGCGTAGATCTTTTCCAGTTCTTCCCGCACCTGGGCATTGCTGATGGGCCGTGCGTAGGCGCCCGTGATCAGGTTGTCTTCCACCGTCAAGTGGCCAAAGCAGTGCCGGCCTTCCATCACCTGCACCATGCCCATGCCCACCATGTCGCCCGGGGCCAGGCCTTCGGTGCGCTTGCCGCGGAACTCGATCGAGCCCTTGGTGACCTCGCCCCGCTCGGAAGCCAGCAGCGTGGAAACGGACTTGAGCGTCGTGCTCTTGCCCGCGGCGTTGGCCCCCAGCAGCGCCACGATCTTGCCTTGCGGCACCTCGAAGGAAACGCCGCGCAGCACCAGGATCACGTGGTCGTAGATGACCTCGATGTTCTTGACCGCCAGGATGGGCGGGGGGCTCAGCATTTCTTCGGGGTGATCTTGTTTTCAGCGGCGAACTTGGCGGCCGAATCCTCGATCAGCTTGCGGATGAAGGCCGGGTCGGGCGCTGGCAGCCAGTCGGTCACGAGGTTGAACTTGCTGCCGTCCCACTGCATCACGCGGAAGCGCTCCGAGCCGTCGTGCTTGCTGCACGACATCTTGAAGGGCGCCGACATGCCCTGGATGCCGATTTCCTTCAGCTTGGCGTCCGACAAGTCCAGCGCTTCGAAGCCGTCGCGGAACTCCGGCCCGGTGACGGTCTTGCCGACCTTCTTGTGGATGCGTTGCGCGTTCTTCAGCGCTTCCACCCACGTGACGGCCGCGCCCACGCCGCGGTTGTAGTAGACGGTGCCGACGCGCGCCGGGTTCTGCAGGTTGCCCTTGCCGGCGCCGTAAACCACCTTCTCGATGTCGGCGATCAGCGGGAACTTGCCGGGCACGGCGTTGGCCGTGACGAAGGTGCCCTTGGCGGCGTCACCGGCCGGCACCATGTCTTCCTCGGCGCCGCCGAAGGAGACGTAGATCATCTTGTTGCGTGGGAAGCCCACGCGCGCCGCGTTCGTGATGGCGGTGGAATTCATGCCCGACCCGGCGCCCCAGAACGTCACCCAGTCGGCCTTCTCGCGCCGGATCTGCAGCCACTGCGACTGCTGCTCCAGCCCCGGCGGCGGCACGGCGATCTCGACCAGCTTGATGCCCCACTGCTTGGCGATCTCGCGCATCGCCGGCAGCGGCTCGCGGCCGAAGGCGCTGTCGATGTGCAGGTGCACCACGGTCTTGCCGCGCATCTTGTCGACACCGCCTTCGCGCTGCGCCATGAAGGACAGTTGCACCGCCACCTGCCCCCAGTAGTGACCGGCAGCATTGAACACCCAAGGCCAGACAGTGCCGTCGGCGGCATCGGTACGGCCATAGCCGTACTGCGCCAGCACCACCTTGTCGGGTTCCATGCGGTTGATCACTGCATACGCGCCGGGCGTGCCCAGGGTGTCGAAGACGACCATGCGCTGGTCGCCCTTGGTCAGCAGGCGCTGGTAGCACTCCACCGTGCGCGCGGCGTTGTACTCGGTCTCGCACTCTTCCCAGGTCAGCTTGACGCCGTTGACGCCGCCGAACTTCAGGTTGACGTAGTTCAGGTAATCGATGATCCCGCCGTAGTAGCCGGTGCCCATCGCCGAATACGGGCCCACGCGGCTGCTGGGGATGCCGAAGTACTGTTCCTGCGCCTGGGCCAGCACGGCCGTCGGCGCAGCCGCCGCGATGGCCAGCCCGGTGGCGATGACGCCGCGCAGGGCCAGACTGCGAATCCTGTTGACGCTCATGCTCATGTCTCCTGTTGGTGGGTGCTGTCGGGTTGCGCGAAAACTGCTCAGTACCTGAACGGCCACAGGCGCAGCCGCTCCTTCGTGACCTGCCACAGCCGCGCCAGGCCCAAGGGCTCGAAGATCAGGAAGAGGATGATCATCGCGCCGAAGATCACCTGCTCCAGCGCCGATGTGATGGTGGCGTCGACGGCGCGCCCCAGCACCGCGTGGAAGATGATGTTCAGGAAGATCGGCATCAACAGGATGAACCCGGAGCCGAGGAATGCCCCCAGGATCGTGCCCAGCCCGCCGATGATCACCATGAAGAGGATGCGGAACGACAGCTCGATGCTGAAGGCTGCCGGCTCGGCCGTCTGCAGGTAGGCGAAGAGGAAGAGCGCGCCACCGACGCCGCAGTAGAACGAGCTGATGGCAAAGGCCTGCAGCTTGGTGCGCAGCAGCGACAGGCCCATGGCCTCGGCCGCCACGTCCATGTCGCGCACGGCGCGCCAGCCGCGGCCGGTGCTGCCGCGCGCCATGTTGGCGGCCAGCAGCGTGAGCATCGCGACGATGCCCAGTACCACCAGGTACTTCTCGGCCGGGCTGTCGAACACGCGGCCGAAGATCACGATGTCCTGCGCGGTGATGATCCCCGAGGTGTCGTAGTTCTTGAACCAGCCGAACTTGTCCAGCGCCCAGACGATGAAGAACTGCGATGCCAGCGTCGCCACGGCCAGGTACAGCCCGCGGATGCGCAGGCTGGGCAGGCCGAAGAGGATGCCGATCACTGCCGCGATCAGCCCCGACAGCAGCACCGCTGCCAGGAAAGGGATGCCCGGCACGCGCAGCACCAGGTTGTAGCAAGCGAAGGCGCCCGCGGCCATGAAGCCGGCCGAGCCCAGCGACAGCTGCCCGGCGTAGCCCATCAAGATGTTCTGCCCCAGCGCCACCAGCGCCAGCACCAGCCAGGGGATAAGGATGGCGCTGAGCCAGTAGTCGCTGGCCACCAGCGGCAGGCCGACGAAGCCCACCGCCAGCAGCACCACCATGCCGATGCGGTCCTGCCGCAGCTGCAGCAGCCGGCGGTCCTGGCCGTAGCTGGTGGCGAACTGGCCTGCTTCCCGATAGAACATGGATATCGTGCCCTTGTACTGGCGTGGCTAGACGCGCCGGATGATCTTTTCGCCGAACAGGCCTTCGGGCCGCACCAGCAGGAACAGCACGGCCAGCACGTAAGGCAGCCAGCCTTCGATGCCGCCCCCGACGAAGGGGCCCACGTAGACCTCGGCCAGCTTCTCGGCCGCGCCGACGATGAGGCCGGCGACGATCACGCCCGGCACCGAGGTGAAGCCGCCAATGATCAGCACCGGCATCGCCTTCAGCGCCACGCCCACCAGCGCGAACTGCACGCCGCTGCGGGCGCCCCACATCATCCCGGCCACCAGGGCCACCACGCCGGCGGTGGCCCAGACCATCACCAGGATCTGCTTGAGCGGGATGCCGATCGACAGCGCCGCGGCGTTGTCGTCGGCCACCGCGCGCAGACCGCGGCCGATCTTGGTCTTGGAGAAGATCAGCGCCAGCACCGCCACCATGAGGCCGGCCACCAGCCCGGCGGCGATGTCGAGCTGGCTGACCAGGATGTTGGCCTTGTCGGCCAGCCAGCCCATCGGCTCGTCGCGGATGCCCAGGTCGAGCCGGCGCACTTCAACGCCCCAGGCCAGCTGGGCCACGCCTTCGACGATGAAGGCCAGCCCGATGGTGGCCATCAGCAGCGTGTCTTCGTTCTGGCCCACCAGAGGCCGCAGCACGAAGCGCTCGGTCATCACGCCCACGGCCACCATCAGCGCCACTGTCACCGGCAGCGCCACCCAGAAGTTCAGGCCCAGTTCCATGAAGCCCACGAAGGACAGCACGGCGAAGAAGACCATCGCGCCCTGCGCGAAGTTGAACACCGATGACGCCTTGTAGATGAGCACGAAGCCCAGCGCGACCAGCGAATACATGATGCCGGACAGCAGCCCGCCGACCAGCACCTCGAAGAAGAAGTTCATCCCTTGCGGCCCTTCAGTCTGAGACGCCCAGGTAGGCCTTGATCACTTCGGGGCTGGCGCGCACCTCGTCGGGCGTGCCGTCACCGATCTTCTTGCCGTAGTCCAGCACCACGACGCGGTCCGACAGGTCCATCACCACGCCCATGTCGTGCTCGATCAGCACCACCGTCGTGCCGTAGTGATCGTTGACGTCGAGGATGAAGCGGCACATGTCCTGCTTTTCTTCGATGTTCATGCCGGCCATGGGCTCGTCCAGCAGCAGCAGGCTCGGCTCCATCGCCAGCGCCCGGCCCAGGTCCACGCGCTTTTGCAGGCCGTAGGGCAGCCGCTTGACGGGCGTCTTGCGGATGTGCTCGATCTGCAGGAATTCGATGATCTCTTCGACCTTCTCGCGGTTGGCCGCCTCTTCACGGCGGGCCCGCGGCATCTGGAAGGCCACTTCCAGGAAGTTCGCGTTCTCGCGTTGACTGCAGCCAGCCATGATGTTGTCCAGCACCGTCATGCCCTTGAAGAGCGCGATGTTCTGGAAGGTACGGCTGATGCCCAGGCGCGCGGCGCGGTTGGGCGTCATATCGCTGAGCTTCTGGCCGCGGAAGGTGATGGTGCCTTCCTGCGGCCGGTACACGCCATTGATGACGTTGAGCATCGAGCTCTTGCCCGCGCCATTGGGGCCGATGATGGCGCGGATCTCGTGCTCCAGCACGTTGAACGAGATGTTGGTGAGTGCCTTGACGCCGCCGAAGCGCAGCGACACCGAATCCAGATCCAGGATCGTGTCGCCGATGGGAAAGCCGCGTTGCGGCGCGGCGGGAGCGCCAGGCTGGCTGATGGTGGCCATGTCCATCTCAGGCCGCCTTCTTCAAGACCCGGGGCGGAAAGGTCTTCGCTTCCCGGATCTGCACGTCGGCCGACAGGATGCCCACCCGGCCGTCTTCATAGCGCACTTCGGCGTCCACACGGCCGCGCTGGCTGCCGTCGCGCAATGCCGCCACCAGGCCGGCATAGCGCTGCGCGATCACGTCGCGCCGCACCTTGCGCATGCGGGTCAGCTCGCCGTCATCGGCTTCCAGCCGCTTGTGCAGCAGCAGGAAGCGGCGCACCTGCGCGTGCGCGAGCTGTGGGTCGGCGGCCATCCCGGCATTGGCCTGGGCGATGACTTCGCCGATGAGCTCGTAGACCTGGTCCAGCGCACACAGGTCGCCAAAACCGGTGTAGGAAAGGCCTTGCTTGTCGGCCCAGTTGCCCACGGCTTCCGCGTCGATGTCGATGAAGGCGCAGACATGCGCCTGCCCGCTGCCGAAGGCCACGGCCTCGTTGATGTAGGGCGAGAACTTGAGCTTGTTCTCCACCTGCTTGGGCGCGAAAAGCGAGCCGTCGTTCAAGGTGCCCACGTCCTGCAGGCGGTCAATGATGTGCAGTTGGCCGTCTTCGCCCAGCCAGCCCAGGTCGCCGGTGCGGAACCAGCCCTCGCCCTGCCAGGCCCGGCGGGTGCCTTCGGCGTCGCCGTAGTAGCCCAGGAAGAGCCCGGGCGAGCGCACCAAGACTTCGCGCTCGGGGCTGACGGCCAGCTCCACGCCAGGGGCGGCCGGGCCCACGGCATCCATCATCACCTGGCCATTGCGCTGCAAGGTGACGAACAGCCCCGTCTCCGTGGAGCCGTACAGCTGCTTCAGGTTGATGCCGATCGACCGGTAAAAGCGCAGCAGATCCGGCCCCACGGCCTCACCGGCGGTGTAGGCCACGCGCAGCCGGCTCATGCCCAGCACATCGCGCAGGGGGCCGTAGATCAGCAGGTTGCCCAGGGCGTAGCCCAGGCGGTCGCCCAGGGCCACGGGCTCGCCTGCCAGCACGCGCGCACCCACCTGTTCAGCCCGGCGCATGAAGCGGGTGTAGAGCTTCTGCTTGAAGCCGCCGGTGTCGTTGATGCGGATCGTGACCTGGGTCAGCAGCGCCTCCAGCACGCGCGGCGGCGCGAGGAAGATGCTGGGGCCCATCTCGCGCATGTCCTGCAGCATGGTCTCGGATGATTCGGGGCAGCAGACGCAGGCGCCCACCACCATCGGCAGCGCATAGGCCAGCACGTGCTGGCCGATCCAGGCCGGCGGCAGGTAGGCCATCGTCACGTCGGTGTCCTGCAGGCCGTCCAGCTGCGCCGCGGCCCGGGCGCGGTCGATCAGAGCGCCATGCGAATGCAGCACCCCGCGGGCCGGGCCGGTGGTGCCGGATGTGAAGAAGATGGCCGCCGCGTCCTGCGCCGTGCCGCGCGTCAGCTCGGCGTCCAGCTGCGCCTGGCGGCTTGCCCGCTCGCTGCGGCCCTGGCCCAGCAGCGCGTCGTAGGCCAGCAGCTGCGGCTGCCGGTAGTGCCGCATGCCGCGGTCGTCGTCGAACACGATGTGCCGGATCCTCGGGCATTGCTCCAGCAGCACCAGCAGCTTGTCGACCTGCTCCTGGTTTTCGGCGAAGACCAGGGTCACGTCCGCCAGTTGCAGGGGCCCGGCGACTTCTGCGGCCGTGGTGTCTGCAAACAGCGGCACCACCACCGCGCCCAGCCATTGCGCAGCGGCGGTGGCCGCGATCAGGCGAGGCCGGTTTTCGCCCAGCAGCGCTACATGCTCGCCGCGCTGGAGCCCGAGGGCCGCCAAGCCCGCTGCCAGCGCAGCCACCTCATCGCCAAGCTGACGCCAGGTGAGCGTCTGCCAGATGCCGCGGCTCTTCTCCCGGATCGCCGGGCGATCGGGCCGTGTTTGAGCGTGCTGCAGGAGACATCGGGGAAAGGTTTCCATCGGCGAACAAGGATCTCGGGGGGCCGCAGCGGCGTGGGCATGCCGCTGGGAATGGCTGAAGTGTTGCCGCCCGCTCCCCTACAGGCCATCGGGGTTTGCGCTCGCGTGGGCGGCCGGCGGGGCGTGGTCGAGCCCCCACCCGGCCAGCTGGGCGGCCTCGGCCGATCAGTACAGGCGGACGGCTGTGTCGAAACGCCAGGTACGGCGGATCTCCACCACATCGAAATCCCGCTCCAGCGCGGGCGAGAAGCGCGTGAAGGGCACCTGGCTCTGCAGGATGCGGCGCACGGCTTCGTCGATCTCGGGCACACCGCTGCTGCGCACGAAGCTGATCGATTCCAGTGACCCGTCGCTGCGGATGGCCACCGTCACCACCGGGTCGGCATGGGGGCGGGCCAGCGCCTCGCGCAGGCCGTCCAGCCGCGTGTTCAGCTGCACCTTGCGCGCCCAGGCTTCGGCGTAGAGCACCAGTTCGGCATTGGCATCGGCCAGCCCGAACAGCCGCGCCCGCCGGGCTGTGCTGACGGACGATGGCAGGCGCGGGTCCTGCAGCGCCGCAGCCGCCGCCGCGGCATCGCGCCGGGCCGCTTCTTCGTTCAGCTGCCGCCCCATGGCCTGCCGCCTTTCCAGCCGCGCGGCTTCTTCGCGCGCCTGTTCGGCACGCAGGGTGGCCAGACGCGCGGCTTCCTGGCGCCCGGCCTCCTGCCGGGCAGCATCGGCACGCTGCGCGGCTGCCTCGCGCTCTGCCTGGGCGGCAGCCTGGCGGGCCTGCGCCTCGCGAGCCGCGGCTTCTCGCGCGGCTGACTCGCGGGCGGCTGACTCGCGGGCGGCGGCTTCGCGTGCCGCGGCGTCGCGTGCTGCAACTTCGCGCGCTGCAGCCTCACGTACAGCAGCTTCGCGTGCAGCAGCTTCGCGTGCAGCAGCCTCACGCGCCGCGGCTTCGCGGGCCGCCGCTTCCCGGGCGGCGGCCTGTCGTTCAGCTTCGGCGGCGGCCAGGCGGGCGGCAGTTTCCTGCTCGGCGGCCCGCTGCTCGGCGGCTTCCTGGGCCTGCCGCAAGCGCTCGGCCTGCTCGGCCATCCGCAGGCGTTCTGCCTGTTCAGCCATCCGCAGGCGTTCGGCTTGCGCCATCTGCTGCGCCGCCATCGCTGCTGCTTCCCGAGCCGGATCATCGGCCTGGCGCGCCGGCGTCGACGCAGCCCGAACGACGGCCGCCGGTGCGCTGGCGATCGGCGCAGGGGCCACGGCCAGCGGGCGCAGCGCCGGGGTGCTGTCTGCGGCGATCGGTGCGGTGATCCTGGCTTCTTCTGCCACCGTCGGGGACAAGGCGTCGAGCGGGGGTGCCACCGCTGCGCCGCTGGGGCTGGCCAGTGCGAGCACGGGCAGTGCGGGTTCGGCCGCTGGCGCCAAGGGCAGATCAGCCGTTGCCGCGGCGGCAGGCGCTGTCGCCGGCGTCTTGGCCGCAGCGCTGCGCGTGGCCCGGGGCCCGGGCCGCAAGCCTGCGCGCGCGGCGGCGGGCTGGGCCTGCACGGGCGGGGGTGCCGGATCCAGCAGCATGAAGGCAGGCGCGCTGGCCGCTTCGTCGCGACGGGCCGCAGGGCTGCCCGCGGGTGCGGAGGCAGCCGCCGGTGCACCAAGGGCGGCAGAAGCAGGCGCCAGGGCCGCGGCCGCGGCCGATGCCGCGCCAGCCTGCGGCGGCAGGGTCACCTGCAAGTCCGCCGCCTGGGCGCGGCGCTCAGCCCAAGGCAGGCTCAAGCCCGGCAGGCCGGCAGCATCGCCCCCCCAGGCCAAGGAGAGCAGCAGGACGTGCAGCACGGCCGACAGGCCGCAGGCCAGCCGCAGTTGGCGCCGATCGCGCCGCGCCCGGCCCCGGGACGACAGCCGCAGCTGCCTGCGCAGTGCAGCACGGGTACTGGGGCGGCGGGCAGGCGCGGGCGGCGCGGGCGCTTCAGCCGCTGGCGCTGCAGTGCGTTCTGCGGGCACATCGGGCTCGGAAGCCGCCAGGGGCGGCGGGCCCGGGGCGTCACGGGGGGCTGTGTCGTCGGTCATGGGCGCCACATCACGACGCCGCCTCGGCGTTGGACGGGCGGGGCCGCGCCGCCCGTGGCCGCTGGGCTGCCGCCACGGGCGCCGCCGGCACAGCGTTCTGCGTCACCCTGGCACCCCCTGCCGACCATCCAAACACCCTCTGTACCGATGAAGGGTGCTGATTCTCGGGGTTGCCAAGCCGCCCCTGCGCCAGGCGCGGCAGCGCCCAGCCGGCGTGCCGCCCGGCCGTGCAGCGTCAGCGCGGCGGGAACTGAAGCCGCATCAGCAGCTGCAGGTATTCCAGCTGGGCGTGCAGTTCGCGCATGTTGTGCAGGAGTTCCTGCGCCAGGTAGTCCTGCACCAAAGGGTGCTGGGGGCCTGCGGCGTCCGTGCTGGGCTTGGTGTTGTCCATATCGGCATGGTTGCGGCGGGCCCCGGGCCGGTCAACCCCGCGGGCCTGGGGCCGCCCCGCGAATGCGTGGCGCATGCAGGGGATGCAACTTGCCCTGCACCGCGGCACGCCGGCTGTTCGTACGCGCACCCAGCGGAAGACGACAACGGCAACCCAAGCCGAAGCCGGACGGGCCGTTCTCACCGAACCAGGAAGGCCCCCAGCGAGGCGATGTCGATGGCGCAGTGCCCGCCGTACAGAGGGCGCCACTCGGTCGGCAGCCCGCGCTGCGCAGCGACTTGCGCCAGGCGCTCGGTTCCCTCGTAGAGGCCGTAACGGTCGTAAAGGCCCGCCGACAGGTACAGGCTGGGGCGCGTCTGTGGGTCGGTCACGTTCTCGACCAGCACCAGCGGCGAAAAGCGGCGCCACTCCTCGACCGTGGCGACGTAGCGGCGGGACAGTTGCCAGATGCCGAGGGCAATGCGCGGGTCGGCGCCGGTGCGCACCAGCGCCGCGTGGATCTGGCTGAGCGGCGCAAAGGGCGAATCCCGATATACGGCCGGGCACAAGGCAGCCACCTTTCCGAAGTGGCGGGGGTGGCTCAGCCCCAGCACCAGGCTGTTCAGGCCCCCCATCGATTCACCCATCAGCATGCGGCGCCTGGGCACGCTCAGGCGGGCCTCGATCGCCTGCATGTCGTGCCAGACTGTGTCCAGCAGGCCGCTGTGTTCGGCACGGCCTTGGGGTGCCAGCAACCAGACCGGGCCGTAGGACAGCGAGACGACGGTGGGCGGCAAGAGGCCGGCGTGCTGCCAGTAGGCCTGCAGCTGGGCCGTGAAGTAGGTCGGGTCGTTCCAGACCTCGGCGTCGAGGTGGCGGCCGTGCAAGTGGTAGACCACATCCCCATTCACCCCACCCGCGGCGGTGTGCACGCAGTAGCGCAGCGCCCCCTGCTGGCCACACTGCTGGCGGG
Organism: Rubrivivax sp.; assembly: GCA_027489455.1. Lineage (GTDB taxonomy): Bacteria > Pseudomonadota > Gammaproteobacteria > Burkholderiales > Burkholderiaceae_C > Rubrivivax. The sequence goes on along the minus strand of JAIXZR010000059.1, from coordinate 20,900 downwards.
CCGGCGTGAAGCTCACGGCCTGGGCGCCCCAGGGCCGGCTGAGTTGCTGCCAGGCCCACCCGATGGCGCCCGCCAGCGCCAACAGCGTCAACACCAGCGCAGTCCGCTTGCGCGGCGCCTTGAAGTTCACCATCTGCGGTTTCTCCTGTACATGTCGTGGCCATGCAGCGGCCACCACCGCGGTGCGGCGGTGGGGCAGCGGGTGGGTGGAAGTCAGGTCAGGCCCGTGCGGGGCCAGCTCGGTGGGGCCCGGCCACCACCGGCAGCGGCGGCCGGCGGGCGCGTGGCAGGGCGCTCGCTCGCATCGGCGCCCAGCAGGGCGAGGCTGAGCAGATAGCCCACGATGAAACTGCCACCAAAGCCCACCAGCGGCGACGGCAGCCAGCCGGGCAGCGAAAGCGCCAGGAGCAGCCCCCACACCAGGCCGTGAAGGCGCGCCCGACGGTGTCGCAACGCGGGCCACAGCGGCAGCACTTGCAGCAGCGCGAGAACCAGGCCCGTGGCCAGACTCTGTTCGAAACCACGGCAGACGACCTGGTCGACGAAGGCCAAGGCCTCGGGCGCCTGCCAAGCCGGCCCCCGCTGGGCTGCCAGCGCTGCGGCTCCCAGTGACAGCAGCGCCAGGGCACCACCGCCTCGCTGGCAGGCACGCACGCACAGCACGGCCGCGACGAGGCCCAGCAGCACGGCATCGGCCTGCAGTGCAAGTGCGCCGCACGCCAGCAAGAGGCCGCCCCAGGCCCAGCGACCAGCGGCGGATCCGGGCCGCACGTCAGAGGCCACGAGCAGCGCTGGCAGCAGCAACCAGGCCAGGTTCAAGGCCACCGGCCCGACCGGCAGCCACGCGGAAGCCCCGTCGGCTGCCTGGCCCAGGCTGGCCGCAAGCCACAACGCACCCAGCGCGAAAGACAACCTGGCGCGCAGCAGCTCATCGGCTTGCAGGCGCCGCCGCGGCAGCAGGCCAAACGTGGCGACGGCAAAGGCCAGGGACAGCAGATTCATCCACGCGTAGTGAGCAGGCGCACCAGCGCTGACCATGAAGGCGCAGCCCGCCAGCACGGCGATGGCGCAGCTCAGCACACCGGCGGTGTGGACCTGCGCCAAGCCGCCACGGGTGGCCGCAAGCGCGTGGCCCAGCGCTGCACACAGGCAACCCCAGGCAAACGACAGTGCCTCGCGTTCGCTGCCCATAGACACCACCTCGGCGCGCATTGCCTGGGCCCATTCCGATTGCTGCTGGCCCAGCAAGCGGACGGCCGCGCCCATCAGCAGGCGGCAGGCCAGCGCACGCGCCAGGGCCGGCAGCGGGCGCTTCATGGACGGGCCTTCACGGTGCGCAACGGTGTGGCCACCGCCTGCAACGCGGGCAGGGGTTCGGCCAGCGAGGCCAGCCAGGCGCGCCCGGCCTCTGTCAACCTGTAGACGTGCCGAGGCGGCCGCCCGGGCTGCGGGGCGTCCACCCAGCGCGCCTGCAACAGCCCTTGCGCTTCCAGCCGCATCAGCAACGGGTACAGGGTGCCGGACTTCACCCCGGCCTGCGCCATCAGGTCGTAGCCATGGCGCCAATCGTCGCTGGCGGCCAGCACGGCCACCACCGCCAGGGCTTGCGGAGACAGGCTGCGGGATCGGCTCATGGGTTAACTCTACATATGTAGAGCTGAGGGGTCAACCTCGGCACCGTGGGCATCGCCCTTTGGCCGGCGGGTTGAGCGGCCAAGCTGCTGGCACGGGCGCTGGAGCCTCGACCGCTCGATCGAACAGCGTCGTGAGCGTCATCGGGATCGATGGCCCATTCTTCCCACGGCTGGATGCCGAGACAGCGGCCAGCCTGCCCCTCGGCTCAGGGATGGTTCCGCACTGACCGCGGCCTCATAGTCTGCCGGGGCCTGTTCAGAATGTGTACAGATCCAGGCCGCATCCAGCCCATCTGCAAGACGCCGAGAAAGTCATCACGTGTACTCAACCCCCACTTCGACTTCGCCCCGCTGGGCGGCCTGCTTGCTGCTCTGCGCTGCGGCGCTGCCGGCCCATGCTGCTTTCACCAACCCGCTGACGGCGACTCTGTCTGCTCCGGGCGGCATCATCGGCAACAGTGCGCCGATCAGCCTGGTCAACACACCCGTCAACCCGAGCGTCGGTATTGCAGTGGGCGACGGCACGCCCATCGGCAACTTCATGCTGCCCAACGAAGCCATCAGCTTCTCCGCCGGGAACAGCATCACGCTCAGAATCGCGGCGGGCGGCGTCAACACCAGCGGGCAGCTCGTCACAGGTTTCCTGGGCCTGGGCGGCTCGCCTGCGGTGTACAGCTTCACGAACCTGGCCGTGGCTGGCAACTTCCTCACCGGTTTCACGGGCTCGCTGGCGGGGCTGACCTCCCCCAACAACCTGAACAGCATCGTCACCTTCACGGCCCCCAGCACGCTGACGGTGCGGCTGGACAACCTCGTCCTGACCCCAGTGCCCGGCGGCGGCCAGTCCGACGCCCTGGCCACGATCACGATCAACATGCAGACGGCGCCCATTCCCGAGCCCGCCAGCTGGGCACTGCTGCTGGCCGGCGGTGCCGCCCTGCTGGGCTGGCGGCGCGCAGTCTCTGCCCGCCGCTGACACACAGCCTTCCCACCGGGAAAAACCAACGCAAAGGACATCGCAGATGGCTAATCCCTATGTGGGCGAGATTCGATTGATGTCGTTCGTCTTTGCCCCCCGGGGCTGGGCGCAATGCAACGGGCAGCTGCTGCCGATCAATCAGAACCAGGCCCTCTTCTCGATCCTGGGCACCACCTATGGCGGCAATGGCACGACGAACTTCGCGCTGCCCGACCTGCGCGGTCGTGTGCCCTTGCACTTTGGTTCAGGCATTTCTCAGGGCCAAAGGGCCGGCAGCGAAAGCGTCACCTTGACCGCCTCGCAAATGCCGCAGCACGTGCACGCGCTGCAATCTTCCACCGACTTCGCCAACGCCTCGGTACCCGGTGGCGCCCTGCCCGCTGCCAAGCCGCGCGGCGGTATCGACGTCTATGTGCCCGCAGGTTCACCGGCGGTGCCGCTCAACCCCGCAGCGGTGGCCAACACCGGCAGCAACCAGCCGCACGAGAACCGCCAGCCCTTCCAGACGGTGAACTTCTGCATCGCGCTGACGGGCATCTTCCCTCCGCGCAACTGAACCCGAAGGACAAGTGATGTCACAACCCTTTGTTGGCGAAATCCGCCTGGTCGGGTTCAGCTTTGCGCCTGTTGGCTGGGCGATTTGCGATGGTTCGCTGCTGCCGATCGCTGAGTACGAAACTCTGTTCAACCTGATCGGCACCACCTACGGCGGCGATGGCGTCAACACCTTCGCGGTGCCCGACATGCGCGGCCGCGTGCCTGTGCACCAGGGCCCAGGGTACGTCCTGGGCCAGACTGGCGGCGTCGAACAAGTGACGCTGACGGCCGGCCAGTTGCCCGCCCACACGCATGCGCTGGCAGCCAGCAGCGCCACGGCCACGCCAGCGGCGTTCAGATCAGCGATGCTGGGCTCGTCAAGCACCGCCAGCTACTACGGCAGCGGCACGCCCACCACGGCCATGGCGCCGGGCGCCTTGGCGCAGGCGGGCGGGAGTCAGCCGCACGAGAACATGGCGCCAACACTGACGCTCAACTTCGTGATCTCGCTGTTCGGCATCTTTCCGCCGCAGCCTTGAAGGGACTAGACCATGGCTGACCAGTTCATTGGAGAGATCCGGCCCTTCGCCGGCAACTTTGCGCCCATAGGCTGGGCACTGTGTAACGGGCAGCTGCTGCCCATCGCGCAGAACACGGCATTGTTTTCGCTGCTGGGCACCCAATTCGGCGGCAACGGCCAGACCACGTTCGCGCTTCCGAATCTGCAGGCACGCTTCCCGATGGGGCAAGGCCAGGGGCCGGGCCTGAGCGAGCGCGTCATGGGCGAGGACACCGGCAGCGCCACGGTCACGATGCTGGCCGGCGAGATCCCGGCGCACACCCATGAACTGCGGGCAGCGCTGTCGCCCACCACGGGTACAGCCAGCGCGGCAGTGGCCCTGGCACCCGCTGCCGGCGGGGTACCGATGTACCGTGCCGCAGGTGCCAACCAGCGCGCACTGGCCCCTGAATCGGTCGGCGCCGCCGGGGGAAACCAGCCGCATGAAAACCGCCAGCCCTACCTGGCGGTGAATTTCATCATCGCGCTGCAGGGCATCTTTCCGCCGCGTCCATGATGGTGCCGTCGCCCGCCGTGCCGCCGCTGCTGGCTGCCCAGCCTGCCGTTCCGCAAGGGCTGGCGGCACGGGGGTTGGGCTGGCGGCTGGCCGAGGCAACAGGCGTTGCGAAGGCGGCCGATCAGGCTTTCCTGCGGCAGCTCTTCGCCAGCACACGCAGCCTTGAACTCGAAGCGCTGGGCGCGCAATCGCCACTGGCGCAGCAGTTCATCGCCATGCAATTCACGGCGCGCGATGCGGCCTACCGCTCGTCACATCCAGGCGCCGTGCAGCACATCATCGAACAGGCTGGCGCTGGCGTTGAGCGCACGCCGATCGGGCTGTTGTGGGTGGACGTCACATCCGCCCAGATCGACCTGCTCGACATCAGCCTGCTGCCGCATTGGCGCGGACGCGGCATCGGCAGCGTGCTGTTGAACGCCTTGCTGGTGCAGTCGCGCGCGCTGCAATTGGCGGTGGCTTTGCAAGTGCGGGCCGATAACCCGGCGCGCGAGCTTTATGCACGACTGGGGTTCGCCCAAGTCGCCCGTGCCGATCTGGACCTGGCCATGCGCTGGACGCCCGCGTTGCCATCCACCACCCACACCGCAGCGGAGACCCTCCATGAACAAGCGTGATTTCATCGCCGGCGCAGGCGCCGGTGCTTTGGCTGCGGCCTGCGCCCCGGCGCTGGCGGCCGATGGTCCGCGCACGCTGAATGCGACAGCCACACCCGCTGCCCGGCGGCAGGCGCGGCCCGTGCCCTTGGAAGGGCAGCAATCGCGGGCCACCTGGCAACACTACCTGGGCCACAGCTTCGATGTGCCCGGCGGTACGCTGCGGCTGGTGGATGTTGTCAAAGCACAGGCGGAAAGCGTCGGGCTGGAACAGTTCCGCCTCGTCTTCGAGGCGCCGCACGCGCTGGCCTTGGGTGACGACACGGTCCACGTGTTGCGCCACGGCACCGGGCAACGCCTGCCGCTGTTGCTGCAAGCCGCCGGTAGCGGCCGCTGGTGCGCGCATTTCAGTTTGCTGGCCTGAGGGGCCGCGCGACGCCGGCACGAGCCCCCTGCGCTGAGGGCGTGATGACGGGCCAGCTGCCGTCACACCGGGCCCCGGCCGAGATCCAGCAGGCCGTGGACGGCCTTTGACGGCCCATTGCGTGACGGCAGGCACCAGCCGATCATCCGCCCTGCTCAAGAGCAAACAAGAGCAAAAAGGCGAAAGGAACACACGCCGTGGAAAGCTCTGCCGTCGACCTGGCCACCTACGTCCGCAAGCCGCTTTCGGCATCGCAGGTGGCGCACCTGCAGCGCATCGGCGAGATCGTGCACTTCGAGGCCGGCGACACGCTGGTGGCCTTCGGTGCACCCAACGAGGCCTTCTTCTACATCCTCGAAGGCGAAGCCGCCGCCTGGGACGAGGTGACGGGCATGCGCTACAGCAATGCCACGCTGGGCCCGACGCAGTTCACTGGCGAGATGAGCTTTCTGTCCGGCGGCACGGCGCAGCTGACGAACCGGGCCGTGACGCCGATGAAGGCGATCCGCGTACCGCGCGCGGCCATGCTGCGGGCGCTGGCCGAGATCCCGGAGATGAGCGACATCGTCATCACCGTGTTTGCAGCCCGCCGCCGCCGCCTGATCGAAAGCGGCCAGGCCGGCCTGACGCTGATCGGCCCCGAGCAGGACCGTGCGGTGCGACGTGTCGAGGCCTTCGCGGCACAGAACCGCATTCCCTACCGCGTTCATGCCCTGGGTACCGCCGAAGCGCTGGCGTTGGCGCAGCGCTGCGGCGTGCCGGCCGACCGCGGCGCAGTGATGCTGGGCGAACGCACCGTGCTCCCCGACCCCACGCCGCGCGGCGTGGCACGCCACTTTGGGCTCGACCTCGCGGTGGACGACGGCGCCGAGTTCGACGTGGTGATCGTCGGTGCCGGCCCGGCGGGCCTGGCGGCCGCGGTGTACGCCGGCGCCGAGGGCCTGCATGCGCTGGTCGTCGACGAGACCGCGGTTGGCGGGCAGGCCGCCACCTCGTCGCGCATCGAAAACTACATGGGGTTCCCGACCGGCATCTCAGGCGCCGATCTGTGCGCACGCGGCGAGATCCAGGCGCTGAAGTTCGGCACCCGTTTCGCGGTGCCGCGCCGCGTCTGCGGCTTGGGGCGCAAGGGCGCGGGATTCGAGGTGATGCTGGACGACGGCGTGGCGGTCCGCGCACGCGCGATCGTCGTCGCCACCGGTGTGCAGTACCGCCGCCTGCCGCTGGAGCGTCTGGCGGACTTCGAAGGCGCGGGCGTCGCGTATGCCGCGACGGAACTGGAGGCGCGACAGGTCGCCGGCCGTACGGCGGTGGTGGTGGGCGGCGGCAACTCGGCCGGGCAGGCGGCGATGTACCTCAGCCGGCGCGCGCAGCGGGTGCACCTGGTGGTGCGCGGCCCTTCGCTGGCGGCGTCGATGTCGGAATACCTGATCGATCGCATCCGCAAGAACGATGCGATCGAGCTTCACTTCGGTGCCGAGGTCGCAGCGCTGCATGGCGAACAGACGCTGGCGGCCGTGACCCTGCGCCAGCTCGACGGCGAAAGTCGCATCGAAGCCGCGGGCCTGTTCATCATGGTCGGCGCAGCGCCGAACACGGGGTGGCTGTCGGGCCTGGTGGATCTCGACACCAAAGGCTTCGTCCTGGCAGGGGATGGCTATGCAACGTCCTGCCCGGGCATCTTTGCCGTCGGCGATGTGCGCGCCGGGTCGGTCAAGCGGGTCGCCTCGGCCGTCGGCGAAGGGTCGGTGGTGATTTCGGGGGTCTGGGCGCAGGTGGCGGGGAGCAGGGGCTGACGGGCCAGTCCGGTGCGGCTGCGCAGTGGCCCGGCAGAGTGCTCAACCGCAGAGACCGCTTTCCCCCACTTTCCGTCAACACAAACGAAAACGCCACCTGGATGGTGGCGTAAGTCGTTGATTTATTGAGTAAATCTTGGTGGGCGGTGCAGGGTTTGAACCTGCGACCCCTGCCGTGTGAAGGCAGTGCTCTACCGCTGAGCTAACCGCCCGGAATTCGATGGCCTTGGGGTGCTTTCCGGCGCTGATTGGGTACTACCAGCCGCCGCGCAACCACAAGTCGGTGATCCCGAGAGCCTGTGATTATGCCACGGTCGCGGCGCGCCAGATCGCCTTGCCGCCGCTGGCCTTGTCGATGTCGGCCATCAGTGTCTCGTGGGCGTGCAGTTCATCGGCCTGCGCCGCGAGCACCGGCAGCGCAAACCCGAGCAGATCAATGCTGGGCAGGTCCAACGGTTGCCCGGCTTCGTCGTGGCTTTCCACCATCAGAGCGTCCTGGCCACGCGTCAAGCGGATGTAGACCTCGGCCAGCAGCCCGGCATCCAGCAGCGCACCGTGCAGGTCGCGCCCGGAGTTGTCGACCTCCAGCCGTTTGCACAGCGCGTCCAGCGAATTGCTCTTGCCGGGGAACATCTCCCGCGCCATCAGCAGGCTGTCGGTGACACGGGCCACGTGCTGGCGCAACGGGGGCAGGCCCAGGCGCGCCAGTTCAGCGTCGAGAAACCCCAGGTCGAAGCTCGCGTTGTGGATGATGAGCTCGGCGTCCTTCACGAAGGCCAGCAGGTCGGCTGCAATGTCGGCGAACAAGGGTTTGTCGGCCAGAAACTCGTCGGTGATGCCATGCACGCGCAGGGCATCCGGGTGGCTGCTGCGCTGCGGGTTGAGGTAGTGGTGGAAGCGGCCGGCAGCGCCTTCGGTATAGCGGCGATCCACCATCTCGATGCAGCCGATCTCGATCACACGGTCGCCCTGGTCGGCATACAGGCCCGTGGTCTCGGTGTCCAGGAAGATCTGTCTCATCGCTGCGGCTCCAGGTTCATCTGACGGCGTTGCCCGCACCACCACCAGGCCCCGGCGCCGATCACGATCATCGGCAGGCACAGCCACTGGCCCATGCTCATGTTCAGGGCCAGCAGCCCCAGGAAGCTGTCTGGCTGGCGGAAGTATTCGGCCACGAAGCGGAACACGCCATAGCCGAAAAGGAAGGCAAAGGCCACCTGCCCGGTGGGCCGCTGCTGGCGCCCGTACCACCACAGCAGCACGAACAGCAGCATGCCTTCCAGCAGGAACTGGTAGAGCTGCGAAGGATGACGCGCGATCATGCTGCCGCTTTGCGGAAAGACCATCGCCCACGGCAGGCTCGGGTCGGCTTCTCGGCCCCACAGCTCGCCATTGATGAAGTTGCCGATGCGGCCCGAAGCCAGGCCCGTTGGCACGCAGGGCGCCACCACATCCATCACCTGCAGAAAGGTGCGGCCACGGCTGCGCGCGTACAGCGCCAGGGCCACGATCACCCCCAGCAGGCCGCCGTGGAACGACATCCCGCCGCGCCAGACCATCAGGATCTCCAGCGGGTTGGCCAGGTACTCGCCCGGCTTGTAGAACAGCGCGTAGCCCACGCGCCCGCCGATCACGACACCCAGCACGCCGTAGAACAGCATGTCCTCGATGTCGCGCCGCTGCCAGCCCGCGGCGGCGAAGTGCGGCCGCCGGATGCGCCGGGCGCCCAGGAACAGGAACAGGCCGAAGGCCGCCAGATACGTCAGGCCGTACCAGTGGATGTGAACCGGCCCCAGCGACAAGGCCACGGGATCGAACTGCGGATGCACGAGCATCGGTGGGGGCTCCCGCCAGACAGAAGCGCCAGATTGTCCATCGGCCGGGCAGCTGCGGCGGCAGCGGCCGATAAACTGCGAGGCTGACTTCCAGAAAGCCCTCTGCCATGAGCTTCAACCGCCGCTCCAAGAACATCACCGAAGGCGTCGCGCGCGCGCCCAACCGTTCCATGTACTACGGCATGGGCTACACCGACGGTGACTTCGGCAAGCCGATGATCGGCGTGGCCAACGGCCACAGCACGATCACCCCCTGCAACAGCGGCTTGCAGAAGCTGGCCGATGCAGCTGTGGAGGGCCTGAAGGCGGCCGGCGCCAACCCGCAGGTTTTTGGCACGCCGACCATCAGCGACGGCATGGCCATGGGCAACGAGGGCATGAAGTACAGCCTGGTCAGCCGCGAAGTCATCGCCGATTGCGTCGAGACCTGCGTCGGCGGCCAGTGGATGGATGGCGTGCTCGTCATCGGCGGCTGCGACAAGAACATGCCCGGCGGCATGATGGGGATGCTGCGCGCCAACGTCCCGGCCATCTACGTCTACGGCGGCACCATCCTGCCCGGCCGCTACAAGGGGCAGGACCTGAACATCGTCAGCGTCTTCGAGGCCGTGGGCCAGTTCAGTGCCGGCAAGATGAGCGAGGAAGACTTCTGCCAGATCGAGCGGCGCGCCATCCCCGGCAGCGGCAGCTGCGGCGGCATGTACACCGCCAACACGATGTCATCGGCCTTCGAGGCGTTGGGCATGAGCCTGCCTTTCGCGTCGACGATGGCCAACGTCGAAGACCCCATCCTGGCCCACACGCAGGAAGCCGCGCGCGTGCTGGTGGAGGCCGTGAAGGCCGATCTGAAGCCCCGCGACATCGTCACGAAGAAAGCGATCGAGAACGCCGTGGCGGTGATCATGGCCACCGGCGGCAGCACCAACGCGGTGCTGCACTTCCTGGCCATTGCGCACGCAGCCGAAGTCGAGTGGACCATCGACGACTTCGAGCGCATGCGTCAGCGCACCCCCGTGCTGTGCGACCTGAAGCCCAGTGGCCGCTTCCTGGCCATCGACCTGCACCGCGCCGGCGGCATCCCCGCGGTGATGAAGGTGCTGCTGGACGCCGGGCTGCTGCACGGGGACTGCATCACCATCACCGGCAAGACCGTCGCCGAAAACCTGGCCGCCCTGCCCCCGCTGCGCACCGATCAGGAAGTGATCCGCCCGGTGACGAACCCGATGTACGCCGAAGGCCATCTGGCCATCCTGAAGGGCAACCTTAGCCCCGAAGGCTGCGTGGCCAAGATCACCGGCCTGAAGAACCCCGTGATGACGGGCCCGGCACGCGTGTTCGACGACGAGCAGAGCGCGCTGGCGGCCATCATGGCCGGCAAGATCGTCGCTGGCGATGTGATGGTGCTGCGCTACCTGGGCCCCCAGGGCGGCCCGGGCATGCCCGAGATGCTGGCCCCCACCGGGGCGTTGATCGGCCAGGGCCTGGGCGAAAGCGTGGGCCTGATCACCGACGGCCGCTTCAGCGGCGGTACCTGGGGCATGGTGGTGGGCCACGTGGCGCCGGAGGCCTATGCCGGCGGCCTGATCGCGCTGGTGCAGGAAGGCGACACCATCACCATCGACGCGCACCAGCGCCTGCTGCATCTGGATGTGGCCGACGCCGAGATTGCCCGCCGGCGTGCACTGTGGAAGCAACCCGCCCCTCGCTACACCCGGGGCGTGCTGGCCAAGTTTTCACGCAACGCAACGAGCGCCAGCCGCGGCGCCGTGCTCGACGCCGACTGACGCCGCGCGGGCCTACAGCCGGGGCTCGCGAGGGGCGCCTGGGGGCTGGCCCGGCGCGGCCTGGCCTGGGCCGGCGGGCCGGCCGGGGCCACCCCGGCCGCTGGCGCCAGACCCTGGCCGGCGGGTGCCCAGGCCCAGTTCTTCCATCGCGCGTTCGCGCCGCTTGAGCTTGCGCTCTTCCATCTTTTCCATCGCCCGGCGCTGGGTGATGCCGGTGGTGTCGGCGATCGCCCACCACACCACCGCAGCGGCAAACGGCGACAGCACCCACCACCAGGCCCAGCCAGCCACAGGCCCCAGCGCGGCCAGTTTGGCGGCAACCAGCAGCAGACCGATGATGACCAGGGGCATTCGCTTTACTCCTTCCGGCGCCAGAAGGGCACCCGCTGTTTCAATGTAGCCCAGGCCGGGGGTTGCGCCACCGGTGGTCCGCCCCCAACATCCACGGCATGCGTGTTTTTTGTAGCGGTGTTCGCGCCGGATTCTGGCCCTGGGCGCGTGTCAGCCTGCTGGCTGCCGCCCTGGCCAGCGCCAGCGCGGCCGGTGCGGCGGGCCGGGTGATCGATCTGTCCAGCGGCACGGGCTCGTTCGCTGGCGACGGCCCGCTCTTGCAGTCCGGTGACGATTTCATCACCTTCACCAACCTGGCGCCGGGGACGTACAGCTACAAGTTCACGCTGTCAGGCGAAGGCATCGAGGGCCTTGCAGCCAGCGTCAATGGCCAGACCGCCGGTACCTTCACCGTGGGCGAACGCACTTTCGCAGGCCTGGAAGGCAAGGACGCCGCCGGGTCCTTCACAGTCCAGATCACCGGCCGCCCGGCCGGGAACGCCAGCTACCAGGGCCAGGTCACCATCCAGCCCGAGGCATCGGCGCCGGCCACCGGCCCGGCCTTGATCGTGGGCGGCCTGGCCGCCATGGCGGGCTTCGCCGTCTGGCTGCGGCGGAAACCGTCCGGCACCCGCGCCGCTCCCGGCAGCCAGGGCTGAAGGCCCCTGGGCCACCGGGCCGGTTGCCGGCCCTTCAGTTGGCCTGGGTCAGCTGATCCAGGATCGCCGGGTTTTCCAGCGTGCTGGTGTCCTGCGTGATGGCCTCGCCCTTGGCGATGCTGCGCAGCAACCGCCGCATGATCTTGCCGCTGCGCGTCTTGGGCAGGTTGTCGCCGAAGCGGATGTCCTTGGGCTTGGCGATCGGGCCGATCTCCTTGGCCACCCAGTTGCGCAGCTCGGCGGCGATCTTCTTGGCCTCATCGCCCGTGGGCCGGGCGCGCTTGAGCACCACAAAGGCGCAGATGGCCTCGCCGGTGGTGTCGTCGGGTCGGCCCACGACAGCCGCTTCGGCCACGAGTTCGGTGCAGCTGACCAGGGCGCTCTCGATCTCCATCGTGCCCATGCGGTGGCCGCTGACGTTGAGCACGTCGTCGATGCGGCCGGTGATCGTGAAGTAGCCGGTGTCCTTGTCGCGGATGGCGCCGTCGCCCGCCAGGTAATAGCCTTTCAGCTCGGGCGGGTAGTAGCTTTTCTTGAAGCGCTCCGGATCACCCCAGATCGTGCGGATCATGCTGGGCCAGGGCTTCTTGATGACGAGGATGCCGCCGCTGCCGTTGGGCACGTCGGCACCGGTCTCGTCGACGATGGCCGCGTCGATGCCGGGGAAAGGCAGCGTGCACGAGCCCGGCACCATGGGCGTGGCGCCCGGCAGCGGCGTGATGACGTGGCCGCCGGTTTCCGTCTGCCAGAACGTATCGACGATGGGGCAGCGGCTGCCGCCGATGTGCTGGTAGTACCACTCCCAGGCGGCGGGGTTGATGGGCTCGCCCACGCTGCCCAGGATGCGCAGGCTGCTCAGGTCGCTGTGCTTCGGGTGCACGGCGTCGTTGCCTTCGGCAGCCTTGATCAGGCTGCGGATGGCCGTGGGCGCCGTGTAGAAGATGCTGACCTTGTGCTTCTCGATCATCTTCCAGAAGCGGGCGGCATCCGGATAGGTGGGGATGCCTTCGAAGACGACTTCGGTGCCGCCCAGCGCCAGGGGGCCATAGGTGATGTAGCTGTGGCCGGTGACCCAGCCGATGTCGGCGGTGCACCAGAACACGTCGTCGGGCTTCAGGTCGAAGGTCCAGGCGGTGGTCAGCGCCGCGTGCAGCAGGTAGCCACCGGTGCTGTGCTGCACGCCCTTGGGCTTGCCGGTGCTGCCGCTGGTGTACAGCAGGAACAGCGGGTGCTCAGCCCCCACCCACTCGGGTTCGCAGGCCGCGGGCTGGGCCGAGATCTCCTCGTGCAGCCAGTGGTCCCGGCCCTCGACCCAGCCGATCTTGCCGCCCGTGCGCTTGTAGACGATGACGTTCTTGACGCTGTCGCAGCCCCCCTGGGCCAATGCCTCGTCGACGATGGCCTTCAGCGGCAGCGCCTTGCCGCCGCGCGCCTGCTCGTCGGCGGTGACGACCATGCAGGCGCCGGTGTCCATGATGCGATCGCGCAGCGCCTGGGCCGAGAAGCCGCCGAACACCACCGAGTGCGGCGCGCCGATGCGTGCGCAGGCCTGCATCGCCACCACGCCTTCGATGCTCATGCTCATGTAGATGACGACGCGGTCGCCCTTCTTCACGCCGCGCGCCTTCAACGCATTGGCGAACCGGCAGGTGCGGGCCAGCAGGTCGCTGTAGGTGGCCTTCGTCACCGTGCCGTCGTCGGCTTCGAAGATGATCGCGACCTTGTCGCCCAGGCCGCGCTCGACGTTGCGGTCCAGGCAGTTGTAGGACACGTTCAGCGTGCCGTCGGCGAACCACTTGAAGAACGGCGCGTCGCTGCTGTCCAGCACCTGCGTGAACGGCGTCTTCCAGCTGACGAACTCGCGGGCCAGGCGCCCCCAGTAGGCTTCGTGATCAGCGTCCGCTTCCGCCACGAGGGCCTGGTAGGCAGACATGCCTGAAACACGGGCCTGGGCCACCAGGGCTGCGGGCGGCTGATGGGTCTGGAACTCGGTGGGTTGGTCGTTGGACATGGTGCTGTCTCCTGGTTCGGCGGCGTCTGCAAGACTCTGGGGCCTGAAGCTACGGCCAGCCTCTGACTGACGCCTTACTCGGCCCATTGGCATCAAGCCGAAGCCTACAATCTTGACGGGGTGGAAGTTAGCCCGGAGTTACCTGCACTGGCGTGTATCGCCCCCTTTCGCGCCTGGACCCAGGCTGCACCGACTAGCGCCATCGGGAGCCGCCGTGCCCGGGGCCCGCGTCGATCACGGAGCCCCCCGAATGAACTTCCTGTTGTTCGCCGCCGGCTTGGTCGGCCTGGTCCTTGGTGCCAACTTGCTGGTACGCGGCGCATCCAAGCTGGCGCTGTCTTTCGGCATTTCGCCGCTGGTGGTGGGGTTGACGATCGTGGCCTTTGGCACCAGCGCGCCGGAAGTGGCGGTATCGGTGGGCGCCGTGCTGGACGGGAAGACCGATCTGGCGGTGGGCAATGTGGTGGGCAGCAACATCTTCAACGTGCTGTTCATCCTGGGCATCAGTGCACTGATCACGCCCCTGGTCGTGAACATGCAGCTCATCCGCCAGGAAGTGCCCATCATGTTGGGGGTTTCGCTGCTGCTGGTGGCGCTGGGCCTGGACGGACGCATCAGCTTCACCGATGCCGCCCTGCTGTTCGTGCTGATCGTCGTGTACACAGTGTTCCTCGTCGTGCAGTCGCGGCGCGAGACACAGGCTGGCAAGGACGCCCTCAGCGACGAAGTCGAGCCGGTCGTCGAGGGTGCCTGGGACAGCAAGCTGCCCGCGCAGCTGGTGCTGATCGCGGCTGGCCTGGCAGCACTGGTGGTGGGTTCCGACTGGCTGGTCACAGCCGCCGTCGCCTTCGCCAAGCAATTGGGCGTCAGCGACCTGGTGATCGGCCTGACCATCGTGGCCGCGGGTACGTCCATGCCCGAAGTAGCAACGTCCATCACCGCGGCCATCAAGGGCGAACGCGACATCGCCGTGGGCAATGTCGTTGGCAGCAACACGTTCAATATCCTGGGGTGCCTTGGCCTGTCGGGCTTGGTGTCGGGCAGCACCGGCCTGGTTCTGGCGCCTTCGCTGCTGGCCTTCGACATGTGGGTCATGGTGGCCGTGGCCCTGGCCTGCCTGCCGGTGTTCCTGACCGGGCGCGAGATCGCGCGCTGGGAAGGCGGTGTCTTCCTGGGTTACTACGTGGCCTACGTGGCCTACCTGATCCTGGCCGCGCAGCAGCACGACGCCCTGCCATACTTCAGCAACGTGATGCTGAGCTTCGTGGTGCCCTTGACGTTGGTGACGCTGGTGGCTTCGGTGCTGCGGCCCCGGGCCAAGGCCCCGTAGTCAAGCTAGGCGTTCCACCGACACCGCGTGCAGCGGCTGGCCCGTGCTGGCGAAGTGGTCGGCATTGGCCAGGGTGGTCTGGGCGATGGCACACAGCGCATCGCTCGTAAAGAAGGCCTGGTGACCCGTGATGACCACGTTCGGGAAGGTCAGCAGCCGCGCGAACACGTCATCTGCGATGGCCATGGCTGATAGATCGCGGAAGAACAGGTCGCCTTCCTCTTCGTACACGTCCAGGCCCAGGCTGCCCAGCTGGCCCGACTTCAGCGCCGCGATCACCGCGCGGGTGTCGATCACGGCGCCGCGGCTGGTGTTGACGAGCATCGCGCCGCGCTTCATCTGCGCCAGGGCCGCTGCGTCGATCAAGTGCCGGGTTTGCGGCGTCAGCGGGCAGTGCAGGCTGAGAACATCGCTTTCGGCCAGCAGTTCCGGCAGGGCCACGTACTGCACGCCCATGGCCAGGGCTTCGGCGTGTGGCTGCGGGTCGCAGGCCAGCACGCGGCAGCCAAAACCCAGCATGATGCGTGCGAAGCAGCGGCCGATCTTGCCCGTGCCCAGCACGCCCACCGTGCGGCCGTGCAGGTCGAAGCCGAGCAGGCCTTCGAGGGCGAAGTTGCCTTCGCGCACGCGCGCCCAGGCGCGGTGGATCTGGCGGTTGAGCGTCAGCAACAGCGCGGCCGTGTGTTCGGCCACGGCGTAGGGCGAATACTCCGGCACACGCCCGATGGCCACGCCCAGCCGGGCGGCGGCTTCCAGGTCCACGTGGTTGAAACCGGCGCTGCGCAGCAGCACCAGCCGTACGCCCAGGGCCTGCAGGCGCGACAGGACATCGGCGTCCACCTGATCGTTGACAAAGGCGCACACGGCCTGTGCCCCCGCCGCAGCCGCCACGGTGCTGGCGTCCAGCCGGGCCTCGAGAAAGACCAGCTCGTGGCGCCGGTGACTGTTGGCTTCTTCGAGGAAACGCCTGTCGTAGGCGCGGGTGCTGTAGACGGCGATGCGCATGGGGTGCAGTGCGTAAGCGGGGGCCCCATTAACGCACGCGGCCCAGCGCGCCAGCCCGGGCGCTAGCCTTTGTCTGCGGCGCTGGCCTCGGCCTTCGCTGGCGCTGGCAGCGGCGCCTTGGAAGGCACCCGCAGGTGCAGGCCTGCCATCCCCAGCAGGCAGGCGCCCACGGGCGCCGTGAGAAAGACGAACAGCGTGATCAGCAAGACCTGCAAGCCCGCCAGGCCCTGTGCCCAACTCACCAGCAGGCTGGCCACCAGCACCCCGCCCACGCCCAGCGTGCTGGCCTTGGTGGGGGCGTGCAGGCGCATGAAGAAATCCCCAAAGCGCACCATGCCCACCGCACCCACGAGCGCGAACACGCCCCCCACCACCAGCATCAGCGCAGCAGGCACCTGCACCCACAGCGGCAAGGTGTCGATGGGATTCAGCATCGGGTGTCTCCGTTGGGCAGCGGGTTCATTCGATCACGTCGCCACGGGTCAGGTAGCGGCCCAGCGCGACGGTGGAAACGAAGCCCAGCAAGGCGATGATCAGCGCGGCTTCGAACAACAGCAGCGTGCTCAGCCGCAGGCCCAGCAGCACTGCCAGGGCCACGGCATTGACGTAGAGCGTGTCGAGCGCCAGCACGCGGTCGGTGACTTCCGGGCCGCGCAGCAGCCGCCACATGCACAGGGCCAAGGCCACGGCCACGGCCAGGATGGCGAAGTCCAGCGCCCAGACGAGGATCATCCGAGGATCTCCTTCAAAGGCGCTTCGTAGCGCTGCTTCATGTCCGCCACCATGGCATCGGCATCGCTGCAGTCCAGCGCGTGGACGAGGATGAAGCGCCGCCGTTCATCGACGACGCAGCTCACCGTGCCCGGCGTCATGGTGATGATGCTGGCGAACAGGCTGATGGCCATGGGGTGCTGCACGTCCAGCGGCACGGTCAGCCAGGCCGGCTGCGGCCTGGACGTGCGCGACAGCACGATGCGCGCAACCGTGAGGTTGGCCACGACGATGTCGTAGAACACCACCCACAGCAGCCGCAGCGCCACCGGCCAGGAACGCACCTGGGTGGGCGCGCCCAGGAAGCCGTGCAGCAGGCGCGGCAACAGCAGGCCCAGCACCGCGGCCGTGATGAGGTTGCCCGGTGCCAGGCTTTGCTGCAGCAGCAGCCAGGTGGCCGCCAGCAGCACCGACAGCACGGGGTGTGCAAACCAGCCCGGCTTCATCGCGCCCCCGGGGTGACGGTGTCCGGCAGCGGCGCCGGCGGCTGCGGGATGCGGTAGGGGCGCACCGTGTTGGCATCGGCACCACCCATTTCAGGCAGCACGGCGCGGGCATAGGCGGCGCGGTCCTGCAACTGTTCGGCCGCCGCGGCCGTGTAGCGCTGGATGGGGGCGGCCCAGACGGTAAGCAGCACGCTCATGGCCAGCAGCGCCACCATCGCCACCAGCAGCTTGGGGCTGGACCCGGCACGGGTGCCCGGCATGTCCGTGCGCACCGACCAGAACAGGATGCTGCCCGCACGCGCCAGCCCCACCAGGGTGAGGAAGCCCACCACCAGCACCACCACCCACACGGCCACGGCCCAGGCGTGCGAGCTGGCCGCCTGCAGCAACATCAGCTTGCCGATGAAGCCTGGCAGCGGCGGCAGGCCGGCGTTGGACGCCGCGGCCAGCAGCAGCATCAGGCCCAGCAGCGCCGGCTGGGCGACGGGGCTGCAGGGTTCCAGCCGGTCGGCCATGGGCCCGCGCTGCGAAGCCACCAGCTCAGACAACAGGAACAGCCCGGCGATTACCAGCGTGGAATTGAGCAGGTAGTACATGCCCGCCGACCAGGCCGCCGCACCGAACAGGCCAATGGCCGCCACGATGGTGCCTACCGAGGCCACCGTCAGCCAGGCGATCAGCCGCGGCAGCGTGTGCGACGCCAGCGCCCCCGCCACGCCCACCACGCTGGTGACGAGTGCAATCGGCAGCAGCAGCGGCTGCACGGTGAAGGCCGAGGGCCCGGCGTCAGCGCCGAAGATCACGCCGTGCACGCGCCAGATCGAATACACGCCCACCTTCGTCATGATGGCGAACAAGGCCGCCACCGGCGCGCTGGTGGCGGCATAGGTGCCTGGCAGCCACATGGCCAGCGGCACCAGGGCGGCCTTGAAGCCAAACACCACCAGCAGGATCAGCGCCCCGGCTTGCAGCAGCGCGGCTTCGGGTGCTGCCACCAGCGGCACACGCAAAGCCAGGTCGGCCATGTTCAGGGTGCCCGTCAGCGCATAGAGCAGCGAAACGCCAATCAGGAACAGCGCCGACGCCACCAGGTTCAGCACCACGTACTGCGTACCGATGCGCAGGCGGTCGCGGCCCAGGCCGTGCGTCATCAGCACGTAGCTGGCGATCAGCAGCACTTCGAAGAACACGAACAGGTTGAACAGGTCGCCTGTGAGGAAGGCGCCGTTCAAGCCCATCAGCTGGAACTGGAACAGGGCATGGAAGTGCCGGCCCTGGGCGTCCCAGCCGCCGGTGGCATAGAACAACACGGGCACGGCCACGGCGGCCGTCAGCGCCAGCATCATGGCGGCCAAGCGGTCCACCACCAGCACGATGCCGAAGGGCGCGGGCCATTCGCCCAGCCGGTAGACCGTGAGCACACCCGTGGCGGCCTGCTCCACCAGCCTGAAGGCCAACACCGCCCCCAGCAGTACCGAAGCCAGCGCGATGCGCCGTGCCCAGGGGCGGCGGGATTCGTCGTCGCCCAGCAGCAGCAGCACCACCGCCGTGAACAGCGGCAGCAACACGGGCAGGATGGGCAGTTGGTCGTGGAAGCTCATGGCCCGCCGTCCTTCGGCTGCGCCGGGTCGGGCTTGCCGTCGACGTGGTCGGTGCCGTTGTCATGGCGGCTGCGCAGGGCCAGTTCGATGACGAAGCCCGTGGTGGCAAAGCCGATGACGATGGCCGTGAGCACCAGGGCCTGGGGCAGCGGGTCGGCCACGTTCGGGCCGCGGTCCACGATGGGCGCGGCGTTGGTCCACAGCCGGCCCATGGCAAAGATGAAGACGTTGACGGCATAGCCGATCAGCGACAGGCCCAGCACCACCGGGAAGGTGCGGCCGCGCAGCAGCAGGTAGATGCCCGTGGCGGTGACGATGCCGATGCCGCTGGCCACCAGCGCTTCCATGCTGAACATCACGCGCCCCCCTTGGCGGCTTCGGCACCCGGCTTGGTGGCCGCGCCCAGCACCGACAGCGTCAGCAGCGTGGCGCCCACCACGGTGACGTACACGCCCAGATCGAACAGTGCCGCCGTGGCCAGAGGCACTTCACCCAGCACCGGCAGCACCGGGTGGCCGGTGGCGCTGGTCAGGAAGGGGCGGCCGAGCACGAAAGAACCCACGCCCGTGAGGCCGGCAATGGCCAGGCCGGTGCCGATCCAGCGCGTGTAGCGGCGCCCGCCCGCGGCATGCAGCGCGGCGTCGGCCTGCTGCTGGCCTAGCGCCATGTACTGCAGCACCAGGGCAATGGCGGTCACCAGCCCGGCGATGAAGCCACCCCCCGGCAGCCCGTGGCCGCGCCAGAAGATGTAGACCGACACCACCAGCGCCAGCGGCAGCACCAGCCGCGCAGCGACGCGCAGCATCAGCTGCCGTTCAGCGAAGGACCAGGCACGGCCAGCCGTATCGGTAGCCGGGCGGCGGATGCGGAAGCGATCGAGCAGCGCCAGCACGCCGATGCCGGCAATGCCCAGCACGGTGATCTCGCCGAAGGTGTCATAGCCGCGGAAGTCGACCAAGATCACGTTCACCGAATTGGCGCCACCGCCCTTGGGGATGCTCTGCTCCAGGAAGTACCAGGAAATCGAGTCGTGGTCGCGCGTCATCACCAGCCAGGCCAGCCAGGCCATGCCGGCACCTCCGCCCAGGGCCAGGAAGGCGTCACGCGTGCGGCGCCGGGCGCTGCTTTCGCGCGGCGTGAAGGCCGGCAGCAGGGCCAGGCCCATCAGCAGCAGCACGGTGGAAACGACTTCGACGGACAGCTGTGTCAGCGCCAGGTCTGGTGCCGAGAAACCCAGGAAGGTGAGCGCTGTCACCAAGCCCACCACACCCACCAGCACCACGGCGCGGTAGCGGTCGTGGTGGCCCATGACGATGGCCGCGCAGGTGGCGGCCAGCGCCACCCACAGCACGGCGGCCAACGGCGTGGCCGGCAGCAAGGCCCGTGTGCCCGTGCCCAGATCGCCCGGGTTGGCCAGCAGCGGCCAGGCGGCCAAGGCGATGGCGGCAGCCACCATCAGGGCGGCATAGCGCTGCAGCGAACCGGTTTCCAGCGCCGCCGTGAGGCGCCCTGCGCTGGCGAAGAGCCCGTCGATCACGCCAGAGAACACCCGCTTGGCGCTGAAGGCCCCGGGCAGGTAGCGGTGCAGCCGGCCACCGCTGAGCAGGCCGAAATACAGCAGCGCGCCGCCGGCCACGGCAATGGCGCTCATCAGCAGCGGCAGGTTGAAGCCATGCCACAGCGCCAGCTTGAAGGCCGGTGCCGCCTGCCCCAAGGCAGCGCTGGCGGCCGCCTGCACCAGCGGCCCCGCCACCAGCATGGGCGCCAGGCCCACGGCGATGCAGATGCCCACCAGCAGCAGCACCGGCGCCTTCATGCCCCAGGAGGGTTCGTGCGGGTGGGCGATGGGCAGGTCCTGGGCCGGGCCGTTGAAGAACACGTCGTGCACCAGGCGCAGCGAATAGGCCATGGAAAACAGCCCGCCCAGGGTGGCCAGCACCGGCATCAGCCAGCCCAGGCTGCCCCAGATGGCACCGCCGCGCAGGGCTTCGTCCAGCATCATTTCCTTGCTGATGAATCCGTTGAAGGGCGGAATGCCCGCCATCGCCGCCGCCGCGATCAAGGCCAGCGTGCCGACGATGGGCAG
>JAIXZR010000092.1 GCA_027489455.1 Rubrivivax sp. | reverse complement strand
CCGCAGAGCGAACTGCTGGCCCGCACCAGCCCCACGCTGTGGGACGTGCTGATCGCCGCCTTTGGCGGTGCCGCCGGCATGGTGGCCGTCACGCGCAAGAGCTTTTCCAACATCGTGCCCGGCGTGGCCATTGCCACCGCGCTGATGCCGCCGCTGTGCACGGCCGGCTTCGGGCTGGCGAACGGGCGCTGGGACATGTTTGCCGGCGCGGCCTACTTGTTCCTGATCAACGGTGTGTTCATCGCCGCGGCCACGCTGCTGATGGCCAAGCTGCTGCGCCTGCCGGCGCGCGGCCTGGCCGACGCCGCCACGCGCCGCCGCCAGCGGGCCGTCATCACCCTGGTGCTGCTGGCGGTGCTGGTGCCCAGTGTCTGGCTGGGCTGGCGCTTCGTGCAGCTGGAAGTGTTTGCCAACGGCGCCGGCAAGGTGGGCCAGGCGATGCTGGCCGACAGCCAGGTGCTTTCGTTCGAGGTGGACGCTACGCGCCGCGAGTTGCGGCTGACCGTGCTGGGCGACCGTGGGCATGACGCCATCCTGGCGCGTGCGCAAGCGCTGCTGGCGCAGGAAAGGCTGGCCGATGCCCGCGCCAGCCTGCGCCGCGCGGGCGAGAAATCATTGGACGTGAATGCGCTGCGGCAGGACGTGGCGGACCAGGTGCAGCGTGCACTGCTCAGCCGCGTGCAGGCCAACGATGCGCAGCTGGCGCAGCTGCAGGCCGACCTGGCGAACTTGCAGCAGCAGGCACAGACCAACGCAGCCGACCGCGGCCCCGGCATCGCCGGGCTGGCGGCGGAGATCCGTGCCCAGCTGCCCCAGGTGCAGGCGGCCTGGCTGGCGCAAGGGCTACCGGCGGCCGCGGCCTCATCACCTGCCTCATCGCCCGCCTCATCGCCCGCGTCGGCGTCTTCCCCGGCACTTGCTGCCACCCCGGCGATGGTGGTCGTGAGCGTGGAACGCCCGCTGCCCGAGCGCGAGCGCGAACGCCTGGCCGCCTGGCTGGCCGTGCGGCTGGCGCAGCCGCAAGTCATCGTCGTCGACCACATCGTGCGCCCGCCGGCGCGCCGCTGAAAGCTGCTTCCATGTTCAAGAAGATCCTGATCGCCAACCGTGGCGAAATCGCCTGCCGTGTGATCGCCACCGCGCGCCGGCTGGGCATCGCCACCGTAGCCGTGTATTCCGACGCCGATCGCGAAGCGCGCCACGTGGCGCTGGCCGACGAGGCCGTGCGCCTGGGCCCGGCGCCTTCGCGCGAAAGCTACCTGCGGGCCGACAAGATCATCGAAGCCTGCCTGGCCACCGGCGCGCAAGCCGTGCACCCGGGCTATGGCTTCCTGAGCGAGAACGAAGACTTCGCGCGCCGTGTGGAAGAAGCCGGCATCGTCTTCATCGGCCCCAAGCACCACAGCATTGCGGCGATGGGCGACAAGATCGCGTCCAAGAAGCTGGCGCTGCAGGCCCAGGTCAGCACCATCCCGGGCTGGAACGAAGCCATCGAAGGGCCCGAGCGCGCGGTGGAGATCGCCCGTGGCATCGGCTACCCGGTGATGATCAAGGCCAGCGCTGGGGGCGGCGGCAAGGGCCTGCGCGTGGCCTACAACGACCAGGAAGCCTTCGACGGCTTCAGCAGCTGCCGCAATGAAGCCAAGGCCAGCTTCGGCGACGACCGCATCTTCATCGAGAAGTTCGTCGAGAGCCCGCGCCACATCGAGATCCAGGTGCTGGGCGAGTCGTTCGGCAACGTGGTCTACCTGCACGAACGCGAATGCAGCATCCAGCGTCGCCACCAGAAGGTCATCGAAGAAGCGCCTTCGCCCTTCATCAGCGACGCCACGCGCCGCGCGATGGGCGAACAGGCCGTGCAGCTGGCCAAGGCCGTGCAGTACCAGAGCGCGGGCACGGTGGAATTCGTGGTCGGCAAGGACCAGAGCTTCTACTTCCTGGAAATGAACACCCGGCTGCAGGTGGAGCACCCGGTGACGGAAAGCATCACCGGCATCGACCTCGTGGAACAGATGCTGCGCGTGGCCGCCGGCGAGGCGCTGCCCTTCAGGCAGGAAGACATCCCGCGCAATGGCTGGGCGATGGAATGCCGCATCAATGCCGAAGACCCCTTCCGCGGCTTCCTGCCTTCCACCGGGCGGCTGGTGCGCTTCCAGCCGCCCACACAGACCATGTTCGCGGCCCAGGCGGTGCCCGCGGGCGGCGGCGTGCGCGTGGACACCGGCGTGGCCGAAGGCGGCGAGATCCCGATGTACTACGACTCGATGATCGCCAAGCTCATCGTGCATGCGCCCACGCGCGCCGAAGCGATCGCCCGCATGCGCGAGGCGCTCAACGGCTTCGTCATCCGCGGCGTCAGCAGCAACATCCCGTTCCAGGCCGCGCTGCTGGCGCACCCGAAGTTCCAATCCGGCGACTTCAACACCGGCTTCATCGCAGAACACTACAGCCAGGGCTTCAGGTCCGAAGACGTGGCGCACGACGACCCGCACCTGCTGGTGGCGCTGGCGGCCGCTGCGCAGCGCCGGCTGCTGGAACGCGCGGTGGGCATCAGCGGCCAACTGCAGGGCCATGGCGTGGTGGCGGGGCGCGACTTCACGGCCGTGGTGCAGGGGCAGGGCGGACAGCAGCAGCATCTGGCGGTGACGGTGGACCTGCCGGCTGCGGGTGGCGAACAGGCCAGTCAACTGCTGCAGGTCAGCGTCGAAGGCCGCGTCTATGCCGTCACCCAGGACTGGT
Organism: Rubrivivax sp.; assembly: GCA_027489455.1. Lineage (GTDB taxonomy): Bacteria > Pseudomonadota > Gammaproteobacteria > Burkholderiales > Burkholderiaceae_C > Rubrivivax. The sequence continues at coordinate 301 of JAIXZR010000092.1, read as the reverse complement.
CCTTCGGCCACCTCCGCGCCAGCGGGCAGGTCGACGGCCGGCCCTACACCGCGCAGATCGAACGCCATGGCCTGGCTCTGCGCGTGCTGCACGACGGCCTGCGCATCGACGTGCAGGTGTTGAGCCCGCGCGCTGCCGAACTGCTGCGCCTGATGCCCTTCAAGGCGCCGCCGGACATGAGCAAGTTCCTGCTCTCGCCCATGCCCGGCCTGCTGGTGAAGCTGGCCGTGGTTCCGGGGCAGAAAGTGATGGCCGGCGAACGCCTGGCTGTCATCGAGGCCATGAAAATGGAGAACATCCT
>JAIXZR010000048.1 GCA_027489455.1 Rubrivivax sp. | reverse complement strand
CGCTGTGCCCTCGGGCCACGCCACGCAGATCGACCTGTGCCTGTTCGACGCCGTGGGCACGCAGGAAGTGGCCCGCGCCGCCCTGCCCGGGCGCAGCGGCGATGTCTTCCACGGCTTCCTGCCCGGTGCTGCAGCCGGGCTGCTGTACGGCCTGCGCGCCCATGGCCCCTGGCGGCCCGACCGCGGGCACCGCTTCAACCCCAACAAGCTGCTGCTGGACCCCTGGGCGCGCGAGATCGTGGCCCCACCGGGCGGCTTCAGCTGGCAGGGCCCGCACTACGGCCACGACCTGGAACACCCCGCCCACCTGGACCCGCGCGACAACGCCCGCTGGGCCCACAAGGCGCGCGTGGTGGCCGATGCCTTCGACTGGCAAGGCGACCGCCACCCCCGCACCCCGCTGGCCCACAGCGTGCTGTACGAACTGCACGTGCGCAGCTTCACCCAGTGCCTGCCCGGCGTGCCCGAAGCGCTGCGTGGCACCTACGCTGGGCTGGCGCACGACGCGGCCATCGCCCACCTGCAGCGCGTGGGCATCACGGCCGTGAGCCTGCTGCCGGTGCACCAGCTGCTGAGTGAAGCGCGGCTGGTGGACCACGGCCTGGTCAACCACTGGGGCTACAACACCCTGGGCTTCTTCTGCCCCGAGCCGCGCTACGCCGCCACATCGACGCCGCGCGATGAGTTCCGCCAGCTCGTCAAGCGGCTGCACGGCGCGGGCATCGAAGTCATCCTCGACGTCGTCTACAACCACACCTGCGAAGGCGACGAACGCGGCGCCACGCTCAGCTGGCGCGGGCTGGACAACGCCGGCTGGTACCGCTTGCCGCCCGAAGCCAAAGACCGCTTCGACAACTACAGCGGCTGCGGCAACACCGTCGACATCCGACAGCCCCGCGTGCTGCAGATGGTGCTCGACAGCCTGCGCTACTGGGTGCAGGAATTCCACGTCGACGGCTTCCGATTCGACCTGGCCCCGGTGCTGGGCCGCGGCGACACGGGCTTCGAACGCGACGCCCCCTTCTTCAAGGCCGTGCTGCAAGACCCGGTGTTGCAGGGCACGAAGATGATCGCCGAGCCCTGGGACATCGGCCCCGGTGGCTACCAGGTGGGCCACTTCCCGCGCGGCTGGTGCGAGTGGAACGACCATTTCCGCGACACCACGCGCGCCTTCTGGCTGGGCGGTGATTGCACGCGCGGCGAAATGGCCCTGCGCCTGGCCGGCAGCAGCGATCTGTTCCAGGCCCGCCAGCGCCCACCCGCGGAAAGCATCAATTACATCGTCAGCCACGACGGCTTCACCCTGGCCGATCTCGTCAGCTACGACCTGAAGCACAACGAAGCCAACCTGGAAGACAACCGCGACGGCCACGGCCACAACCTGAGCTGGAACTGCGGCTGGGAAGGCCCCACCACCGATCCCACCGTGCTGGCCCTGCGCGCCCGGCTGCAGCGCGCCCTGCTGGCCACCCTGCTGCTGGCCCAGGGCACACCGATGCTGGCCGCAGGCGACGAACTGGGCCACAGCCAGGACGGCAACAACAACCCCTACTGCCAGGACAACGCCATCACCTGGATCGATTGGTCGAAGGCGGACGCCGCGCTCATCGACTACACCGCGCACCTGATCGCGCTGCGCAAGCGCCTGCTGCCCCTGGGCCCGCGCTGGTACACCGGCGTGACGGATGCGCGCGGCCTGGCCGACCTGGCCTGGCTGCGCCGCGTGGGCGAGCCGATGACGCCCGAGCACTGGGACAACCGCATGTCGCGCATCCTGGGCGCCTTCATCGGCGCGCCCGGCGGCGGTAGCGACCCGCTGCTGCTGATGATCAACGGCCGCGACATGGACGCCACCTTCCGCCTGCCGCCCGGCGGCTGGGTGGCCGAACTCGACAGCGCCAACGCCGACGGCCGCAGCACCTGGCGCCGGCCGGCCCGGGCCAGCAGCCCGCCAGCCGAGCACTTCCACCTGCGCGCGCGCAGCCTCGTTCTGCTGCGCGCCCTGCCCGACCTTGTAGGACCCGCCCGATGAGATTCCCCCGCGCCAGCGGCGTGCTGCTGCACCCCACGTCCCTGCCCGGCCCGCATGGGTCTGGCGATTTCGGGCCCGAGGCCTACCACTTCGTCGATTGGCTGGCGGCCGCCGGCCAGAAGCTGTGGCAGCTGCTGCCGCTGGCTGGCATCGGCCCGGGCAATTCGCCCTACATGAGCAATTCGGCCTTCGCCGGCAACGTGCTGCTGGTGGACCTGGCCGAGCTGCACCAGCAAGGCTGGCTGGACGCGGCCGACCTGGTGCCCGCACCCGGCCTGGCCACGGAGGCCGCCGAAACGAAGATCGACTTCAGTGTGATGTACCCGTTCCGCATGGAACGCCTGGCCAAGGCCGCAGCGCGCTTCGCGGCCCAGGGCACACCGGCCCAGCGCGAAGACTTCGCGCGCTTCCATGCCGAACAGGCCAGCTGGCTGGACGACTACGCCCTCTTCATGAGCCTGTGCGAAGCCTGCGGCTGGCAGGACTGGTGCCTGTGGGCCCCCGCCCTGGCGCGCCGCGACCCCGCCGCCCTGGCGCAGGCCCGCGCGCAGCATGCGGAGCGCATCGCCTTCTGGCAGTTCTGCCAGTGGCGCTTCTACCGCCAGTGGGCGGCGCTGAAGGCCTATGCCAACGGCAAGGGCGTACAGATCATTGGCGACACGCCGATCTTCATCGCCTACCTCAGCGCAGAGGTCTGGGCCAACCAGCATCTGTTCGAACTGGACAACGCCGGCCGCCCCACGGTGGTGGCCGGCGTGCCGCCGGACTTCTTTGCCGCCACCGGCCAGCGCTGGGGCAACCCGCTGTACCGGTGGAGCGAGCACGCGAAGGACGGCTACGCCTGGTGGGTGGAACGTGTCCGCCGCACCTTCGAGCTGGTGGACATCGTACGCATCGACCACTTCCGCGGCTTTGCCGGCTACTGGGAAATCCCCGCCAGCGAACCCACGGCGATGAACGGCCGTTGGCTGCCCGGCCCGGGCGAAGCCTTGTTCAAGGCCATCGCCAAGGCCCTGGGGCCCATGCCCATCATTGCCGAAGACCTGGGCGTCATCACCCCCGACGTGGACGCCCTGCGCAAGAAGTTCGGCCTGCCGGGCATGCGCATCCTGCAGTTCGCCTTCAACGGCGACGCGACGGACCGCTTCCTGCCCCACAACCACGAGCCCGACACCGTCGTCTACACCGGCACGCACGACAACGACACCATCGCCGGCTGGTGGGCCACGGCCAGCGACCGCGAACGCCACTACGCCCGCGGCTACCTGAACACCGACGGCCACGACATGCCCTGGACCATGATCCGCGCCGCCATGGCCAGCGTGGCCGACACCTGCGTACACCCGCTGCAGGACGTGCTGGCCCTGCCCACCGAGGCGCGCATGAACTTCCCCGGCCAGGAAAGCGGCTGGTGGGGCTGGCGCTTCCAGTGGTCGCAGTTGCAGCCCTGGCATGCGCAAAGGCTGGCCGAACTGGGGCGGCTGTACGGGCGTTGAGCGTGGGCGGCAGCCTGTGCTAATCTGGTCAGCATGACCAGAAAATCCACGCCACTGCCCACTGACGACACCCCGGCTGCGGCCGAACCCGCCCCGACCTGGCGCCTGCAGGACGCGAAGGCGCGCTTCAGCGAACTCGTGCGCCTGGCGCACAGCGAAGGCCCCCAGCACGTGACGGTGCACGGCCGAGCAGCCGTGGTGGTGGTGGACGCTGAAGCCTTCCAGCGGCTGCAAGGCGCGCGCAGCGGCCAGCTTCTGGTGGAGGCCTTGGCCGCTTCGCCACACCGCGCGCTCGACATCGAACCCCGCCGCACCCCGATGCCCGTACGGGCCGTCGAGTTGTGAACGGCTGGCTGCTCGACACCAACGTCGTCTCCGAACTTCGCCGGCCGCGCCCGAACGCCAAGGTTCGCCGCTTCGTCGAAAGCCAGCGGCTGGACGACCTGTACGTGAGCGCAGTCACCCTGGCCGAAATCCGCTTCGGCATCGAAACCCTGGACGACGCCGTTCGCCGCGCCGAGCTGCAGGCGTGGCTGACCCACCGCGTGCGGCCCCTGTTCGAACAACGTGTGCTGGCCGTATCCGAAGACGTGATGTTCAAGTGGCGGCTGCTCGTTGAAGACGGTCGCAAGGCGGGACACACCTTTTCCCAGCCCGATCTCATCATCGCCGCCACCGCGTTGCAGCATGGCCTGACCGTCGTCACGCGCGACACCCGCGACTACGCGCGGGCGCGGGTGCCGCTGTTGAACCCGTGGCTTCAGGTATCGGCCTGAACGCCTATTCGGTCGCCGTTCTCGATCGCCGGTCTCAGCCCGGGCCCCGAAGCGTCCAGCGTCAGTCGCCGCCAGCCGGCGGAGGCGCCATCGCCGCCAGCAGCTTGTCGGCCGCCATCGGCCGGGCAAAGAAATAGCCCTGGCCGTAGCGGCAGCCCATGGCCTGCAGCATGGCCACTTCAGCGGGGTCTTCGATGCCTTCGGCGACGCTGACCATGCCCAGGTTCTCGATCACGTTGACGGTGGCGTGGGCCACCGCCAGCACGTGCGGGTCGCGCCCCAGATCGGTGACGAAGGTCTTGTCGATTTTGATGGTGTCG
>JAIXZR010000113.1 GCA_027489455.1 Rubrivivax sp. | reverse complement strand
GGCCTGAGCTGGGACAAGGCCACGCTGCAGGGCAAGCCCTTCTACTACTTCGCCTATGGCGCGGCCTGCAGCGAGGTGCTGGTGGACACGCTGACCGGCGAAAACAAGCTGCTGCGCGCCGACCTGCTGCACGACGCCGGCACCTCCCTGAACCCGGCCCTGGACATCGGGCAAGTGGAAGGCGCCTTCATCCAGGGCATGGGCTGGCTCACCAGCGAAGAGCTGGTCTGGCACCCGGCCGACGGCAGCCCGCGTGCCGGCCTGCTGATGACGCACGCGCCCAGCACCTACAAGGTGCCCACGGCCAACGACGCGCCGCCGGTCTTCAACACCCGCCTGTTCGACCGCGCCAACGTGCAGGACAGCATCCACCGCAGCAAGGCCGTGGGCGAGCCGCCGCTGCTGCTGCCCTTCAGCGTGTTCTTTGCCATCCGCGATGCCATCTCCGCAGTGGGCAGCCACCGGGTGGACCCGCCGCTGCAGGCGCCGGCCACGCCCGAAGCCATCCTGCGTGCCGTCACGGCCGTGCAGACGGCAGCCGCGGCCCTGGCCGCTGCGGCGGCACCCGCTTGAGCTTCCACGCCCTGCAGGCCGAAGCCGCTGCCTGGGCCGCCGCCGGCCGCGCGGCGGTGGTGGTGGAGGTGCTGGCCACGCGCGGGTCCGCGCCGCGCGAGGCCGGCACGCGCATGGTGGTGGCGGCCGATGCCGTGCTGGGCACGATCGGCGGCGGGCACCTGGAGCTGCAGGCGATTGCCGATGCCCGCGCGCTGCTGCAGCGCGGCAGCGGCCGCTTCCAGCGCCACGTCGCGCTGGGCCCCAGCCTGGGCCAGTGCTGCGGCGGCGCGGTCGATCTGCAGCACCGGCTGCTGGCCGATGCGCCGCCGGCGCAGTGGCAGCCGCCGGCGCCGCTGTTCCACCTGCAGCTTTACGGCGCCGGCCACGTGGGCCGCGCCGTGGCCGGGCTGCTGGCCGGGCTGCCCTGCCAGGTGCAGTGGGTGGACGAGCGCGAGAGCGAGTTCCCGGCCGACCCCTTGCCCCCGCACATCCAGCGCGTCTGCGTCGAGCCCGTCGAGGCCGAAGTCGCCACTGCCCCGCTCGGGGCCTTCTTCCTGGTGCTGACGCACAGCCACGCGCTCGACCTGGCCATCACGCAGGCGGTGCTGGCGCGCGGCGACTTCGCCTTCTTCGGCCTCATCGGCAGCCAGACCAAGCGCGCCCGCTTCGAGGCCCGTCTGCGCGAGCGCGGTTTTGGCGCCGCAGCCCTGGCACGGATGGTCTGCCCGATCGGGCTGCCCGGCATCGCGGGCAAGGCGCCGGAGCTGATCGCCATCGGCGTGGTGGCGCAGCTGCTTCAGGCCGCTTCGCGGCTGGCGGCCCGGCCTGGGGGATAGCGCCACCAGGCCAGGGCGGCCAGCACCAGCAGGCCGGTGTAGAGCAGCGCGAACACCCACAGCGGCGCTGAGAAGTAGATCAGCCGCTCCAGCCAGTACTGGACGAAGCTCACCTGCTGGTACGCGGCGGCCTGCCAGGCCTGTGCGCGCAGCCAGGCCTCCAGGATCGTCAGCGGGCAATGGCGGCCCAGCCAGGCCTGCAGCGCGATCACGACGATGGCGCTGGCATGGGCCAGCCTGAATGCCCAGCCACGGACCCAGCGCCAGCCCAGTGCGTCGCCCAGCGGGATGGCCAGCAGCCCACCGAGAACGAACACCACCACAGCGAAGTGCAGGGCCAGCACCGCGTCGGCCAGCCAGGCATAGGTCTCGATCGGCATCGGCAACCCCCGTGGCATCCGGCCTGTCGTGCGGGCCCGCTACGGCGTCTTCGTGCAGCGGAAGCCGATGTAGACCACCGCCGTGTCGGCCGGCTTGCCCTGGATGTGATCGGCCCGCATCTGCGCGCTGCCGTACCACCAGCTGCCGCCCCGCGTGCGGCGCTCGGCGTTGCCGCTGGCGCCCATGGGCTCGTCCACCCATTCCCAGGCGTTGGCGCCCATCTCGAACAGGCCGTTCACGCCCGCGGGCGTGCTGCCGGCCGGCGCGTGGCCATCGCCGCGCCACAGCCGCGCGCCGTGCTTGACGGCGCGCGTGGCGGCCTGTGGCCCGCAGTCGTCCAGGCACTGCGCCCCCGTGGCGCTGGCGCCGCTGGGGAAGTCGTAGCGCTGGCCGGTCTTGAAGGGCGCCGCGGGCTGCGCGCGCTGCTCGGTGTAGGCCGCGGCCAGCCATTCGGCATCGGTGGGCAAGCGGCCGCCGGCCCAGCGGCAGTAGGCCTGGGCTTCGTGGAAGCTGAGGTGCACCGCCGGCTCGTCATCGGCAGCCGGGCGGCCGAAGGGCGTGCGCCAGGTCCAGCCGGGCTTGCGCGTCCAGCCGGCTTCGTAGACCTGGCCGCCGCCGGCTTTTTCGGCCTGGGTGCGCAGGCCGGTGGCATCGGCAAAGCGCCGGAACTGGCCCACCGTGGTCTCGGTGCGCGCGATGCTGTAGCCGTTCAGCGGCTGCCAGGCGATGCCGCTGTCGGGCGGGGCTGCGTGGGCGGGCAGGGGGCTGGCACAGGCCCAGGCCAGTGCCCCGGCCGTGGCCAGGGCTTGGGGTGACGGGCTGCGCCAGCGCCGGCGCTGGGCGGGGCGTGTGGTGCGTGCAAGGCGGGTTTCCTTCATGGCCCGGCACTGTAAGGCGCGTGTCTTGGCCGGGCCGGCGTGGGGCTGCCGCGCCAGGGCCCTGCAGGCTGCCGGCACGGCCCGGCGGTCAGCCCCCTGCCAGCTTCAGCACCGCGCCCAGCGCGGCACTGGCTGCCAGCACCGGGATCACCCCCCAGCGCAGCCGGAACAGCGCCAGCGCCGCCAGCAGCCCGAGCGCAGCCGCCAGAACGTCGATGCCGGCGGCTGCGCCCTGTGGCCACAGCACGTGCCCGGCAAAGAACAGCGCCAGGTTCACGATCACCCCGACCACGGCCGCGCTGATGGCCGACAGCGGCGCGGTGAAACCCAGCCGGCCGCGCGTGGCTTCCACCAGCGGCCCGCCGGCCAGGATGAAGATGAACGACGGCAGGAAGGTGAAGAAGGTCACCAGCACGGCAGCCAGCGCACCGGCCAGGAACGGTGCCTGCGGCCCCAGCAGCTGCTGGCCATAGCCGCCGATGAAGGCGACGAACGCCACCACCATGATCAGCGGCCCGGGCGTGCTTTCGCCCAGCGCCAGGGCGTCCATCATCTGCGTGGGCGTGACCCAGCCATAGGTGTCCACGGCACCTTGCACCACGTACGGCAGCACGGCATAGGCACCACCGAAGGTGAGCAGCGCCGCCTTGGTGAAGAACCAGCCCATCTGCGTGAGGCTGCCCTGCAGGCCCTGCATGGCCACCAGCACCGCCATCGCCGCGGCCCACAGCCCCAGGCCCAGGCCCAGCACGCGCAGCAGCCGGGCGCGCTGGTAGCGCGCATGCGGTGGTGCCGGGGTGTCATCGTCGATCAGCGCCGGCGGGCGGCCCGCGTCCTGCGGCTGGCCCGGGCCTGCCACCGTGCTGGCGTGCGCCGGTGCACCGCCCGGGGCAAAGACGTCCGGCGCCACGCGTGCGCCCAGGGCGCCGATGGCCGCCGCCGCCAGCACGATGGCCGGGAACGGCGTCGAGAACACGAAGATCGCGACGAAGGCCGCCACTGCGATGCCCAGCAGCCAGCGGTTGTGCAAGGCGCGCGTACCGATGCGCCAGGCGGCGTGCAGGACCACGGCCACCACGGCGGGCTTGATGCCGTACAGCAGCCCGGCCACCAGCGGCACGTCGCCGAATCGCAGGTAGACCCAGGCCAGGCCCACCAGGATGAAGAGCGAGGGCAGCACGAACAGCACGCCCGCCAGCACGCCGCCCCAGGTGCGGTGCATCAGCCAGCCCAGGTAGGTGGCCAGTTGCTGGGCTTCGGGGCCGGGCAGCAGCATGCAGTAGTTCAGCGCATGCAGGAAGCGCCGCTCGCTGATCCAGCGCCGGCGCTCCACCAGTTCGGCATGCATCAGCGCGATCTGCCCGGCCGGCCCGCCGAAGCTGATGAAGCCCAGCTTCAGCCAGAAGCGCCAGGCCTGGGCGAAGGGCACTTGCGGTGCGGCCATGCCCAGCGCGCCGTGCTTCAGTGGAAGCGCGGGCCCCTGCCCTTGGCGGGCGGCTTGGGCCGGGCCGGCGGCGGCTCGCTGGCAGCCGGGCCGGTGCCGGCGCTGCGGGCCAGGGTCTGGCCGCTGATGCCGGCAAACAGCTGGGCGGCGCGGACCTTGATTTCCAGCAGCTCGGTGGCGCTGACGCTGTACTGGCCCGTGACCTGGTTGACGTCGATCTTGAACTCGACGTCCTTGCCATTGTTGGACAGCGTGCCGCTGGTGAATTCGTAGTCCTCGCCTTCCCAGGGCAGGCCGCGCGTGGCCACGTCCCAATCCTGGTATTCGATGCGGAAGATCTCGCCACTGGCGAGGTCCAGCAGCCCGGTGGCACTGATGACTTCCTCGCTGAGCTCGTCGGTGATGGCGATCGGTACTTTCAAATCCACATCGGGCTTTCTTCGCAGGCTGATGCGGGCATTGTGCATGGCCGGTGCATTCACCTGCCGGCCACCGCCGGTGTGCGTGCGCCGGCGAACCGACAGCCCGGCGCCCAAGCCGCAGCATGGGCCAGGCCGCCCGAAGAGCGGGCCCGATCCCCCCCATCCAAACGACAGGACCGCCATGAACACCTCCCTTCGACGCGCCGGCTGGCGCACCGCCTTGATGGCCGCTGCGCTTGGCACCGCCGCACTCGTCCATGCCGCCGGCGGCTACACCGTCACGGCCGCGCAGCAATCTGCCGTGCAGGTGGGCATGACGCGCGACCAGGTGCGCAGCCTGCTGGGCCGGCCAGCGCACAACGTGAAGTACCGCGCCGAGCCCGGTCGCACCTGGACTTACGGCGTGCTGGGCAATTACATGCCCGGCGAAGAGACGGTCTTCGACGTCGACTTCACCGCCGAAGGGCGCGTGATGTCGACCGGCCTGCGCGTCGAGCAGATGTAGCGCAGCCAGCCCGGCGCGGCCGCTGCAGCCGCCGTCATGGCGGCCGCGCCGGCGCCGGGCCTGGCCGCACCTCGGCGCAGAAGGCTGCCAGCTCGGCCATCACGCTGTGCGTGGCCCGCTGCGCGGCCTGCGCGCCCGAGACCGGGTCGTCGCCCGTCGCGGCCACCGCCACGTCGAACTCCCGCCAGGCCAGCGTCTGGCGGCTCGCACTGTCCACCAGCACGGCACGCAGGGTCAGCCGCACCTGGCTGGGCTGCTGCGTGAAATCCTGGTGCAGGCGCAGGATCTGGGTTTCCAGCTGCCAATCGGCCACCGCCGCCGTGGGCGCCAGCAGCACGGCACGGAAGCGGCCGCTGTCCTGCAGCGCGCGCACCAGCAGCGGCGCCAGCATCTGTGCCGGTGGCGCCACCCATTCGTGGAAGGCGAAGGCCTGCAGCTCATGCGGCCGGCGCAGGTAGAGCATCCCGCGGCTGTCGTAGCCCGGTGCGGCGCGCGGCAGTGCCACCACCAGCACGGGGGCGCCGGCTGCGGCAGCCTGGGGCCCGGCAGCGGGCGCGGGGCCGTCCAGGCTGAAGCGGGCTCGCGCCGGCGCAGGGGGTGGCAGCAGGCTGGCGCTGCAGGCCGCCAGCAGCGCGGCACCCGCCAGTTGCAAGGCGATGCGTGCGGCCCGCTGGGCTGGCCTGGTCTGTCGTCCGATCATGGGGCGATCTCCCCCGGCCCGGGCACGGGCGCTGCCGGGCCGGCCAGCAGGCTGCTGGGCTGTGCGGTGGTCTGCTCGCTGAGCTGGCGCAGCGACACCGCCAGGCTGTTCAGATCGGCCATCAGCCGCGCCAGGTCGGGCAGTGTCTGGCTGTCGAGCTGCTGCACGCTGCGCGTGGCCGCGGTGGCGGTATCGCCGGCGCGGGCGCTGGCCAGCCGGGCCACGTCGGCCAGGCGCTCCACGGCCTGGGCGCTGCTGGCCACGCGGTCCAGCACCGGGCCCAGCTGCTGCCCGGCGCGTGCTGCCAATGCGGCCGTGCGCGCCGCATCGGCCAGGCCGCTTTCGATCGCGGCCCTCTGCGCGGCCAGGCTGCGGGCGACCAGGGCGAGATCGGCCAGTGTTGATTTCAGGGCGGCCTGGTTGTCGGCGTCGAGCACCGCATCGAGCTTGTCGGACAGGTGGTCGACCTGGCCCAGCAAGGCGGCCAGCACGTTCTCGAGCCGGGCGCTGAGCGATGGCTTGAAGGGGATGGTCGGTGGCTCGCCATCGGCACCGGGCAGCAGCGGCGGCGAGCCCGCGCTGCCGCCGCTGATTTCGACATACGCGATGCCGGTCAGGCCCTGCGTCTTGAGCACCGCCACGCTGTCGTGCTGGATGGGCGTGCCGTGCCGGATCAGGAAGTGCAGGCGCACCTGCTTCGGGTTGCCGGGGTCGATCTCGATGCGGTCCACCTTGCCCACGTCCACCCCAAGATACTTCACCGGTGCGGCAAGGCTGAGCCCGGCCACCGATTCCTGGATCACCGCCTGGTAAGGGTGGGTGGCCTCGCGGCTGCCCACCCCGGCTGCCAGCCACAGCACGGCGCCCACCAGGGCCGCACCCAGCAGCAGCACGAAGGCACCGACCGCGGCAGCGCTGAACTTCTCGTCCATCGGCGGCCTTAGTCCGCGCTGCTGCCGGCCGGCCCGGCTGCAGCCGCAGGCCTGCGGACCGCGCGGCGATCGGCGAAATAGGCCGCCACGATCGGCCGGGTGTCCCGCGCCAGCTCGGCCATCGTGCCCAGGGCCAGCACGCGGCCTTCGCCCAGCACGGCCACGCGGTCGCAGACCTGCCAGAGCAGGTCCAGGTCATGGCTGACGATCACGATCGTCGGGCCGAACAGCGCCTGCGTGCGCAGGATCAGCTCGTCCACGCCAGCAGAGCTGGCCGGGTCCAGGCCCGACGTGGGTTCGTCCAGGAACAGCAGTTCCGGGTCCAGCGCGATGGCACGCGCCAGCGCGGCGCGCTTGAGCATGCCGCCGCTCAGTTCGCCCGGGTGCTTGGGGCCGGCATCGGGCGGCAGGCCCGTGAGCGCCAGCTTCCAGTCGGCGATGCGGTCGATCAGCGCGTCGTCCAGCGTGCTGTGCTCGCGCAGCGGCAGGCCGACGTTCTGCCGCACCGTGAGTGATCCGAACAGCCCGCCGCGCTGGAACATCACGCCCCAGCGCCGGCGCAGGGCCAGCCACTGCGCGGTGTCCAGGCCGGCCAGGTCCTGGCCGAACACCAGCACCTGGCCGGCGCTGGCGCGCTGCAGGCCGATCATTTCGCGCAGCAGCACGGTCTTGCCCGAGCCGCTGCCACCGGCCAGGCCCAGGATCTCGCCGCGGCGCACGCACAGGTCCAGGCCTTCATGCACGCTGTGCCCGCCAAAGCGCGTGCACACCTGTCGCAGTTCGATCACCGGCTCGGCCTGCTGCGGCTGCATCACAGGTCCAGGGCATTGAAGACGACCGAGAACAGCGCGTCGGCCACGATGACGAGAAAGATCGACTGCACCACGCTCAGCGTCGTCTGCGTGCCCACGCTGTCGGCACTGCCCTGGGTGCGCAGGCCCTGGAAGCAGCTGACGGTGGCGATGATCGCGGCGAACACCACCGACTTGCCCAGCCCCAGCAACAGGGCCGACCCCTGCATCACGCGGCCGAAGCGCGCCGCGAACTCGGCGTAGCCGATGTCCAGCCGCGTGCGCGCCATGACCATGCCGCCGAACACGCCGGTGATGTCGGCAAAGAGGGTGAGCAGCGGCAGTGCCAGCACCAGCGCCAGGATCTTGGGCACCACCAGGCGCTGCAGCGGATCGATGCCGATCGTGCGCATCGCGTCCACTTCCTCGGCCACCACCATCGCGCCCAGTTGCGCGGCATACGCAGAGCCGGAGCGCCCGGCGATGATGATGGCCCCCATCAGCGGGGCGAATTCGCGCAGCATGGCGTAGCCGACGAGCTCGACCACGAACACATTGGCGCCGTAGTGGCGCAGCTGGTCGGCGCCCTGGTAGGCCACCACCACGCCGAGCAGGAAGGACATCAGCCCCACGATGGGCAATGCCTCGACGCCGCCGATCTGGACTTCGTGCCAGATCGCGCCCAGGCGCCAACCCCGCGGCTGCCGGCGTTGGTGCAGCAGCCGCCAGGCGGCTGCGGCCACCTGGCCGACGAAGCGCAGGAAGGCCTGCACCTGGCGGGCGATGTCCAGGGCCTGCCGGCCGATGCGCGGCAGCAGCCCGGGGGGTGCTGCATCGGGGGTGCTGCGGCGCGCATCGGCCTGCACCTGCTGCATCAAGGTGGCGGCGCGCGCGGGCCAGGCCTGCAGCACGGGCGCGGCGGGGCCGCTGCCCACCCAGGTCTGCAGCACCCAGGCGCCGGCGGTGTCGATGTCCACCAGCGCAGCGCCGTCGAGTGCGCGGGGCGCGATGTCGAAGGCGGGCAACGCGCGGGGCCGCTGCAAGGCGCCGAGCCCGGCCAGCGTCCATCGGCCGCTGAGCACCCAGACCCCCGGCGGCCCCGGTGCCATGCCGGCTGCGGCCGGCGCGGGGGCGGCGCCAGCGGGGTCCTGCAGCGGATTCATCGCGGGCGCGGCGTCATGGCGGGTGGGGTAGGGTGGGCAGATGGGCAATGCCCGACACTGAAGCAGGCCCGGGCAGTGGTCTGTGCGTTGGCGGACAGACGGCCCACCCTGGCCGGCCGCAGTCTCGGTGCCGGCAATCGGCCGATATCGAGGACAACGCAATGACTGCTTCAAGACGCAAACTGCATGGCCTGGTGCTGGCCACGGCAGCGGCACTGCTGCTGGGCAGCACCGGCACCCTGGCGCTGGCCGCAGCGGCCGAAGATCTGGACCGAGACGCCGCGCAGGCCCTGCAGGCCCTGTACAAGACCAACCCGACGGCGGAAGTGATCGCCAAGCGGGCCAAGGCGATCCTGGTGTTCCCGAAGATCGTGAAGGCCGGGCTGGTGTTCGGCGGCAGCTACGGCGAAGGCGTGCTGATGCGCGGTGGCAAGGTCACCGACTACTTCAACTCGGTGTCTGCCTCCTGGGGCTGGCAGGCGGGGGCGGAAACGTATGCGTACGTCGTCTTCCTGATGAGCGACAAGGCCGTCAATTACCTGGCCAAGTCCAAGGGCTGGGAATTCGGCGTGGGCCCGACGATCGTGGCCGTCAACGAAGGCATCGCCAAGAACCTGTCGACGTCGACGCTGAAGGACGATGCCTATGCCTTCATCACCGACCAGCAGGGCCTGATGGCCAGCCTGAGCATCGAAGGCACGAAGATCAGCCGCATCAAGCGCTGATCGCCCCGTGGGCGCGGCTTTCAGCCGTGCCGGGCCTCGAACTCCGCCATCCAGGCCACCAGCGCCTGCACACCCGCCAGCGGCATGGCGTTGTACAGCGATGCGCGCAGGCCGCCCACGACGCGGTGGCCCTTGAGTTGCACCAGGCCACGCGCCTCGGCGCCGGCCAGGAAGGCTGCGGTGAGCGTGTCGTCGCGCAGGTGGAAGGTGACGTTCATGCGGCTGCGGCACTCGCGCGCCACCTTGGTGACGAACAGTCCGCCGCGCTCCAGGGCGCTGCGGTCCAGTGCGTCGTACAGCAGCGCGGCCTTCTCGGCATTGCGCGCGGCCATCGCGGGCAGGCCGCCTTGCGCCTCGATCCACCGGAACACCAGCCCGGCGATGTAGATCGCATAGGTGGGCGGGGTGTTGTACATGCTGCCGTTGTCGGCCACCACGCGGTAGTTGAAGGCCGTGGGCGTGCAGGGCAGGGCGCGGCCCAGCAGATCGCGCCGCACGATGACGATGGTCAGCCCGGCCGGGCCGATGTTCTTCTGCGCCCCGCCGTAGATCAGCCCGTAGCGCGCCACGTCCACCGGCTGGCTGAGGATGCTGCTGGACATGTCGGCCACCAGCGGCACCGTGCCCACGTCGGGCGTGTCGGGGTACTCGAGCCCGCCGATGGTCTCGTTGCTGCAGATGTGCACGTAGGCGGCCTGCGGGTCCAGGCGCCAGGTCTCGCGCGCCGGGATGCGCGTGTCGCCGTTGTCGGCGCTGCTGGCGGCGACGTTGACCTGCGCGTACTTCGCCGCTTCCTGCATCGACTTGCGCGACCACTCGCCGGTGTCGATGAAGTCGATGCTGCGGTGCTCTCCGAGCAGGTTCATCGGCACGATGGCGTTCTCGCCCAGTGCCCCGCCCTGCATGAACAGCACTTCATGGTCCGCCGGCACCTGCAGCAGCGCGCGCAGCCGGGCCATCGCATCGGCCATGATGGCCATGAACTGCGGGCCGCGGTGGCTCATCTCCATCACCGACATGCCCGAGCCCTGCCAGTCCAGCATCTCGGCGGCGGCCTGCTGCAGCACGGGTTCGGGCAGGGCGGCAGGGCCGGCGCTGAAGTTGTAGACACGGGTCATGGAGCAGGCACCTCGGGTGGACCCGCGGGATTATCGGTGGCCACGCCGTATTGCCCTTGTCAGGTGGCAGTGAGAGCATCCACCCATCACCACCTGGAGCACTGCCATGGCCAAGGCCCTGATCGACCCCGACGCCCTGATTTCGCTGTTCGAAAACGCCACCGCCAAGCAGGGCGAGCAGCTGAAGAAGGGCGTGGCCGAAGCCACCCTGGCGGCGCTGCAGGCGCGCGAGCTGTCGCTGAAGAACATCCGCAGCACGCTCAAGGCCGTGTCCGAAGCTGCCAGCGCCGGGGCGGCGAAGAACCTGGTGCCCAACATCGACCCCGAAGCCCTGCTCGAGCAGGCCGTGGCTGGCATGGACGCCGCGCTCTTGAAGGCCGTGGACGCCAACCGCGTGGCGCTGGAAACCCTGGTCGCCCAGGGCGCCGACCTGCGTGACAAGCACCTGAAGAAGGCGCTGGGCGACCTGGAGAGCTTCGAGGACACGATGTTCGCCGCGCTCAAGAAGACGGCTGCCGGCGCCAGCGCACCGATGGCCGGCGCCTGGGGCCAGGTGCTCGAGAAGATGCAGGCCGGCGGCACGCTGTCCGGCGCGCAGGCCACGATGACGGCCGAGCAGCTGGCGCAGCAGATGCAGGACGCCGTGCGCAGCACGCGCGCGGCATCGCTGCGCGCGGCGCAGGTGATGGCCGAGAGCTACACCGCGATGGTCAGCGGCGTGCTCATCGGCATGAGCGAAGCCTTCCAGGCCGCGGCCGCGCCCAGGAAGACCCCGAAACGTTGAGGCCTGCGCCTACAGGCCGCCGGGCAGGCCGGTGGTACGGTTCGGGATGTCGCACAACACCCTTGAGGAGCCCCCGATGTCCGAACTCACCGCCACCCAACGTGACAAGCTGATGGCCGATCTGAAGGTCGTCGTCTCCGATGCCGAAGAGCTGCTCAAGCTCACCGCACACGATGTCAGCGAAGGCACCGCCAGCCTGCGCGCGCGGCTGCAGGAGCGGCTCTCGCAGTCCAAGGAGCGGCTGGTCGACCTGCAGCACAGCGCCACCGAAAAGGCCAAGGCCGCCGGCCACGCCGCCGACGACTATGTGCACGAGCACCCCTGGAAATCGGTGGCCATCGGCGCCGGCGTGGGCTTGATCGTCGGCTTGCTCATCGGCCGCCGTTGACCGCGGCGCGATGAACTCGCGTCCCCCCCGCACTGCGCCTGGCGGCGGGCTGTTCGAAAGCGGCAAGCGCGCGCTGGATTCGCTCATCGACCTGGCCCTGGTGCGGCTGGAGCTCTTCGGCACCGAGCTCGAAGCCGAGAAGCTGCGCCTCTTCAATGCCCTGTTCCAGGCCGCCGTGGCCCTGGTGCTGCTGGCCCTGGCGCTGGTGCTGGCGCTGGGCTTCGTGATCCTGCTGTTCTGGGAAGGCCATCGCCTGGCCGCGATGGGCGTGCTGACGCTGGCGTTCGCTGCAGGCGGGGCCTGGCTGCTGCTGCGCGCGCGCGATGCGCTGGTGGTGCGTGACGGCGGCCCCTTCGCCTTGACGCTGGGCGAACTGCGCCGCGACCGCGAAAGCCTGCGCCCGGCCGACAACACGGCGCCGCCCCCGGCCGTCCCCTGAGGGCCTGCGCCGCATGAACGAGAACCGCATCCGCGCGTTGGCGCTGCGCCAGCAGGAGCTGCTGCTGCGCAGCGCCCTGTTGCGCCAGCAGGTGGCCGAGCAGATGGCGCCCTGGCAGCTGCAACTGGGCCGCGTGGACCGGGCGCGCATTGCCGTGCAGGGCGGCTGGCAGTGGCTGCGCCGCCACCCCGAAGTG
Organism: Rubrivivax sp.; assembly: GCA_027489455.1. Classification (GTDB taxonomy): domain Bacteria; phylum Pseudomonadota; class Gammaproteobacteria; order Burkholderiales; family Burkholderiaceae_C; genus Rubrivivax. The sequence goes on along the minus strand of JAIXZR010000113.1, from coordinate 3,607 downwards.
CCAGCTGCGGCTGGCGCGCTGCTGCTGGTGCTGCGGCCACGCCGCGCCTTGCGGCTGGCCTGGCGCTGGGGGCGCCGCGGCTGGCTGGCCTGGCAGCTGTGGCGCCGCGTGCAGGGCCAGGCCGAGGCCCAGGGCCTGGATCTGCGCGGGCTGCTGCAGCGGCGCTGAAGGCGCCGGGCCCTGCGTGGCAGGGCGCGGTGGCCTGCCCTGGTGACTTGGGGGTGGTCCTGCGCCACCGGGGCGGCACACTGCAGGCCATGTGTGTGCTGCGCCTGCCCGTCGTCGCTGCCTGGCGCCTTGCGCTGCGGGCGCTGCTGTGTCTGCTGGCGCTGGCCGCAGCCGCAGGCTTGGCGGGCGCGCGGGCTGCGCAAGCCGCGCAGCAGGCAGACCCGGATGCGCAGGCGCTGGCGGCTCAGGCCCAGGCCCGCTTTGCGCGCTGGATCGAGCCGCCCGTGGTGCAGCTCTGGCCGCCAGGGCTCGCGGAGCGCGAAGCCGGCAGCGGCTTGCGTGCGCTGATCCAGCAGCAGCACGGCCAGGCCGTGCAGGCGCTGCTGGCGCTGACTGCCGATCCAGCACAGGCCGCTGCTGCCCGGCGCGCCTTGCACCGCCTGGCGCGCGTGGGCAACGCCGCGCCGGCCGAAGCGCTGCTGCAGGCCCAGGCCCAGGCCCTGCGCCAGCGCGGCCCCGGCGGGGCGCGCGAAGCCGCTGCCGCACGCCGCCACGCGTTGGCGTTGCGCGAGCTGCCAGCGGCTTTCTGGCTGGCCATGAACCCCACCGGGCAGGCCCAGCCGATGCTGGAAGTGCGCCGCACGGGCCTGTTCGGCGACAGCGCCAGTGATCCGGCCCGCAACCAGGCCGAACGCGGCCTGCGCGAAGCACTGCAGCTGGACCCCACCGACGCCGCCGCCTGGCTGCTGTGGGTGGCGCTGCCGCAGCGCCAGCCCAGCGCCGCCGACTGGCAGCAGGCGCTGGCCGCAGCCCAGGCCAGCGGCGACTGGCGCTTGCTGGCGGCCGTGCACGACCAGGCCGCGCAGGCCTGGCTGCGCCAGGGGGACGCCGCCGCGGCGCGCGAGGCCCAGGCCCTGGCGCAGCAGGTGCTGCTGCAGGCCCAGGCGCAGCCGCTGGCCGGCGTGACGCCGCGCGATGCATCGCTGGCACTCGGCCGCAGCGCCGCCTGGCATGCCGCGGCCGGCGATGCCGCCGAGGCCGCCCGCCTGTGGCGCAGCGTGCTGGCACAGCGCCAGCGCCTGGCCGATACCCGGCGCGATGACGTGGCGCTGGGCCTGGACCTGGCCAGCGCGCACCGGGCCCTGGCGCTGCTGCCAGCGCTGGACGCCCAGGCGCGCCAGCGCCACGACCTGACCTCTTTCCAGATCTACGAGAGCCTGGCCGCGCGCGACCGCTACAAGCCGTCGACGGACGAAGCCAGCTGGGCCGGCATGGCCACCACCTTCGTCGTCTTTGCCAGCCTGGCCACCTTGCTGGGCGGGCTGGTGCTGCTGCTGATGTACCGCTGGCGCGTGGGCCGCTGGATGGCGCGTGCGGCCTCGGCACCCGTACCCGTGGCCGCGGCGGGGTGGGGGGTACAGGCCGCCACGGTGCAGTTGCGCTCGGCTGTGGCGGCCGTCTCGGGGCCGGTGGCCGATGTGCGCTGGGCCGCCAGCGCCGTGCATCTGCTGGCGGGCGTGGCCCTGGCCAGCGTGGCTGCATGGCTGAGCCTGGACTTCGGCGACATCGCCATCACCCCGCTGCGCTTTGCCGTCGTCGGCTGGGCCTATCTGCTGGGCACCGGCGTGCTGCTGTGGCTGCTGTGGGCGGGCGAAAGGCGCGTGCAGTGGGCGCTGCTGGCCGGCTACCTGGGCGGCCTGGCCTTGCTGTGCCTGCTGGCGGGCCTGCGCGGCACGCCGGCCATGGCTTTGGCCGGGATCACGGTGCCGGGCTGGGCCACGCTGCTGGTGTTCTGGGGCATGGCGGCGCTGCCTTATCTGCTGCTGGTGCTGCTGCTCAACCGCCAGGTGCGCTCGGTCGGGCCGGTGCTGATGCTGGCCGTGGTGCTGGCGTGCCTGGGCGGGGTGGTGGCGCAGGTGGCCAGCAGCAGCTACGCCGGCATGCGCGGCATGGCGGCCCTGGCCTCGGAGTGGGGGCTGTCGTTCGTCGTCATGCAGCTCGGCATCTTCCTGGCCGGCGCGCTGGCGGCGCTGCCGCTGGTGGCGCTGGCAGCCTGGGCGCTGCACGTGGCCGACCGCCGCGGCTGGATCAACGATGTCAGCCTGTTGGCCGATACCGTCTGGCTGTTCCAGGCCCTGGTGCTGTGCAAGAGCCTGGCCTTCGACGTCGGGCGCGACGGCGTGCTGGGCCTGCTGGCCTTTGCTGCGGCCAAGGCCGTGGCGCTGGCCGGTGGCCTGCTGCTGCGCTGGCGTGCGCGCCGCCAGCCGGCGCGCCGGCTGCTGCTGCTGCGCGTGTTCGGCGACCGGCGGCGCAGCGAGCGCCTGTTCGACAGCCTGCGGGCGCGCTGGGCCTGGGCCGGCCCGGTGCGCATGATCGCCGCGCCCGACCTGGCCGGCCGCACGCTGGGGCCGGCCGAACTCATCGACTTCGTCACCTTCCGGCTGCGCCGCCACTTCCTCATCGAGCCCGCCCAGGTGGCGCCGCGCCTGGCAGCGCTGAGCGACGCGCCCGATCTCGGCGGCCTCTACACGGTGGACGAGCTGTTCTGCGGCAACGACGCCTGGCAGCCGGCGGTGCGCGCGCTGATGCAGGCCAGTGACCTGGTGGTGATGGACCTGCGCAGCTTCAATGCCGACCGCCTGGGCTGCCGCTACGAACTGGGCGCGCTGCTGGACACCGTGCCGGCATCGCGCGTGTTGCTGCTCGTGGATGGCAGCACGGTGCTGCCGTTGCTGGAAGGCACGCTGGCCGAGCACGCCCGCGCCTTGCCCCCGGGCAGCCCCAACCTGCCCGGGCCGGCCACCTTCACGCTGCTGCAGGCTGCGCCTGACGACGCCGACACCGTGCGCGCGGTGATGGCCATCGCCCGCACCATGCCGGCCGCAGGCGCTACCAGACGATGATGGGCTCGCTGGACACCATCGCATCGCCCGGCTTGCAGCTGAAGGCCTGGGCGAAGGCCGTCATCTGGCTCATCGGGCCCAGGATGCGCCAGCGCCCCGGCGAATGCTGGCCGGTGCGGATCTGGTTCACCAGCGCTTCCTGCCGCCACTTGATGCGCCAGACCACGGCGTTGGCGATGAAGAAGCGCTGTTCGGGCGTGTAGCCGTCCACCAGCGGCGCGGGCTTGCCGGCTTTTTTCTGCCGCTCCAGCGCGATCTGCAGGCCGGCGAAGGCGATCTGCATGCCGCCCACGTCCGACAGGTTCTCGCCCAGCGTCTGCCGGCCGTTCAGCCGCTCGCCGGGCAGCGGCTCGAAGCTGCTGTAGAGCGCGGCCACCTTGTCGGCGCGCGCCTTGTAGGCCTCGACGTCGGCCGGCAGCCACCAGTCGCGCAGGTTGCCCTGGGCGTCGAACTGGCGGCCGCGGTCGTCGAAGTGGTGGCTGATCTCGTGCCCGATCACCATGCCGATGGCGCCGTAGTTGCTGGCGTCGTCGGCC